>CAXBKQ010000006.1:0-160384 GCA_963976435.1 uncultured Cryomorphaceae bacterium | reverse complement strand
TGCTATGAGTGGAAAATTGGTATTATCCGATTTTACAAAAAATGCAATTGCTAAATTTAAAAGCAAATAATATCAATTAAACCAAAATAGCAGGGACTTGGTCGAATGGTCTTATAATTACAAAGACAAGAGATTAGTTTTGCCAGCCCTTAAAACCTAATTTTAAATTATGAAAAGAATAGGACTGTTATTAAGCGCTTGTTTACTAAGCCTCATAGGATATTCCCAAACAGATACCACCTGGAAAACAGGAGGAAATTTCAATTTGCAATTTAGCCAAGCAGCCTATAGCAACTGGCAAGCTGGAGGAACAAACTCCGTTACCACCAATGGTTTGGTAAGTTTATTTGCCAATTATGAAAAAGGAAAATGGGCATGGAAAAACCAATTGGATATGGCCTATGGTTTGAGTTTTCAGGAAAGTGTTTACAATAAAACAGATGATCGCCTGGAGCTAAACTCAAGAGTAGATCGTAGTTTTAGAAAGCACTGGAGCTTCTCTGGGATTTTTAATTTTAGAACACAATTTACGAATGGATATTCTGAGCCAGGCACTACCGAAGATAGCCTTAAAGTTTCAGGATTATTTGCACCGGCATATACTCAGTTAGGTCTGGGTTTTACTTATAAACCAAATGAAAAATTTGATTTATTTCTTTCTCCCTTAACAGCGAAATTCACCATTGTAAACGACACCAGGCTTTCCACAATGGGAGCTTTTGGAGTAGAACCAGGTGAAAAATTTAGAGGTGAAGGTGGTGCATCCTTAAATGCTACTTATAAAACGGGGATTGTAAAAAATGTGAAAATGCAATCCAGATTGGGCCTTTTTAGTAATTATTTGGAAAACCCATTCCAGTTTGTAGATGTTAATGGTGAAGTATTGTTTTTCCTAAAAGTGAATAAATATATAAGCGCCAACGTTTCCTTTAATCTTATTTATGATCACGATGTGAAATTTGATACAAATAACGACGGGAATGCAGATGCTCCAAGAACCCAATTTAAAGAAGTAATAGGTGTTGGTTTCGTATATGATTTTGGAGATGTGAAAAACTAGTCTAAACAGTAAAAAAAACCTTTATGCAGCGCCTATTGATTTTCAATGGGCGCATTTTTTTTTGACAAAAAGGCTAGCTGGATTAAACCGTAGTAACCTGTAAAAAGAATATTCCAAACACCTTTTCGAAATGCTGAATTTGCTTCATTTCATTCGAGCTTAGTAAGCACAATGAAATCCCTTCTTTCCCAGCTCTAGCGGTTCTACCACTTCGGTGAGTAAAATATTCGTCCTGGTCGGGCAACTGATAGTGAACCACATAGGCTAAATCCTCAACATCCAATCCTCTAGCGGCTAAATCGGTAGCCACCAGAATCTGCAAACTTTCATTTTTAAAAGCTCGCATTACCTTATCTCTTTCTTTTTGCAAAAGATCACCGTGAATAGCATCTGCAGAAATATTTTTAGCTTGCAATTGCTTGGCGAGTTTTTGAGTTGCGGCTTTGGTTTTACAAAAAACAATTCCCCTTTTGTCAGCATCATCTTTTATCAGCTTTTGCAGCCAATAAAGCTTTTCCGATTCATCGCAAAGTAAATATTGATGTTTGATATTTTTATTGAGAGTATTATGCCCAGCCACCTCAATTCGGTGAGCATTTTCACGTAAATGCTCGTTTACTATTTGGCGAATACCGGCAGGCATTGTCGCAGAAAAAAGCCATTTACACTGGGCTGAAGCCAAAGATTTTAAAATTTGATCCAAGTCCTTTTTAAAGCCCATGCTTAGCATCTCATCCGCCTCGTCTAATACCACAGTTTTAACATGAGAAAGATCCAAAGCCTTTCGCTCCAAAAGGTCTAATAGTCTACCAGGTGTAGCTACAACTATATGAGTGGTCCTCCGTAAAGCACTTATTTGTCTATCAATTGGAGCCCCGCCATAAACGGCCTCTGTAAATATTTTTTCAGTGTATTTGGTGAATTTAAAAAGCTGCTTGGCTACCTGCTGCCCCAACTCTCTTGTAGGACAAAGCACCAAGCCTTGGATTACATCCTGCCTTGGGTCTATTCTATGTATAAGAGGTAGTCCATAAGCGGCTGTTTTCCCCGTTCCCGTTTGTGCTTGACCAACCAAATCAATTGGCCCTTCCAACAGAATAGGAATTACCTCTGACTGAATTTCTGTGGGTTCAATAATGTTTAATTCCTTTAACCCTTTTATTAATTTGGAACTAATACCCAAGTCCTTAAAACTGCTCACCTTAAAATATTTATTTCTGCAAAAGTAACTTTATTTAATAGGACCTCCACGGCCTTCCAACGCTCAATCGTTTTATGGAGGAATTTAGATGAATAGTGAAGAAAACACCTCGTTTTTTGCGAGCGGATATATTTCCATTGCACAAATTCTTGCTTTATCAGCTTATTTCTTTTTTGATCTAAAATCTTTTGCCCTTGTGTTTCTCTAGCGCTATCATTGTTTCAGTATTTTTAAATTATCATAATAACCAAACCCTTACTATATGTATTATCAAAATCAAAAAAATCCTAAAGTCCTAATATTAGCCATTGCCTTTCTATTTACCTTTTCACTTAAAGCTCAGAATAGTAGAAAAGTTGCCAAACTGGAAAAGAGAATTCAAAAGGTTATGGATTTAGCTAATTGTGCTGGAATGGCTGTTGCCGTTGTAGAAAAGGATAAAATCATTTATTCAAAAGGATTTGGATTTAAAGATTATGAAAACAAAAAAAAGGTAGACACTGAAACACTTTTTGCCATTGGGTCTTGCACTAAAGCTTTTACAGGAGCCCTTTTAGGCCAGTTGCAGGAGCAAGAAAAATTGGATTTAGATGCCAGCCCAAGGGAGTATTTACCCAAACTGAAATTCTATAACCTTCAAATGAATTCGTCGATTACTATTCGCGATATGCTTAGCCATAGAACCGGGTTGCCTAGGCATGATATTTCTTGGTATATGTTTCCTAGCAATTCACCAGATAGCCTTTTAGCAAGGATTCAATATCACGAACCAACTTTAACGGTAAGGCAGGGATTTCAATATAATAACTTCATGTATTTAGCAGCAGGCTCTTTAGGTGCAAAAATTACGGGTAAAAGCTGGGAAGAGAATATTAGAGAAAACATTTTTAAGCCACTAAAAATGTCTAAATCCAATCTTCATATTAATGAATTACTGAAGGAAGATAATATTGCCAAAGGCTATGGCTACACTAGCAAAAAGGGAATTTTCGCCCAAGATTATTACCGAATTCGAGGAATGGCTCCAGCGGGAAGTATTAATAGTAATGTTCTGGAAATGGCCAACTGGACAATGGCCTGGATTAACAAGGGGAAATTTCAAGGAAATCAGATAATCCCAGAAGAATATAGAAGGGAGGCTATAAGCTCACAAATGATTTCCAAATCGAGCTTACCTAGCGCCAAAAGGGCAAATTATAATTTTGGAAACTATGGCTTTGGATGGTTTCTAAGCTCCTATAATAGCCATGTTAGAGTAGAACATGGTGGAAATATTAATGGCTTTTCAGCTAATGTTTGTTTTTTTCCAAACGACAGTATTGGGATAATAGTTTTAGTAAATCAGAATGGTTCTGCTGTGCCTTCTATCGTAAGAAATATTATCGCAGACAAAATGTTAGGATTAAAATCTGTAGAGTGGGAAGAGGGATTAATCAAAGCTCAAGAATCTAAAAAAGAGAAGAAAGAGGATGAAAATGTAGATGAGGGATCTTCTATTAGAGTAAAAAACACAAAACCCTCCCACAAAATAGAAGAATATGCGGGCTTGTTTTCTCATCCTGGATATGGAAAAATTCGAATTTTAGTAAAAGAGGATTCCTTATTTGCCAAGCTTCCAGATGAAACCTGGTATTTAAACCATTTTCATTATGATATTTTTGAACCTATAGAAAAAGGAGAAGAAGTGGATAGCAATTCTTCCGGTGGGGGCTTCATGTTTAATTTTAGTAGCAATACAGTAGGGGAAATTGACGGAATCCGAATAAGTGTAGAAGCTGGTCTTGACCCATTGCTATTTAAAAGACAAATCGAAGAAGTTGAAATAGAAGCCAACGAATTGGAAAAATACACCGGTGAATACGACCTAGGTGGAGCATCTGCAAAAGTTTATATTAAGGAAGAAGGTCTGAAGTTGTTTGTCCCTGGACAGCCAGAATATAGCCTGAAAGCCACCGGAGATGATAAATTTGTTTTGGATGGTTTAGAAGGTTATTCGGTACAATTTGATGTAAAAGATGGAGAAGTAAAAGCCCTAACCTTTATGCAACCTAATGGGAACTTTAGAGTGCCTAAAAAATAATTTGTAGTTTGAAAATAAACCCAAAACAAAGCTTCCCCAAAAAGTGGCTAGAGCAGCACAAGAAGCAGCTTCCCATAATAATCACATTTTTTGGGCTGAACCTCCTTTTAATTTTAATTGATCACGGATTAAATCCTGAAATTGGCTCCTATGAAATATTCCTGGCCGAAATGGTTTGGCTGAGTGATATCTTTTTCTTGCCACTTGCAGGCCTTAACGCTGTTTTATTCGGGACTTTGCTTTTGGATGAAAAATGGAAAACCAGTTGGAAATATATTTTCTATAGGCTGTTTTTTGCTGTGGCTGGAGTAGCACTGGTAAGTACTGGCTTGGAATTTTTTTATGCCTCATTAGGGTATATTGACGATGATCATATTGTTTTAGGAGATTTTAAAGCCGATCCACTATGGACGAATGTGATTACCTATAGTTTTATTGCCCTGGTAATTGCCCTACCAGCTTTGATATGGAGAAGGAGACTAGACCGCCTCAACAGCATCATTGACGAGAAGGAAGTAGAACAGGAAAAGCTTACACAATTAAAGGTTCAGGCAGAATTGCATGCTTTGCAGTCGAGGATAAACCCACATTTCCTATTCAACTCCTTCAACTCTATAGCCAGTCTTATTTCCATTGATCCCAAAGGTGCTGAAAACATGGTGGTAAACCTCTCAGAATTGTTTCGCTATAGTTTAAATTCTCAAGAAACTAATTTTGTAAGTATTGAGGAAGAGCTAAATATTGTTGAGATTTATTTAAATATTGAAAAGGTGAGGTTTGGAGAAAACCTTGCCTATGAACTGGATGTAGATAAAGACCTTTACCAAGAGAAAATCCCCAGATTTCTATTGCAGCCTTTGGTAGAAAATGCGATTAAACACGCGCTTTCCAAAATCAAAAAAGGAAAATTAAAAGTTCAAATCCAAAAAGTAAATGGTCTTTTAGAAATTAAAGTTTACGACAATGGTCCAGATTTTCCAGTGCCTAAAAAACTTGGTTATGGATTAAAAAGCACCTACGATAAATTAAAACTTCTTTATCCGGATGGACACCAATTGGGTTTTAATAATGGTAGCGAAAAGTGCGTTTATATTTCCTTAAATCAAAATAATAAAGAACTGGAAAATGTATAAATGCCTTATTATAGATGATGAGCCACTAGCCAGAACAAGGCTGAGAAAGCTGCTTCAAAAATTTGAAGAGCAAATTCAAATAATTGGCGAGGCTAGCGATGGTGAAGAGGGCCTAAATGCTATTAAAGATTTAGAGCCAGATCTTGTTTTTCTAGATATTCAAATGCCTGTTCTCAATGGTTTTGAAATGCTCCAAAAAATCTCTAAACAACCCAAAATAATATTTATCACTGCCTTCGATCAATATGCTATTAAAGCTTTTGAAGAAAACTCCATAGACTATCTATTAAAACCCATTGAAGAAAAAAGGCTGGAAAAAAGCATTGCAAAACTTCTGAGTTTGGAGATGGAGCCAAAGGAAAATAATATTGAAAATTTGCTAAGGCAACTGATTGAGCCAACCTTGGAAACCGTAAGCATAAGTTTAGGAGACAGGCTGTTTTTGGTGCCGACAAAGGATATTGTTTTTATAAAAGCAGAGGATAAATATTTGAACCTTTCAGACAAAGTTGGCAAAACCCACCTGCTATCCGGTTCCTTAACAGATTATGAAAAAAAATTAGGCTCAGATTTCATCAGAATCCACAGGGCAGTATTAATCAACAAAAAATACATCAAGGAAATTCGCAAGGGTTCAAAAGCCAGTCTGATATTTATAATGAATGATGCATTTTCCTCCGAATTTAAAGCGAGCCAAAGTCTTACTCCGCAAATTAGAAGACAGTTATCTTTATAGAGACGCAACTTCATGTCTTAATTCATCATCATACAAGGGTAAAAAAAGAAACTATGAAAAAGGGCTTATTGAGAATTGCCTTTTCCCTTCTGGCACTTTCCTGCTCAAAATCAAATGAAGTTGAAACACCAAAAGAAGCGGAGAATAATTCACTAATTGGCAAATGGAAATTGATAGAAACCTACTCAGACCCTGGAGATGGAAGTGGCACATTTCAAGCTGCTAACAGCCAAAAAACATTTGAGTTTTTTAGCAATGACAGTGTTTATTCCAATGGAGAAATTTGCTCACTTTCAACCGATGCTCAGAGCCCAAGTTCCAGCACTTTTTCAGATTCTACAAAAACCATCAACTGCCCAAACAGCTACCGACTTTTTTATGAATTCAAAAATCAGCATTTAATGCTGTACTTTCCCTGCATAGAACCCTGTATATTTAAGTTGGAAAGGATTTGATAAAAAACATTCTAAATGAAAAACCACCTACTAATAGTTCTCTTGTTTTCTACCGGCCTTCTCTTTTCCCAGACCAAAAGTAGAAGCGCTTTGTTTTTAGGAAATAGTTATACCTATTCCAATAATATGCCTCAAATGGTTCAATTAATTGCGCTATCTGTTGGAGACAGTTTGGAATATGATGTTAATGCTCCAGGAGGTTTTACCATGGGAGGGCATTTTTCAAATACAGTTTCGCTACAAAAACTATCTCTCGGAAATTGGGATTATGTGGTTTTACAAGATCAAAGTCAGTTCCCAGCCGTTATGAATTATAATTACCAAACTCCACACTTGGTAGATTCCTTATGTAAAGCATTGAATCCCTGTGCTACGGTTCTTTTTTATATGACATGGGGAAGAAAAAACGGAATGTTTTCCACTTCAACATGGCCTTATACCGCAACCTATTTAGGAATGGACAGTGTATTGCAATCTCGATATAGAATTATGGCACAAATGAATAATTCTGAAGTATCACCAGCAGGGGCGGTATGGAGATATATTCGCGAAAATTATCCAGATATTGAATTATATCAAGCCGATGAAAGCCACCCCTCTTTTGAAGGTTCTTATGCTGTGGCAATGTGTTTTTACACCTCGATATTTAGAAAAGATCCAAGGCCCGTAACTAAAAATTATATGATTCCAGACTCTACCGCTGCCAAAATAAAACAGGCGGTTAAGCTGGTGGTATATGATAGTTTGGCCAAGTGGGGAATTGGTGAATATGACTATTTAAAAAATGATTCATGTGATAATAAAACCTCCCTTATCGAATCCAATAAACAGCTCATTCAGATTTTTCCAAACCCTGTTTTAGATATTTTGAAATTGGAATTTGAAGATGATGCACATCAAGGATTAGAAATTTATAATATGCTAGGTTTAAAGGTGAGGGAATATGAAGCTTCGGATCAAAAAGAATATGATTTAAGTGATTTAAAAAGAGGACAATACCTTATCCGATTAAAAGCTGAATCCGATAGAGCTTTTAGGTTTATTAAGGAATAAAGAAATTAGTTTTTCATTTTGGTTTTTCCCATTAATACACTTACTCCAGGATGGATGGGATTGCCAGCAGACCTGCGCTGAGAAACGATTTGTCCTGTATGATAAATCGCATCACTTAGTGGACCATTGATTACATTCCATAAAGGAAGCTCACTAGTAGATTCTTCCCTTTGAAAAATAAGCTTGCAATTTTCCAAATCCGAATCTTTCATATTTCGCAGAATTTGGCTTGATTTCCACAGATTGCTTAAAGTTTTTTTTCGCTTTTCTTCAAAACTACCTCCTTCACCTGGCCGAGGACGAATATTTGGCTTTTGATTTAAGGCGTTCAAAACCATTTCGGAAAGTATTACAAAGTGGTCCATCATTTCTCTAGGACTTCTATTGCCATTGCCAGGGTCAAAATCTAAGCTCTTGTCATCTAAGCCCTCAGTGGCCCAATAAAAACGATAACCCAAGCCATCCACAGTTCTTGCTAAAATATTTGCAGCCGAAATACTTGAGGGAGGAGCTGGAATTTCATGATAATACAATGAGTCAGTCATACTGTTAGTGATGGTGTTTGTTAATTCCATTTCATGGGATTCAGAGTTTATAGAGGAAAAAAACAGTAATGCGAATCCTGAAATAAGTAGTATACTAAGGCTGATTTTTTTCATTTTAATAAAGGCTTAACCAAAAGTAAGAATTCATTTTATAGAGAGAGCCAAAACCACTGGGAGCTGGGTTGGCGATACTATAGGGCTTCAATTTTTAGCTAAAAAAATAAAAGCCAATTCATTAAATTATGAAAAAATAAAAAGTTCATTTCAGATCAGAGGAAAATTAAAAGCCCCGAGATATAAGCTTTAGAATTAAAATCTCGTTTGTTTATGGTATAATGAAATTAGGGCCTATGTCCTTTAGCCGATAAACCAAAAAACCATGACTCGAATATCTCTATTAATTGCTCTATTTTATTTATTCGGCATTTCTCCAACTTATAGTCAGGAGGAAAAGCCTAGCGCAAAGGCTATTGTAAATGTTAGTGATTTTGAAAATAAGCCTAGAGAAGCTGAAATAATTCTATTTATTGATAAGGAATCTGGGAAAGTATTAGAGGGACTTACAAAGGCTAATGGTAGCTTTGAAATCCAATTGCAAGGCGCTAGAACCTATCAAATTAAAATTAAGGGTTTTTCTAAAGATGAAGAGTATTCGGAAATAGAAATTCCAGAAATTAAAGAAGGACAGAAAGTCACTTTCACCATTGATATTCAGTTTGAACCTGGAAAAAGTTTTAGCCTCGACCATGTACATTTTGAATCTGGAAAAGCAAGTCTCACCAAAGATTCCTATTCGGAACTTAATGAATTGGTGGATTATTTAAAGCTCAAAAAACAAATTAAAATTGAAATTGCTGGTCATACCGATGATATAGGGGAGGAAAAATCAAACCTTAACTTTTCTCAAAAAAGGGCGGATAGGGTTCGGAATTATTTAATCTCCAAAGGCATAAAAGCCACGAGGATAGTTGCCAAGGGCTATGGTGAATCCAGACCAATTGCAGACAATAGCACAGAAGAAGGAAGGCAGAAAAACCGTAGAACGGAAGTCCACATTTTAGACTAAAGCTACAGGCTCATCGCCTTTCTGAGGAAGGTTTTCATTATTTTCCCTTTTTGATATTGACTCATACAGTGCTCCAATAGTTTATCACTCAAAACCAGATCAGCATCGCTTTCAGCCATATAATAAAACTGTTTTCTAAGTAAAAGAGGTTGGCTTTTGGCCGCTTCCATTAAATCTTTATTGGGAAGTCTTTTATTTTCCTCTCCCTTTAGTTCACCATAGGTAGATTTAAAGCCTTTGTCATTTATACACGTTTCAAACTCTTTGGGATGAGCCATAATATAAGTTCTAAGCTTCATTAAAGTTTCTGGGGGGAGGGCGTATGCTCCGCCACCCACCATTAATTTCTCTGGCCCAAGACTAACATAAAAACCAGGGTCTGAGTGATCTTTTCTGCCTTTTGGAGAAATAGCTGCGGTTCGGTCCAGTTTATAAGGGGATTTATCCTTTGAAAACCTAATATCTCTATTAATTCTAAAAATTGCGTCTTTGGCTTTTATCTGCACAGAAGGATCGTCTTTTTGAATTTCAAGAATTAAGGCATTTACAAAATTCTCAAAAGGTTTTTTCACCGATTTTTCATAGCGCTTTCGGTTTTCATCAAACCAGGCTTTGTGGTTGTTTGCTGCTAGTTCAATAAAAAAGTTAAGGAAATCGGAATCGAAATATTTCATGGATAATTATTTGAAAACTTGAAAATTACTAAAATAAATGCCTTCACCTTACTAGGGTAATATGATTGGAAAAATTAAAAACTTTGCCGAGAAAGGTTCCACTAGCTACATAATAGTAAACGCCTTCGCTAACAGGCTTACCATCATAACTTCCATCCCAGTATCCCGAATTTTGATCGGTTTCAAAAAGCAACTCCCCCCATCGGTTATAAATTTTATAATGTAGATATTCTAAACATTCACTTTCGGAAATTTCTGAAGGTTGAAAATAGTCATTGATTTTATCTCCATTTGGTGTAAATATATTGGGGAAAAGGCTATTAATATCCATTTCAGGGTTTTCTATAAAAACGTCTATATGTTTGCTAGCATGCTGAGGTGCAAAACAACCCAAAGACTTCAATTTTAATTCAATATGTAAGGTTTGGTCTCCTATCATTCCCAAACAATTTGGTTTCCAGCATACTTGTCCTCCAGCACTGCCAAAGCCTACTCTATAAAAATCTTCCGGTCCGTCAACATAGTCCATTACACTACCTGAATAAATGGCTTCAAAATAAAGGGTGTCCACTAAATTTGAGTCTAATGCATAAAAGTCGAGGCATAATTCTTCATTAGCGTTCATATTATATACATCAAAACTAGGTTCCACAATTTCTGGCTTTGCACCAGGGTTGCAGTTCAGAACTTCCAATTGAAGGTCTCTTACAATTTCCCCTATTTTTTGGCCATTTCTATATTCACTTACTCTATAGGCAAAGGCATAAACACCTTGCTGGGAAGCTTTGCAATTGAGCATGCCATTTTCAATATTTAACTGTAATGAAGGATTGCCATGAATAGCATTTTGGGCTGAATATCCTTGCTTCCAATTTACTTTTTGAAAAGGAGGAACCGAATAAGCATTTTGATTGGAGTTGCTCGGTGAAGGGGCATTATAAGGAGTAATTAGTTCGTAGGTTAAACTATCACCGTCCATATCTGTAGCCGATAAATCAATTTGAAAATCTGTTAAAAGGCAGAGAAATCCCAAAGATGGATAGGCCCCTAAATCTGGGCTGGAGTTAGAATTTGTTAAAGCGGGATCTGGGATGCTGGCCTGCCAGGTAATTCCTGTTTGGCCAGGTTCTACCAAATTAAGCACGGTGTGGTTTCTACAGCATGACTGTGCCGCTATTATATACCCATTTGGATTGTTGGCCAGACTTATTTGCTTAAAAAAATGATATTCTTCCACACATAAATTGGGAGGGGAATAGCAGGAATTTCCAAGGTTAACGGCGGCTCCAGATTCTCTAGAAAAAGTTTCGGTAAGAATTGGAGCGTAGTTTAGAGCGTCATAAACTCTAATAATGATGCTAGACTGAAGTGCAACGGGGTCATCGGACCTGTCATTAGGGTCTCCAATTCCACAATCTCTAAAAACGGCGAGATCTACTAAAAATGAGTTGGCTGAAACTTGTTCCACTTTTAAATTACCTCCAATGATATGCGTAGCACTTGCGGCAGATGCAAGGACAAGAGCGCATATAATTAGAGAATATCTGAGCATAAACTTCAAATTTTTCGAGCAGATTCTATTTAGTCAATCCCAGAAGGAAAAAATCGTGACCAAAACTGGGTTTAAATTTAGGTTTAATACGGAGCCATTTTTAGGAAAAACTGTCTAAATATCATAGAATAAAATAGTTAAAGCAAATATGAAGGGCATTATTTACTGGTAAATGAGAATTCGCCAGTCCATTTTCCATTTACGATATTTGCCAACCAGAAAATGGATTTATGAAAACAAATGTCCCTGCCATTCCCAATGATATTTTGAAAGAAGCATTTGCCCTTATGTGCACCGCAAAGGCAATGGCCGAAATTTATGAAGAGAATAAAGAATTTACCTCTAAATATGTTCATGCCACATCACGAGGACATGAAGCTATTCAATTGGCTTGTGCTCTTCAGTTAAAACCTCAGGATTTTGTTTCACCTTATTATCGCGATGATTCCATTCTTCTTGGCATTGGAATGAGTCCTTATGACTGTATGCTACAGTTAATGGCAAAAAGGGATGATCCATTTTCTGGTGGTAGAACCTATTATTGTCATCCTAGTTTAAAGGATGAGGATAAGCCTAAAATTATTCATCAGTCTTCAGCAACAGGAATGCAAACTATACCCACAACGGGAATAGCCCTAGGGATGCGTTATAATGAAATTCACAAGCTCAATCAGAACCATGAGGAAAAACCCTTGGTGGTTTGTTCTATTGGAGATGCAGCCATGACAGAAGGTGAAATTGCCGAAGCATTGCAAATGGCAGCTTTGAAACAATTGCCAATAATTTATCTGGTTCAAGACAATGAATGGGATATTTCCGCTAATGCTGCGGAAACAAGAGCTCAAAATGCAGCAGAATATGCTCTAGGTTTTAAGGGAATAGAAACAAGGAGTATCGACGGAAGTGATTTTGCCGAAAGCTATTCTACCCTCCAAGAGGTAATGGCAACCGTTAGAGAGGAGAGAAGACCATTTTTGGTTCACGCTAGGGTTCCACTTTTGGGGCACCATACCTCTGGAGTTCGAAAGGAGTGGTATAGAGATGATTTAGAAGAACATGCAACAAGAGATCCATTTCCAAAATTTTGGGACTATTTGCTTGCCAATGGTATGGATGAAGCAGAATTGCAAAACATTCAGAAAGAGGCGGTGCAAAAGGTTGAGGCTGATTACAATCGAGCAAAGGAAGCTGAAGACCCAAGGCCAGAGGATTTATTTGACCATGACTTTGCACCAAGCCCTATAACCGAAGAAAAAGGAGAAAGAGCACCAAAAGGAAAGGATAAAACAGTAATGGTGGATGCTGCATTATTCGCAATTCAAGAGATTATGGCACAGCATCCTGAGGCTCTTTTATACGGACAAGATGTTGGTGGTAGACTAGGAGGAGTTTTTAGGGAAGCAGCAACATTAGCGCAGAAATTTGGAGATGATAGAGTCTTCAACACCCCAATTCAAGAAGCTTTTATTATTGGTTCTACCGTTGGGATGAGCGCAGCAGGATGTAAACCATTTGTAGAAGTGCAGTTTGCAGATTATATATGGCCAGGTTTAAATCAACTTTTTACAGAGGTAAGTAGAAGTTGCTATTTGTCTAATGGAAAGTGGCCAGTAAGCGCGGTAATACGTGTGCCAATTGGTGCCTATGGAAGTGGGGGGCCTTACCATTCCTCAAGTGTGGAAAGTGTTCTTACGAATATTAGAGGAATAAAAATTGCCTATCCAAGCACTGGCGCGGATCTTAAAGGTCTAATGAAGTCTGCATTTTATGACCCCAATCCGGTGGTTATGCTCGAACACAAGGGACTTTATTGGAGTAAGATAAAAGGTACAGAAGATGCCAAAACGGTGGAGCCTTCCGAAGATTATGTTATTCCTTTTGGGAAAGGAAGGATAGCATATTCTGCAGATGAGGATAAAATAGAGGCGGGTAATTCTATTTGTGTGATAACCTATGGAATGGGTGTGTATTGGGCAAAATCTGCCATGAAAAATTTCCCGGGCCAAGTGGAGGTGATTGACCTTAGGACCTTATACCCTTTAGATGAGGAATTAATTCTTGAAAGGGTGAAAAAACATGGAAAATGTTTGGTAGTAACCGAAGAACCAGCTTCAAATTCTTTTGCTCAGGGAATAGCAAGTTTGGCTCAGCAAAAATGCTTTAAATCACTAGATGCTCCTGTAATGGTCATCGGATCTGAAAACCTTCCGGCAATACCCCTAAACAGCACCTTGGAATTTACTATGATTCCAAATGCAGATAAGGTAGCTGAAAAAATGAAGGAATTAATAAACTTTTAAAGGCTCTCCTTAGTAAAGGAATAGTTGAATTTCCTAAAAACTTTGGCCCGATTAGGGGTAATACAAATATCAGATTTCCTGGGCCTATTGATTAAATCTAGACGGCGTCCTTCCTTGGCGAGATACTGATCTAATCGAATGTTTTGACTAATACTGCTCATGTATTTGGAGGCCATTTTTTTTAATGGATATCGAAGATACTAACTTTTGTTAATAAAAAAAATTTAACCACCTGTATTTCAGGTAAATATTTTGTTAACAATTTATGAAGGGTCAAAATAAAGTAGATTTTTAGCTTTGGCAATGGCGGTGAGCACCACAAGTAGCCGCCCAAGAAAATGGTTTGCCAGCCGCTTCAAAGCCCATAGAGTTTATTAAACCAATACTAGCATCATACAAACGGTGAGATCTAAATTTTGGATTAGAATTAATATCTACATGTACCGTAATTTTGGCCAGAGATTTTAGTTCCGAGGCAATGTTTACCGCCTTGGTTACTTCTTCCCATAGTCGAATAAAAGAATCTTGGGGTTTTGGGCTCACTTCATTTTTATATAATTCTGCAACTCCATGTCCTACATCCCAAAGACAAATAACCGTAGAGTATTTCACCCATTTTCCTCGTGCTTTAGAATCTGTGCCCACATAAATTTGGCCATCCGGGTGTTGATTCAGCCAATTGGAGACATAGCTTTTAATATTTGGGATTTCTTTGCCGAGGTAATTTCTGAAAACGGGCCTTGTAATGGGTTTCATCTATTTGATTATTAACTTCTTCTAAATTAAAAAATTGAGCTAAAAAAGTTGAACTGGGTTCTGCACATTCTTGTTCCAAAACTCTAGAATTGCTTACTGTGATTATTTTCTTCATGTTGAAAACTGCCTTAAATTTTTTAGGATGGGCTGTTTTGAGGAATCGCTAATCCTTAATTTTGGGTGAAAGAATTAAGGTTCAACTAAATTCCAATCATGAAATACTTCTTTTTGGCTTTCTGTTTTTTATCGCTGAACTTATCGGCCCAAAATTTTGACCTTAAAAGGTTGGAAGGAGATTGGCAAAATGTAAAGGATAGCAGCCATCATGAAATATGGGAGCTGAAGGGTGATAGTCTTAGTGGCTGGGCCATGCAGATTGTAAACTCGGAAAAGCATGTTTGGGAAACCTTAAAGATTTACCCAAAAGAGGGTAAATGGGTTTATAGTGCCAAGGTAAATGCTAATGAATCGGTAATAAGCTTTGATGAGGTAAAAGCGACTGAGAAGGATATTTTATTTTTGAATGAGGAGCATGACTTTCCCAATTATATCTACTATAATTTCTTGAACACAAACCGCCTCCAGGTTGAGGTGTACAGTAAGGGAAGAACTAGGGTTTTAAAATTTGAGTTTGAGAGAATGCCTAAGGGCTGATAAGAATATCATACTTATCTAGCAAATAAATTAGAGCAGCAAAAGTAGCTGAGCCCATTTCCAATTCTCGAGCATTTACACTTTCCATAGTATCCAAAGCAGAATGGTGAACCTCAAAATATCGATGCCCATCAGGACGCATGCCTATCATTACCGTATTTTCTTTGCTAAGCTGACCAATATCTGCTCCTGCCCCGGTTTGGCTGAATTGATGGATACCATAGGGTTCTAATAGGGATCTTAAACTTTTGATTTGGTCAATAATAGAATCTGGTGCCACCATGCTGATTCCTCTAGGTGAAAATCCACCAGCATCAGATTCCATTGCTAGCACGTGATTTACACTGTCTTTAACACTTTGTCGAGCATATTTTATAGCTCCATTTAATCCAAATTCTTCATTCATAAAGAATACCACCCTCAATGTTCTTTTAGGTAATAATCCCAGTTTTTTAAGCAGGTAGGCCGATTCTAAGGCGTGAATACTTCCTGCTCCATCATCATGAGCACCCGTTCCTAGGTCCCAAGAATCGATATGGCCGCCAACCACAATAATATCCTTTGGTTTCTCCTTTCCTTTAAAGTCGGCAATTAAATTATAGGAGCTAGTACTATCTCCCCATTTGCAAGACATTTTATAAAAGAATTCTAAACCGGGCTCTTGAACCAAGTGATTACTAAGTCGCTCGGCATCAAAAGTACTAATGGCCATTGCTGGAATTTTCTTTTTTGCATCGGCATAGGTCATGCTTCCTGTATGGGGATATTTATTGACACTAGAGCTCAAGGATCTTACAATTACTCCAAGCGCTCCTTTTTTAGACGCTTCAACGGCCCCTACATATCTTTGTTTAACCGCATTTCCGTAAGCGAAAAAAGTGAAAATAAATGCGGGATCCATAGGGATATTAAAAAAGGCAATTTTACCTTTTAGAGCTTTTTTGTCCATGGCTTCCAGCTCCTCAAAAGAAGTGATTTCCACAATTTGCGCTTTTAAGCCTTTCTTTTTTGTAGCTACAGAACCCCCTAGTGCACAACCATTGGTAAGAATTTTTTTACCATTAAAAATATAATAAGACTCTTCTTTTTCTCCTCTAATCCAATGAGGAACACGAACTTCTTGAAGGCTGGTTTCGAAGCCCAGGGAGTCTGCTAATTTTTTAAAATCTAAAACGGCCTGAGTAGCTTGATCTGAACCAGCTAATCGAGGTCCAATATCCGTTAGTTTTTTTAACCATTTATAACCGTATTGGTCGGTTAAAGCAGTGGTATAAATCTTTTTAATATTCTGTTGGTCAAATTCATTTTCAGTCTGTTGAGCTTGGGAACCCATAGCAGCTATTAAAATGAAACTAAGGAAAAGGGATTTTTTCATAATTTAAAAACTAAGATGCCATTTGCATTAAAATTCCACACAACCATGCTCCATAGGTTCCTACTGCATAGCCAAATACAGCTAAAAGAACTCCAATAGGAGCTAAGGAAGGATGAAAAGCCCCTGCTACAATTGGAGCGGATGCAGCTCCGCCAACATTGGCTTGGCTTCCCACGGCAACAAAGAAAAAGGGCGCTTTAATAAGTTTGGCCACGATAAAAAGAATTAGGACATGAAAAATCATCCAAATAAATCCAACTCCAAAAAGGCCTGGGTTTTCGAAAATAGCGAGAATGTCCATTTTCATTCCTATGGTGGCAACCAAAATATAGAGCATGGCAGAACCAATTTTTGAGGCTCCAGCTCCTTCAAGTTCTCGAGCCTTGGTAAATGATAAAATAACCCCAATGGTGGTGGTAATAATAATCAACCAGAAAAACCCACTTGTAAGGCTAAACCTCGCTAGATCAGGATAATTTTCAGAAATATAAGGGGATATTAAATCTGCTAAAAAATGACCTATTCCAGTAGCTCCTAGTCCAACTGCTAGAATTACCATTATATCACTGAGGTTTGGAATTTTCGCAATACTCGCTTGGTATTTTTCTACCTTTTCTTTGAGGTTTTCAACCGAACTAGAATCAGCTTTAAAAAATTTATCTATTGATTTTGATTTTCCAACTCCTAATAATAAAATAGCCATCCACACATTTGCTACGATAACATCCACGGCAATGGTTGCTGAAAACAAGTCAGAACTTGGTTTAAAAACCTCAAACATCGCTGCTTGATTTGCTCCTCCTCCTATCCAGCTTCCGGCAATTGTAGACAATCCTCTCCAAACTGCTTCGGGCCCTTGTCCACCCACAACTTCAGGATAAAAGGCACTAGTTATTAAAATGGCTAAAGGACCTCCAGCAATAATTCCTACAGTCCCTGCAATGAACATTAAACCCGCCTTGGCTCGTAGTTTCCAAATTTCTTTTAGGTCTATACTTAAGGTTAATAAAACTAAAGAGGAGGGCAACAAATACCTAGAAGCAACAAAATAAAGTTTACTGGTTTCGCCATTAATAATTCCTAGACTATTAAAAATGGAAGGAATGAAATAGCAAAGGAGTAATGCTGGAATAACTGTATAGAATGATTTCCAAAACCCAGTCTTTATACTGGAGGTTTTAAAAACAAATCCTAAAATTAAGGCCAAAAGGCCAATTATTACTGCGTCATTGGTGAAATAAGGGGTTGTGCTGTGATCCATTTATAAAGCTTTTTGCCAAAAATAACATTTAGGATTTAGCAGACTTCTTTTTTGGATTTTCCTTGTCGGCTTTTTTTTGAGAATCTGCTTTTTGTTTTTTAGCTTTTCCTTCAACTTTGGCATTAAAGGACTTAGCTCTTTCTTTCCTTTTTTTAGGAGTCTCCAGCTTAGCGGAAGAGGGGATAATTTTATTTCTATCTACAGTCATAGAAATGGTGTCTCCAACAATAACCCTATATTTTTCACCTTTTATTTCTTGAATACTGCCTTCCATTTTGGAATCAATCAGTCTTACTTTATCTCCAACTTTTAATTCTTGAGAAATAAGCCTTTCCAATTGTTTTTTTCTTTTTTGGCCGGCCTTTGATAATGCAATATTCTCTTCCTTTTCCGTTTCGCCACTTCTTTGATTTAGAAGACCAATAAACCTTGCTACGACAGCTTTTTTGTCCTTTTGGTTTTTTTGGTCCATCCAGCTATCCACTAATTTTTGAAAGCGCTGACCCCAGTAAAGTAGTCTGTCGTTTTCTTCGTTTATTTTGCTTTGCTTATTTAGTTTTTCTTCTAGCTTAGTAATGGTTTCTGTTTTTTCAGATTCTAATTTCCGAACTTGTTCTAATTCCTTATTCAGCTGATCTCGTTTTTTTTCCAAGTGAAGTTTATCCGTTTGGATTTGAACCAAAAGTTGATCAACTTTTATTGTGCTCTTCCCTGTTCTTTCTCTAGCTTCTTTAATAATAAAGGATGCTATTCCCGTTTTTTGAGCAACTTCAAAGGTGTAGGAACTGCCAGGGTTGCCAATCTCAAGGCGGTATTCGGGATTAAAAGTCTTGCTGTCAAAAAGCATTGCTCCATTTAATATTCCATCTGTAGAGGCAGCAATGGCTTTAATAGAATTATAGTGTGTGGTAAAAATTCCGAAAGTTTTATAGCTATTTAGTCTTTCTAAAAACACTTGAGCCAATGCACTTCCTAAGTCTGGATCAGAACCAGATCCAAATTCATCAATTAGCAATAAGGTTTGGTCGTCTGCCTTATTGAGGAAATATTTCATTTTTTCCAATTTGGAACTATAGGTAGAAAGTTCATTTTCTATAGATTGACTATCGCCAATATCGCCCATTAGTTTTTTAAACAGACACATGCTGCTTTCTGGATGTACGGGTATTAAAAAACCACATTGGAGCATTATCTGTAATAGTCCTAATGTTTTTAAGGCAATAGACTTTCCACCTGCATTTGGTCCGCTAATCACTAAAATCCTATTCTTCGAATCCAATTCCAAGTTTAATGGAATTGTTGCTTTCTGTTTAGATTTATTGACAAGCAAAAGCGCTGGGTTGTAAGCCTCTTTGAGATAGATGTATTGCTTGTTATTTATTTGAGGTAGGCAACAATTTTCCCTGTAGGCAAAAATCGCTTTGGCTTTAATAAAATCTAGTTTGGTTAAAATATTCTCAAAATCCATTAAAAGCGGACCAAAAGGTCTTATGCAGTCGCTGAGTTCTTTGAGAATTCTTCTGATTTCTTGCTTTTCTTCATCTAGCAAAAAATTAATCTCATTATTTATTTCAACGGTTTCACCAGGTTCTATATAGGTGATGCTATGTTTGGCACTGCTACCATGTAGAATGCCACTCACCTGTCCTTTATAGGTAGACTGAATGGCTAAAACCCGTCTGTCTTCGGATACACTTTCATGGAAGTCGGCCACCACCCCTCTTTCCCTGTACTTTTTGAGCATGCGTTCAAAAATCCTATCTGCTGCAGCTCTGCTTTTAACTAATCGGGCTCTAATTTTTTGAAGTTCAGGGGAGGCATTAGATTTTACCTGAGACCTTTCATCAATTCTACTATCAATTTCTGATGCAATTTCTTTTTCAGGTTGTGAGGGCTCAATCCATTGATAGATGCTAAAAAGGCGCTCTCTTTTTTTATCTACAAACCGAAACATATTTGCATAGCATTCGCTAAGGCTGCGTATTTGGCTAAATTGTTTTTCTTCTAATACGCTGCCTTGGGTTTTAAGCCGGCTTATTGGATCCTTTATAGTATCGAATAGAGTAGAGGGAAAAGAATCTTCAGAAAGGTAAAGGGAAAGAAGCTCATTGGTTTGAATAAGCTCCCGTTCTAGAGCATTAGAATTACGGAAAGTGCTGATTTTACTGATAAATAATTTCCCGCCAGGAGTTTGGCAATACTGAATTACAGCTTGCTTTACCGCTTCAAAGTCTAAACTTTCTCCTAATTGATGGGGATAAATCTGCATCTTAATCTAAAATGAGGGTAAAAATAATTTTTCAAAGGTATAGTCAATCTATTCCTGAAGAAAATTCTCAACTAGATAAAATAAAATCAGGAAATTTTGAATAAAAAACACTCCGATTTTGAGAAAAAGAGGAATAATTTCCCAAATTGAGACACTTGGCACAAAGCGCTTAAAGTTCAAGTAGTTGAAAAACAAGAGGTTAAAAATAACGGCATTGAATTTACTATATACTATGCACGAATAATAAATTTGAGCAAAGATGAAAAAGATTAGTTTAGCAATAGTTGTTTTGGCCTTAGGCCTTATGAGCTGGAAATCTAAGAATGCAGAAGCTGCTCCTTTAAACATGGATCTAAATCAAGAACATTATATAGAAAACGATTTTTCGCTTGTTATGGACAGTATAGAAAAGAAGGAAATTAAGTTAAAATTAAGACCAGGTGCTGGTCAAGTTGCTAAGATTAAACTTTTATCAGTTATGGATAAGGAAGGAAATGTATTCCTAAAAAAGTTTGTGCCTAATAATACAAAGGCTGTTCTAACTTTTGAAGTGCCTAGGACTTTAGACTCCCTAAAGGTGAAATATGGAAATGAAATTAAGAATATAGAACTTAAAAACGGCGCTGCTGTTTTTAACTTTCGAGATATTTAAGTTGGATTGAGATTTGGTTTAGTTAGTGGCCCCAAAACTTTTGTTTTGGGGCTTTGTTTTTTATAGCTTGGCCTAATAAAATAATAAGTATTTTCGTGATCTAGGCAATCATTATAGAAGGGACAGCTTGAACAAAAGCCAAACATCAAAATTAATTTCTGAAGACCAACTTGTATTGGGCTTGAAAAAGCGCGATAAAGAGTCTTTGTCCTATGTATATGATAAATATGGCCCAGCACTTTTTGGAATAGCAAATAGAATTGTGAAGGACCAGGAGGTAAGCCGTGAGGTTGTTCAGGATGTTTTCTTAAAAATTTGGAATAAAATTGATAGCTATGATGCCAAAAAGGGGAAGTTTTTCACCTGGATGCTGAATATTACCCGAAATGAGGCGATCAATAAAATTAGATCCAAAGAAATAAAACGTTCAACTAAAACCGATAGCCTAGACAATTACGTATATAATGTTGAGGATAATGAAACTCGGGCTAAAGTAGAAGGTTTAGGGGTGAGGGAACTTATCTCCAAACTCGAACCAGACCATCAGTTTGTCCTCACAAAAGTTTATTTCGAAGGCTTTTCTCACTCGGAAGTGGCGAATAGCTTTAAAATACCATTGGGCACTGTTAAGTCTAGACTTAGGGCTGCCTTGAAATTATTGAGAAAGAAACAGAATATTTAAGTGAATTTAGAAGAATACATAGCATCAGGAATACTAGAAGCCTACGCCTTAGATCAACTGAGTGTTGAAGAAAGGAAGGAGGTAGATGTATTATTGTTGAAACATCCAGAATTAAAAACCGAACTCGATATTATTGAGGATGGTTTGGAGGCTTTGGCAATGGATACCGCTATGGAAATGCCTGAAGGTTTGAAAGATTCTATTTTCAATAAAATTGAAGAAGCAGAAAACCAAGAGCAAGCTCAAGTAAAGGTTGAGCCACAATTAAAACAAATAAAGCCCTATAAATCAAGTCCAGTTTGGAAGTATTTGGTTGCCGCCTCTGTGGCAAGCACTATTTTCAGCTCCTATATGGCCTATGACTACCAACGAAAATTAGAAGAGGCTGAAAAAGGAAACTTGGAAATGCAGGTTACTTCGCAAATCATTTCCTCAGAACTGCAATTTTTGAAACAAAGATTAGATGTTTTGGAACGCAATTCAGAGATTCTTGCGGATGTTAATATTCAACAAATTAAAATGGAAGCCGTAGACAGTACAGCTAATTTATTGGCCAATGTTTATTGGAATTCTGAAACAAAAGAGACCTTTTTAAACCCAGGAAACCTCAATACTCTTCCAAGTGAAAAGCAATATCAGCTGTGGGCCATCGTGGATGGGTCGCCAGTAGATATGGGTGTTTTTGATCCCGGCTCTAAGGATTTATTGCAAATGAAAAATGCCACCGGTGCCTCAATGTTTGCGGTTACCATCGAAAAAAGAGGCGGAAGCCCAAGTCCAAGCCTGGAAACGATGCAGGTTGCCGGAAAGGTTTAAGAACCAAAATCCCCAAACCCCCAAACTCATATTGATTCTAATACTCCAGTTTATAGAATCTTAATCCATCAATAAAAGGAAAGGTCGCCCAAATAAATTGAACGACCTTAACCATCTACCTACCAAAACAAACCAAAATGTTATTTATAATCTTGTAGCTTGGAAATATTAGGCCGCTTCCCAAAGAGGAAACGACCTAATGATTTGCCTACCAAACAAATATTGTTTTTATCTAAAATCTATAGGCTATTGAAGCTAGTGCCTGAAATGCTGTGCCTGGTGTATAGTGAATTTCAGTAACAGCCTCCTGCTCTGCTTCTAGCCTAGAGGTAGTTTCAAATTGTGCTTCTTTCCATTCTGTATCAAAAATATTTTCAATACTTAGACCTATACTAAAAGAGCCTAGATCTAAATTCAAATTCAAATCACTCAAGAAATATCCTTCAGCAACCAGAGTGTTGTCTTCATTTGCCGCTCTATCTGCTATATATCTATATTGTAAAGAGGCCGTAAAATTGTTTTTATAAAAGCTGATTTTTCCCAAGGAGCTCAGGTTTGGAGCTAAAGGAATATATCTTTCACCAGAAGCTGAATTTATTGATCTGGCAAAAGCATAATTGGCATCAAAACTTGCTGAAAGCCATTCATAGGGCTGATATCTGATGGAGAAATCTACACCCAATCGCCTAGTTGCACCGCTCGCTTCAACTATGCCTTCATCACCAACATAAACCAGTTCATCTTCCAAGAACAAGTTCCAAAAGGCAATATTTATCAATGTTTTACTATTCGGTTTTAAATAGGTACCTAAATCAAAACCCTGTGCTTGTGCCAATCGGTTTGAAGAATTGTTTGGCCTAATAAGGCGGGTGTCATTAGAGTGAAAACCTAAACCATATTTAGCATAAAGGTTTATTCTATTGTTGAGGTCATAAGCCAACTGAAATTTTGGACTTATTACACCTTCACCCTCATTGATGTTCTGATTGTTTAATTTATTGAAATAATCAAATACAAAATAGTCATATCGCAAACCACCAAGAAAACTTAATCCCTTGCTAATTTGTATCTCCTCTTCTACATATAATTGAATATTTGTTTCTTCAATATCGCCCCTACTTAAATCTTCTAATTCGCCAAATTCATTAGACGATCTATATAATCTACTATCCCTAACAAGGTCTCTTCGGAAATTTACTCCTGCTCTAAATTTGGCCGGCATATCGGAAAGTGAATGTCTTTGTGTATAGCTATTATTACTTCCAAATTTTATTCTGTTTTCCGATTGTGTAATCTGATCACCTAAAATTGGGTTTTCGAGAAAGAAAGTGAAATTGGAAAGAAGTTTAAATTGAGATTGACTGGCATAAATTTGATTGCTGATATTTGAATTTGACTGTAATTGGCTGTTCAATATTGCATTAAATGCAAACCGTTCGGTGTTACCTCCTTCGGTATCGTCAATTGCTCCAAACCTACTTATCATCCCAGATTTCACAGCCCTTTCAGGAATTTGACCTGAGGCATTCCAGCCGCTTTTAAAGCCACTAATGGAAAGTTTAAGCAATTGCTTTGAATTTATTCTTTGCTGGAATTTTAAGAGAGAATTAAAACGATAAAAATTTTGTGGGCTTTCAAAATAGCCATCACTCCTTAAGAATTCTGTAGCTAGGTATAGTTTAGACTTTTCTTGTTTTTTGGGCTCTAATAAATTGAACATTCCCAAAGCTCTGAAGCGAGAGAATTGTCCGCCTTCCAGTTTTATTAAATTCGATTCTAGGCTATTTTTTGTTTGAAAGGAAGCATATCCAGCCGTATTAAAATTACCTTGATCTGTATAATATGGCCCTTTGTTGAACTCTACTTTTTCCACCGTTTCTGGAATGATAAAATGAAGGTCGGAATAGCCCTGACCATGTGCATGAGAAACCTGATTTATTGGACTACCATCAACGGAAAGGGCGATATCTGTTCCATGGTCTATATCGAATCCTCTTAGAAATATCTGCTCAGCTTTTCCGCCACCGGCATGTTGTGCAATAAATAAACCGGGTACAATTCGCAAAATATCTTGTGAGCTTTTTACAGGTTGAATCGACATATCAAAAAGGCTAATAGAAGTGTTGATAGCGGAACTATTTGCTTTGATGTTTACATCGCTAAGCTGAATAGATTTTGGAGCTAATTTTAATTCCATTGGTGTATCAAAGCGCCTTTTTGCTCTCACTTCTACCAGTGAATTGCTATAGCCCAGATAGCTAATAATTACCTTGTAAACACCTGGTTTTAATTTTGAAAACTTAAATATTCCTAGTTCATTGCTGATGGCATTTTGTTCACCGTCTACTAAACGAATATTGGCACCATACAGCGGTTGACAAGAATTTTTGTCTAAAACCAGGCCGCTAATGGAATAGTTTTGGGCTTGCAGCGAAATGCTAATTAGTAGGAAAAAAAGTATTTGTTGGGTAGTGGTTTTCATAGTATTAATTCTTCAATGCTTTTTTAATTTCTAGGCTCATCATTGGTCCTAATTCAAATTCACTTTCTAGTGCTTCTTCCAATAACTCTTGTGATTTAGAATTTTCTCCTGCTTCCTTATAAATTAATCCTAAATGGTAAAGAACTTCGGGTTCAAAGGTTTTACCCAATACATGCTCTTCTGCAATTTTCAATGCTTTTTTTAACTCGTCGTTTTTGAAATATGACCAAGCTAAAAGATCATAAATTTCCGGGCTTGCCCTTCGGTTTATTTCTATAAGTGATCTTGCTACCGCTTTTTCGCTGTCCTTTTCGGCATCAATGAGAATAAGGTATTTGCTATACATAAAGCCATATTTAGCTTGTGAAATGATATCATAATAATCCTGAAGAATTAATTCGGCCAGCTCATAATTTTTTTCGTATTCAGCCATTTCAGCGAGCATTAGTTTTATTTGAGGATCGGGTTTGTAGGAATAAGTTTTTATTAGAATTTCTTGAGCAATGGAAGGGTTTCCATCATGAGAATAGGCAATCCAAGCTAATCCCATTTTGGAATGAGAATGGTTGGGGTTGATGGCTAGTGCCTGAAGAAAGGCCATATAAGACTTTTCTATTTCTCCAGCATGTCCATACATGTCTCCAAGATTAGAAATGGCCCAAACAAATAGTTCATCATTGCCCTTTGTTTTTTCCAATCCTTTTTCCATTAGTTGAATGGCTTGGTCTAGATCTCCTTTTTTATCTTCCAATTTAGAAGCCCTAAGTAGGTAGTTGAAAGAGTTTTTATCCTTTAGTTTTTGGAGGATGTCTTCAGCTTCGCCATATTTTCCTAATTCTAGAGCGGCATCAAAAAGAAGAAAATGACTTCTTTCCTTTTTTTCACCTTCCTCTAAGGCCAGTTGGGCATATTTCCAAGATTCCTGAAAATTATGACGACTGATAGAAATAGAGGCTAGTTGCTGGTAAATTGAAGTAATACCTAGTTTTTGATCTAGGCTGGTTTGTAAAATGGAGTCGGCTTTCAACAGGTCGTTAATACTTGCTTTTTCCCTGAATTTTTTGCTCCATACCGAGGCAAGTTTTAATTTACAAGCGGTGCAATTGCTGTCTATTTTAAGTTTTTGATTCCAAAATTCAATTTCTTTTTGATCCTTGGTAGACGAGGAATTTTGAGATAAAATACTTAGATAGTCATTGCTCTTTACAATGTCTTTTTTTTCGAGTTTTAGTGAAAGGAATATTACTAAACCTAAAAAAACTAAAGCTATGGTGGGAATTACTGTTTTCATAATTTAATAAATTATCGAACCGACCCTTCTAAAGAGCCGGTGCGAAGGGGTTAAAATGGAGCAGCCAAATAAGGGAAGGTGCTCAAAAAGGCTTTGTCATTCTGACCAACATTGTCTGAAGTTAAACCCGGGTTATCGCTGGCTGTTGGACCTCCAAAAACCAGGATAAACTCAACATCTACAACATCATCTCCGAGAGCACGTCCTGTAAGAACATTTGTACCATCGTAAAAAGTGGTAGTACCATCTAAGGAAACTGTTAATACATCTGTAGCCAAAACGGTGGTAAATGTGCTAGCATCTAAGCCTAATAGGTTGGTGCTATAAGCTGGGTTTAATGCTAAAAGACGAGCTTCAAAAGAAGATTGAAACATGGCTCCTTGCTCAGAAGGAATCGTAAGGTTAAAATTGTCTTTTTGATTGGGACTTACAAATACTGTATTTATAGCCGGACGTCCCATTTGGTCCTCTTGGGCATACATGGTTTTACTAGTATTTGTAGGAGTGCTGGTATTGCTATCCTCTTCCTTTTCACAGGAGCTTGTAGCTATCATACTAAAACTGATAGCGGAAGCAAGCAGCATTTTATTTAATATACTTTTCATCGTTAATTTTTTAGGATTGATTTTATTGTTTTCTATTGCTGGTTACCCAAGTATTGATAGTACCCGATCCTCCAATTTGAGATTTTGGAACTTCTACAACAACTGACATTACATTGGTTCCAGCGAAAGTGTCCGTACCTGGATCATTAAACCCCGTGGCGTTTCCAGCTAGAATTTCTCCAAATTGAGAAAAGTCCATAAAGAAAGGATCATCCCTTGGCCCAGCAAATGCTTTAACACCATTTGCCGTAGCGATAACAGGGCTTTGGCCATAGGTGGAGACATTTACACTAACCGAGGAAGCATCAGTTTCTAAACTGCTGGTTGTTCCTGTTTGTGATGGGGCAATAGGTCCGTAAACCGTCATTTTTCCATCAGCAAAAGAACATTGTACAACAAGGTCTTCAACTTTATCGTCATTAGTGTCGATGTTGAATTCTACCATAACATTTTCGTCAAATTTGGCAGACGCTGTTGCGGATGGTGATAATAGTCCTTGAAGGTTTGCCACCAAAACAATATTGGAGCTGCTTTCTGGACTTTCAAATGCGTAATAATCGGTAATATCCGATGTTGTTCCGCTTACTCCTGGAGCTTCAATATGATCTGCAGCATACAGATAAATTGAAGAAAACACTACTAGTGCACCGAAGGCTACTAAAGATTTGATTTTCATTTTAATTTACTTTTTGTGATTTAATATACCTACAGGAAAAAAGGTCTAGGTGGATTAGGGGGAGAGCAAATAATTTTTATCACAAAAGCATTCCTGCGACTTAAAACATTGTAAAACAGCAGCTTGTGGCCTTAGGGTTTTTTTAAGAAATTTTGAATTTTGGGCAAAAAAAAACGCGAACCTTAACGGTTCGCGTTGAATTGAATTCAGGATATATTTTTATTTCCAGCTTTCTACTTCTTCTAGTTGAAGAGCCGAAATATCTAGTTTGTTTTTCTTTCTGAAGCCATTCATCTTTTGATGAATTTGTGAAGCCTTAGCATCCTGGAAGGCTTCCAAACTGCCAAATACAGACATCACATGTTCACTCCAAAGCTCGGGAACCCCTAATTTTTCAAAATCTTTTTTATTAAGACTAGGAGCAATTTTTTCCGGCCTCATTTGAGGAAAGAATAGAACTTCTTGGATAGAGGAGTTATTGGTTAAAAACATTATTAATCGATCAATACCAATTCCCAATCCAGAGGTTGGAGGCATACCATATTCCAAAGACCTCAGAAAATCTTGATCGATAAACATAGCTTCATCATCCCCTTTTTCGGATAGTTTCAACTGTGCCTCAAACCTTTCTCTTTGATCTATAGGGTCATTTAATTCGGAGTAGGCATTTGCTATTTCCTTTCCGCAAACCATTAACTCAAACCTTTCTGTAAGCTCAGGGTTATCTCTATGTTTTTTACAAAGGGGAGACATTTCTACAGGGTAATCCGTAATAAATGTTGGCTGAATATAATTCCCTTCACATTTCTCTCCAAAGATTTCATCAATGAGCTTTCCTTTACCCATGCTATCATCGGTTTTTATACCCATTCCTTCTGCTGCGGTTCGAAGCTCATCTTCAGATTTTCCATCGATATCAAATCCTGTAAAATCGATGATAGACTGGCGCATACTTACCCTTTTATAAGGAGCTTTAAAGCTGATCTTGTGCTCAGCAAACTGCGCTTCGGTAGAATCATTTACAGCTAAAGCAACGTGTTCTAAAAGATTTTCAGTGAAGTCCATCATCCAGTTGTAGTCTTTATAGGCTACATAAATTTCCATGGCGGTAAACTCTGGGTTATGGGTTCTATCCATCCCTTCATTTCTAAAGTTTTTAGAAAACTCATAAACACCATCAAAACCTCCCACGATTAGCCTTTTTAAATAAAGCTCATTGGCAATCCTCAAATAAAGAGGAATATCCAAAGAATTGTGATGGGTAATAAAAGGTCTGGCAGCAGCCCCACCTGGAATAGGCTGAAGAATAGGTGTTTCCACCTCAAAATATCCGTGATTATTGAAATATTCCCTCATAGCATTAAAAAGGAGAGTTCGTTTTACGAAAACTTCCTTTACATGTGGGTTTACAACTAAATCTGCATACCGCTGTCTATATCTTAATTCTGGATCAGTAAAGGCATCATGAACATTTCCTTCCTTATCGGTTTTAGGTAATGGCAGTGGTTTTAAAGATTTACTCAATAATGTAAATTCCTTAACTAAAACGGTAATTTCACCCATTTGAGTGGTGAATAGCTCTCCTTTAATTCCAATGAAATCGCCTAGGTCCAACAACTTTTTAAAAACATCATTGTACAAGGATTTATCTTCACTAGGACAAATCTCATCTCTATTAAAATAAACCTGCACCCTTCCTTTACTATCCTGGATATCTCCAAAAGAAGCCTTGCCTTGAACCTTTTTACGCATCAATCGTCCGGCAATAATTACTTTTTTTCCTTCCTCATAATTCTCCTTTATCTGGTTCGATAAATGATCCACTGGGAATAATTCGGCGGGATAAGGATCTATCCCTCTTTCTCGAAGCTTGTTTAATGCCTCACGTCTTTGTATTTCTTGTTCAGAAAGATGCTGGCTCATAGTTTGTGATAAAATTTTTGCAAAGGTAAGGATACCATTTACAAATCCTTAGCTTAAATGGTAGTTTTCAAGAGCTTGAAATGGATAAGCATAAACCCAATAGCTCTCTATTAAAAGATCTCTTATAGGATGAATTATTAAATTCCTTCAGCACTAAAAATATCTACCTTTGTTCTGCAAATTTTGTCTGTGAGAACCAAACTTTTAGAGCATATAAATTCCCCCAAAGAACTTCGAAAACTAAAGCCTTCCCAATTGAATGCATTGGCAGAAGAGCTGAGAAGCTTTGTCCAGGATAGCACCAAAACTAAGGAAGGACATATAAAGTCTAGCTTGGGAGTAGTTGAATTGAGCATAGCTCTACATTTTGTTTTTAATACACCTGAAGATATCTTAGTTTGGGATGTTGGCCATCAAGCTTATATCCATAAAATTTTAACAGAACGAAAAAACCAATTTCATAGCAATAGAAAATTGGGTGGTTTAAGTGGTTTTACCAAAAGGGAGGAAAGCGTTTTTGATCCATTTGGAGCAGGACATTCGTCCACTTCTATTTCTGCAATTTCAGGATTTGCCGAGGCCGCGAAATTGAGGAATCAGAAAAGGAACCATATCGCTGTACTTGGAGATGGCGCTTTAACAGGTGGAGAGAGCTTTGAAGCTCTAAACTATATAGGTGAAAGAAAGTTGAATTGCCTAATAATCCTGAATGATAATGAATCTTCAATAGACGATAATGTAGGTGCCCTAGCGAAATATCATAATTACAAGGATTTTTTCTCTTCCCTAAACATCGAATTTCTGGGTGATATTGATGGCCATGATTTAAATCAATTAATTGAGATTTTCCAAAAGCAAAAAATATTGTCTGGGCCAAAAGTTTTAAGGGTTCGTACAGAAAAGGGAAAAGGCTGGAAAGCCAATAAAACACAAACAAAGTCATCATCTGAAGACCCTTCATTTCAAGAGGTTTTTGCCTTGAAAATGCATGAACTAGCGGAAGAGAATGACGAACTTGTAGTCATTAGCCCTGCTATGATAGCTGGTAGTGGTCTTTCTGATTTTAAGAAAAAATTTAAGGATAGAGTTTTCGATGTTGGTATTGCCGAACAACATGCAGTAACGATGAGTGCAGCTTTAGCTGCCGATGGTTTTATACCTGTTTGCCACCTCTATTCTACCTTTGCACAAAGGGCTTATGATCAAATAATCCATGATGTGGCTCTGCAAAACCTACCCATAATTTTTTGTTTAGACCGGGCAGGGCTTGTTGGTGAGGATGGAGCTACCCACCATGGTAGTTTTGACCCTGGGTTTTTGAATACTATTCCTAATCTCATAATAAGTGCCGCTATGGATGGACCCGCTTTGTCTTTATTGTTAGATGAAGCCATAAGGATCAAAAAACCATTTGTGATTCGCTATCCAAAAGGAAGAAGTTTTTCCAAAAATGATAAAGAAGAATCACTTCCAGTAGCAAAAATAAGGTGCATAAAAAAGGGAACTAAAAAGGCTTTTATCAGTTATGGAGCCATTGGTATTGAAGTGAAAACTGCCCTTCAAGATTCAAACTATTCTCATTATGATTTGGTTTATCTAAAACCAATTGATGAAGGTGGAATAAGAAGGATTTTTGAAGAATATCAAGAATTGATAAGTATAGAAGAAAATTCATCTGCGGGAGGAATGGGAGAAAAGTTGGCCTCATTAAAAGCGAAATGGAAGAGCCCAATAGAGCTTAAGTGCATCAGCCTTCCTGATGAATTTATAGAGCATGGCTCCAGAAATGAATTGTTGGCTCAACTAAAAATGGATCCTAAATCCATTAAAAAATATTGACTATTCTTTTAAATCCATTAAACGGGCAATGTATTTCCCAATAATGTCAAATTCTAAATTTACCTCATCCCCTTCCTTAATAAATTTGAAAGATGTGTTTTCATAAGTATAGGGGATAAGGGCCACGGAAAAAGAATTTTTTTCTGAATCTACCACAGTAAGACTAACACCATTAATACAGATGCTCCCCTTTGGGACAGTAATATTGCTTTGATTCGGTTGATATTCAAAGTTAAATTTCCAACTGCCATTTAGGTTTTCCACCCTTTTGCAAATACCTGTTTGATCCACATGTCCTTGAACTATATGTCCATCCAAACGAGCGCCAATTTGAGTACACCTTTCGAGGTTTACTTCTGAGCCAATTTTTAAATGTTTGAGATTGCTTCGCTCCAGAGTTTCATCAATGGCTGTAACAGTATAAACATCATTATCAATATTTACTACCGTTAGGCAAACTCCATTATGGGCGAGACTTTGATCAATTTTTAATTCGGGGCTAAAAGGGCAACTAAGGCTAATATGTAAATTACTTTGATCCCTTTCAAGCTTCACAACCTTTCCTAGGCCTTCAATAATTCCTGTAAACATTTAAAAGATTTGATTTTATCGAAACAAATGTACAAAGCCTTTCACTACCCTTTCTCTAGACTCTGTTATGCTTAAGGGGCTATATTGGCAAATGAAATAATAAACTCCCTCCGAACAATCCTGACCGGTAAATGAATCTTTTCCATCCCAGCCTTGGTTTAAAAACTGGTTTCCATCATTGGTTTGATACACCTCTGTACCCCACCTATTTCTAATGCTAATGCGCAATTCTTTGATATCTTTAAACTCAGTGGCCGAAAAGAAATCGTTTATCAAATCACCATTAGGGCTAAACATATTTGGGAATTTTATCAAAGGACAAGATTGAACACAAATAATATTGCTAAAATCACTTTCATTTGCCTGCCCAGCCGGATCCAAATCAGCATCATCTACAGCCGTTATTGCGTAACAACCTACAATGGGCCGTCCATCATTAACGGCGATTAAGGTATGGGAGTTTTGATTGCTATTAAACTGTAGTATAGGAGTAGAAGGAAAGCTTTCACTTTCACTTTCCTTATAATAAAGGTTGAAAACCTTGGCATCATTCTCACAATTTAAATTTGCTGGGACAAGCCAATTTAGAACCAAAGAATCACTTTCACAATAAAAATCTTGTATTAAAACTGGCGGGCAAGGGGCGCTGGTATCTATTGGGCTAGCGCAATTTATTTGAGAATTATTTAATAGGGGCTTTGGAAGTAAAGTATCTCCAGCAGAATACTCTCCAATTCCTTGAACCTTATAGCAGTAAAGATCGCCATTTACTAAATTTTCATCCAAATAGTCATGGGTATTTACAGTATCAATATTTATAAAAACACCACTGCCGGTAGGGCTTTCTCTTGAAATGATATATTCATAATTCTGCCATGGAGTATTATGAGTGAACTCAAGAAAATTACTTTCATCTCTTCCTTCAACCTTTAAGTATATGGAGCTCGCAGGATCAGAATCACCAGCAAAATCGGAATTAACACCAGAAAACATTTCTACTTTATAGCGGTAAGAGCTGTCAAGGGTATTTAGTCCTTGATCGATGTAAAACGTATCGTTTAAACTTTGGATTTCTGTAAAATTAAGCTCTTCAAGTCCAATACTTCTATAAAGCTTAAAGCTATAAGGAGGAGGAAACATTGTGCTATCTATTTGTGGAGGGTGAACCCAATGGATAGAAATATTACCATTATTTTGATCCGTAGACAAAATATCTACATTGGTCATAAGTGGGTCCGTGAGCGGCAGGGAGGCACAAAATTCAACAGAGGCATAACTTTCAGACTCATCTTCAAAAAAGGCATATACCATATAACAGTAGCGAACACCTTTTTTCAGTTCAAAATCATCCGAGTAACTAAGGGAGTTTAAGCCTTGCACCTCCGCTAAAAATTCATAGCCAGTATAGTCGGGAACGCCGGTTTCACAATCACTTGGAAAAAAACCAAAACTATCTTCCTTTCTATAAATTCTATATCCTATGGCTTCTGTGCAAATGCTGGGGTCCCAATTGAGATTTATAGTTTGTCCTGTAGCAACAGCAATGGGGTTTTTTGGTGAAGGAGCAACTACGGTAATTTCAGTTGTATAAATATCAACCAAGGCTTGTTCTCCAAATTGAACAGGAATATCTTCAGCTACAAAGCTCACAAAATAGGATTGTTTTCGCACATGACTACATTCTGTTTGCCAAACAAAAGTGGCCGTTCTTGGACTAGGGCCGGTTGTATTTATGGCTTGAGCAGGGTTTGTAACATTAAAAGGTCCTCCAAATGCGCTTAGGTTAATCCGGTCGCCATCAGGATCGCTGGCGCTTACATTAAATGTTAATGTTTTTCCAGCTTCAATACAAAATGGTCCAACAGGGCTAATTACAGGAGGTTGGTTTGCACAACTTTTTATATCTACCTGAAGGTCTCTTGTAACGTACCCAATTCTGGTGGGCTGTCCACTTATAGGATCCTTTCTCCACTCATTAATTTGAATAGCAAAGTTGAATTGGCCGATTTGCTGAGGTACATCCCAAATTAAGTCTCCAGTAATCTCATTAATTTTAATACTGTCTGTTACAAATGCTGGGTCATAAATGGTGCTAATTGGAATTCCATCCGAACCTCTAGACAAAACTAACTGGTAAGACAAGCTGTCTCCATCAATATCAAATGCTCCAGGGTTGTGCTTAAATATCCTTCTGGTGCAACCGTCGTTTATTGGTGGGTTTAAGAGTTGTACTGAATTATTTCCCCCTAAAGTGGAAGAAACCACTAATTCGGTTTGTACATAGAAAGGTACGTTTACAGACTGAACAATGTTTGATATTCCTAAGTTTCGGTTTGGATCCTCGAAAGAGACAAGATATATTCCTGAGGCGCCATAGGTGTGGGTTCCAATATAAATATTCTTTCTTATATCTGTTCCAGGAATAAGCTCACCAATCCTGGCATTTGCTGGACAAGCAGAGCTTGAGGCACCATTTGATCGAGGTAAACTTTGGGTGGTAGTATCTCCCCAGTCAATTGTTAGTTCACAGCGGTCTGCAGGAACAGAATTTTTAGTGTAAGTGGTAATCGTAACCTCATAGGTATTTCCTCCAAGCCATCTATAGGTGATTTCCCCGGCTCTATTGTGCGTAGCAAAGGAGCTGATGGTGAATAAAAACAATATAGAAAAGAGTATAAACTTTTTCATAAAGGAAGGAGGAAACTACAAATTTACGATATTGATACTGGACTGATATTAACTGATTAATAAACCTCTTATTTTACTAGATGTTCACAATCTGTATTAGTTGCCTCAAATAAAATTACTTTTGTATCAAATTTAATAAAACTCTTTATGAAAATCAGTGCCGTAAAGTCTACGCCTTCATCAGCACATTCTATATATCTGTTTCAATCCATTGCGGATTTGGAAGTATTAAAACTCAGTGATGAGGATCAAAAATATCTAGAGAATAAGTTTAAAAAGCTAAAACAGGAAGAGGCCTTCTTAAATTCCCATAAACAATGTCGCTTTTTTGTAAAAATAGATTCATCAAAAAAGGAGGGCTATCAAATTAATGAGAGCCTGAGATTAAAGGGTAAATCGGCCTTAACATGGATAGGGCAAGAAAAGATTAGCAAAGTTGTAGTGCAAAGTTTGGTTGATAATTTAAGTCCGATTGCATTTGCGGAAGGGATGGCTCTCGCCAATTATCAATTCCTTAAATATTATAGCGATGCCAAAAAAAGAAAGAATTCCCTTAAGGAGATTCTGTTGCTTGCTGTTGAAAATCAAGAGATTTTGGATTTAAACGCAAGTTTAAATGGTGTTTTTAAGGCCAGGGATTTAGTTAACGAGCCTGTAATGCATTTAACAGCAGTGGAATTAGCAAATGAAGCTAAGGCAGCAGGGGAGAAATATGGTTTTAAGGTTGAGGTTTTAAACAAGAAAAAAATTGAGGCGCTTAAAATGGGAGGTTTGCTGGCTGTAAATAAGGGAAGCCAAGACCCACCAACTTTTACCATAATGGAGCACAAGCCGGCCAAAGCCCTAAATAAAAAACCGATTGTATTGGTTGGAAAAGGTGTTGTTTATGATACTGGGGGACTCAGTTTAAAGCCAACTGCCGGTTCTATGGACTCTATGAAAAGCGATATGGGTGGTGCAGCAGCCGTTATTGGCACGATGATAAGTGTTGCGAGTTCCAAATTACCACTGCATATAATAGGGCTTACTCCCGCCACGGATAATAGGCCAGGAGAAAAAGCTTATACTCCAGGAGATGTAATTAAAATGTACGACGGTAGCACCGTTGAAGTATTAAATACGGACGCAGAAGGAAGAATGATTCTTGCTGATGCATTGGCATATGCCAAAAAATACAAACCCGAATTGGTAATTGATTTAGCTACCTTAACAGGAGCGGCGGCGGTGGCCATTGGAAAATATGGAATTGTAGCCATGGGTAATGCAAAGGATGAAGTTTTTGTGGAACTTTCTGGCGCTGGTGAAGAAGCATATGAAAGGATTGCCAGATTTCCTTTTTGGGATGAATACAATGAACTGCTAAAATCTAGCATTGCTGATGTTAAAAACATTGGAGGCAGAGAAGGTGGCGCAATTACGGCTGGGAAATTTTTAGAGAGATTTACGGACTACCCCTATGTTCATTTAGATATTGCCGGACCCGCATTTTTAGCTGCTGATAATGGCTACAGATTGAGAGGAGGAACTGGTGTTGGTGTGAGGTTACTTCATAACTATTTAAAGAATAAAGTATGACGGATTCCAAACCTATAATCGGGATTTCTGTAGGAGATCTCAATGGAATTGGAATGGAGATAATAATTAAAACATTCCAAAACCCAGACATATTAAGCATTTGCACTCCAGTGGTTTTTGCTTCTTCTAAAGTGGCCTCATTTCACAGAAAGGCTCTAAAAATTGAAAATTTTAGCTTCAATATAGTTCACGAAATTGATAAAATAGCTCCCAAAAAAGCCAATTTGTTGAATTGCTGGAAAGATGATGTGAATATCAGATTTGGAATTGAAGACTCCCAGGTAGGAAAATATGCTTTAAGGTCATTAGAAAAGGCTTGTGAGTTTTTGGAAGAAGGAAAAATTGACGCCTTAGTTACAGCGCCAATTAACAAAGCTGCTATTCAGAGTGAAAACTTCAAATTTTCGGGTCATACAGATTATTTGGAGGCAAGGTTTGGGGCCAAAGCTACCATGATGCTCATAAGTGATCACATGAGAATGGCATTGGCAACAGTGCATATTCCCATTTCAAAGGTGGCAGTAGCCATAAACGAGGAATTAATTTTAAAACGCTTGGAATCCATTAGGAATAGCCTTAAATCTGATTTTAATATTTCAAAAGGGAAAATTGCGGTATTAGGATTAAACCCCCACGCAGGAGATAAAGGGGTAATTGGTAAGGAAGAGCAAGAAATAATAGGTCCAGCAATTCAAAAGGCCTTTGATAAAGGCATAATGGCTTTTGGACCCTATAGTGCCGATAGCTTTTTTGGAAGCGATGCCTATACTAAGTTTGATGCTATATTAAGTATGTATCACGATCAAGGCCTAATTCCCTTTAAAGGAATTTCATTTGGACAAGGTGTAAATTATTCAGCTGGACTACCTATTGTAAGAACCAGCCCGGATCATGGGACAGGATTTGACATAGCCGGTAAGGGACTTGCCGATGAAACTTCCTTTAGACAAGCAGTTTATATGGCTTTGGAGATAGCCAGAAATAGGAAGGAAAATTTCCAATTAGAAAAGAATGCATTAAAAAAGCAGAGAAAACAAGATCATTAAGCTCCTCAATTAAAAGATTTTATATCTTTGCGGGCTGTAACTTTTTGAGGGTTAAATATGAGGGCTGATAAAGATTTCAATATTAAGTTTACCGGATTAAAGTTAGGCACCCATGAGTTTGATTTTGAGTTAGATAAATCGTTCTTTGACCATTTTGAATTTTCCGACTTTGAAGATGCGAATCTCAAATTGAAGCTTCTCCTAGAGAAAAAAAACAATTCATTGGAATTGGATTTTAAATTATCTGGGACAGTTTTGGTTCCTTGTGATATTAGCAATGAACTATTTGATCTTGCATTGGAGAATGAAATTTCACTTTTAGTGAAATTTGGTGAGGAGTTTAATGATGAAAATGAGGAGATTTTGATACTTCCCTTTGACAGTCATTATGTTGATATTAGTCAGATTGCTTATGAACTGGCGGTTTTAACGGTTCCTTTGAAGAAAATTCATCCTGATGTTTTATCGGGAAAGAAAGGTGGCGATATATTGCAAAAAATGGAAAGCTTGAGCCCTGAGATACAATCAGAGGCAAAAGAAGATGAAATTGACCCAAGGTGGGATAAATTAAAGAATCTATTAAATTAAAATAAAGAGGAAATGGCTCATCCAAAGAGAAAAATTTCTAAAACAAGAAGAGACAAGAGAAGGACACACTATAAGGCTGTGGCCCCAACTGTTGCTATTTGTCAAACCACTGGAGAGGCGCATCTATATCATAGAGCGCACTGGCATGAGGGAAAACTTTACTACAAAGGTAAAGTAGTAATGGAAAAAGAAGCGGCGTAAGCTGAATTCTTGGAAAGTGTTTCCTATTGGTTACACTTTCATTCCATATGATAAGAATAGGAATAGATATTATGGGGGGAGACTTTGCTCCCCTTGCAACTTTAGAAGGGGCAGTTCTTGCCTTGGATAAACTTGGCAAAGATTCAGAACTGTGTTTAATTGGCGACCAATTAGCGATTTCTGAATATTTGCAAAAATCAGCAATAAGTACGGATCGTGTACAGATTGTGCCCACCACCCAAGTGATCGGGATGGAGGAACATCCAATTAAAGCCCTTCAAAGCAAAAAAGATAGCAGCATGGCTGTCGGTTTTGGATTGCTCGCAAGGCAAAAAATTGATGTTTTTGCCAGTGCTGGACATTCTGGAGCTGTGATGATTGGTGCGATTCATTCTGTAAAACAAATTGATAGTGTTTGGCGACCCTGTGTGGCATCAGCATTTCCTTTACCAGACGGTGGAAAGAACATCCTTTTGGATGTTGGGATAAATGTAGATTGTAAACCAGAAATGCTAGTTCAATTTGCTAAATTAGGGACCGTATATGCTAGAGAAGTGTTTGGTATCGATAAACCTAAAGTAGGCTTACTAAACACTGGTTCTGAGGAAACGAAAGGGAGCTTAATGTACCAAAAGGCCCATGAGCTTTTGAAACTCGAATCCTCTATTGAGTTTATTGGCAATATGGAAGCACGTGATTTTTTCGACGGAGATTGTGATGTAACGGTTTGTGATGGTTTTGCAGGAAACTTAATTTTAAAACAAACCGAAGCTTTTTATAAATTGCTGAAGAAAAGAAAGATTGAAGATGATTACCTTGACCAATTCAATTATGAGAATTATGGTGGCACTCCTGTTTTAGGAGTAAACGGTAATGTTCTTTTAGGACATGGTATTTCAAACGGAAATGCCATCTGCAATATGATTTTGGCGGCCGAAAAGGTGGCACAAGCGAATTTAGCAGAACACATAAAGAAAGCATTCAACTAAATGGGAATAAAAGCGGCAATAACAGCAGTAGGAGGTTATGTACCAGAATACAAGCTTACCAATTCAATTCTTGAATCCATGGTGGACACCACCAATGAGTGGATAATGACTCGAACAGGAATTGAAGAAAGAAGAATACTTAAGGAAGAAGGCGCTGGAACTTCTTTTATGGCTATAAAAGCGGCTGAAGAACTTTTAGAAAAAAGAGGTATTGATGCCAGCGAAATTGAACTTGTTATTTGCGCAACTACAACTCCAGATATGCCTGTAGCTTCCACAGCTGCATATGTTGCCACAAAAATTGGAGCAAAAAATGCCTTTAGCTTTGATTTGCAAAGCGCCTGTTCTAGCTTTTTATATGGATTAGTTACGGGTGCTCAATTTATAGAGTCTGGCACCCATAAAAAGGTTTTGGTAATTGGCGCAGATAAAATGTCGTCGATTATAGATTATACCGATAGAACAACTTGTGTGATTTTTGGTGATGGTGCCGGAGCAGTATTATTAGAACCAAATACCCAAGGTTTAGGACTTCAAGATTCTGTGCTAAGAAGTGATGGATCAGGAAGAGAGTTTTTATATATAAAAGCCGGGGGGTCGATAAGCCCACCGAGTGAGGAAACTGTAAAAAACAGAGAACATTTTGTTCATCAGGAAGGTCCTCAAGTTTTCAAATTTGCCGTTACAAATATGGCCGATGTATCGGGTCAAATTATGGAAAGAAATAATTTGAAATCCGAAGATATTGCCTTTCTAGTTCCCCATCAGGCCAATAAGCGAATTATTGATGCCACCGCCAAAAGAATGGGAATAGGAGAGGATAAAGTGATGTTAAACATCCATAAATACGGAAATACCACCAGTGGTACATTGCCTCTGTGTTTGTGGGATTATGAAAAGAGATTAAAAAAGGGAGATAATATTATTTTTTCTGCTTTTGGTGGAGGCTTTACATGGGGCTCCGTGTTTTTAACCTGGGCCTACGATCCTTCTTAAAGCATTTTTTTTAGATTTGTTAGTAACCAACAATCCGATACTATATGGATATTAAAGAAATTCAAAACCTTATCAAATTCGTGGCCCGTTCTGGTGCCGCTGAAGTAAATCTAGAAACAGAAAATTTCAAGATAAATATTAAAACAGGCTCAGCAACAGGAGATCAGGCTGTTCCTCAAATTATTTCTATGCCTCAAGTTGCACAGAGTGCACCGGCTCCTGTTCCAGTTCAAGCTGAAGTGGCTCCGGCTGCTCCTGCAAAAGAAGCAGAGGAAGACAATTCCAAATATATCACTGTAAAATCTCCTATGATAGGTACTTTTTATAGAAGACCTTCTCCGGATAAACCCATTTTTGTAAATGTAGGTGATGAGATTCAGCCAGGATCAGTGGTTTGTATTATTGAAGCGATGAAGCTTTTTAATGAAATAGAAAGTGAAGTTTCTGGAAAAATTGTAAAGATTTTGGTGGATGATCAAACTCCGGTAGAATACGATCAACCCCTATTTTTAGTAGATCCATCTTAATTGAGGATTAACCTTCATTAATTTACTGCTATGTTCAAAAAAATATTAATTGCCAATAGAGGCGAAATTGCCTTGCGTGTAATTCGTACATGTAAGGAAATGGGTATTAAAACTGTTGCAGTTTATAGTACAGCAGACAAGGATAGTCTTCATGTTAGATTTGCCGACGAAGCTGTATGTATTGGTCCTGCGCCAAGCAGTGAATCCTATTTAAATATTCCGAATATTATTGCCGCGGCAGAAATCACCAATGCCGATGCTATTCACCCTGGGTACGGCTTTTTATCTGAGAACTCTAAATTTTCCAAAATTTGTACCGAAAACGGTATCAAATTTATTGGGCCTGAGCCAGAAATGATTGATAGAATGGGTGATAAAGCTTCTGCCAAAGCTACCATGATCGCTGCAGGTGTACCTTGTATTCCTGGTTCTGAAGGTCTTTTGGAATCCTATGAGCAAACTGAATCGCTTGCTGATGAAATGGGATACCCTGTAATGCTAAAAGCTACCGCTGGTGGTGGTGGTAAAGGAATGCGAGCTGTTTGGTCTAAAGACGAACTGAAAAAAGCTTGGGACTCTGCCCGTCAAGAAGCTGCAGCCGCCTTTGGAAATGATGGGATGTATATGGAAAAGCTTATTGAAGATCCTAGACATATCGAAATCCAGATTGTTGGAGATATGGATGGTAAAGCTTGCCACCTATCTGAAAGGGATTGTTCTATTCAAAGAAGACATCAAAAACTGACAGAAGAAACCCCATCCCCTTTTATGACCAAGGAATTGAGAAATAAAATGGGAAAAGCAGCTGTTAAAGCATCTGAGTACATTAAATACGAAGGAGCGGGAACAATAGAATTTCTTGTAGATAAGCACAAGAATTTTTATTTCATGGAAATGAATACCAGAATCCAAGTAGAACACCCAATTACCGAACAAGTTATTGACTATGATTTAATTCGTGAGCAGATAAAAGTTGCAGCAGGAATTAAAATCAGTGGTAAAAACTATGAACCTCAATTGCACTCAATAGAGTGTAGGATAAATGCCGAAGATCCACATAACGGTTTTAGGCCTTCTCCAGGAATGATAACTACTTTCCACGCCCCTGGTGGTCATGGAGTGAGACTAGACACTCATGTATATGCGGGTTATGTTATCCCTCCATTTTACGACTCTATGATTGCTAAGCTTATTACTACGGCTCAAACCAGAACGGAAGCCATAGATAAAATGAGAAGAGCATTAGATGAGTTTGTAATCGAAGGTATTAAAACCACCATTCCTTTCCACAGAGCTCTTATGGATAACCCAGATTATTTAAAAGGGAATTATACCACAGCTTTTATGGAAACATTTGATTTTAAATAGAATTTGTTAAAATTGTGAGCAAAGCCTGGATTTTTATCCGGGCTTTTTTCTTATAAAAAAGGCTCCTTTCCATTTGGAAAAGAGCCTTTGCACATAAGTAATAGTAGAGTCTATTAAGTGCCTAGTAGGGTTACCGAACCTTGTACGTCTTTTGTTTGATTTGTTGTAGGATCAATAAATTGAGCTGTATAATAATATACTCCATCAGCTAATTTTTTACCCGTATAAATACTGGTACCATCCCAACCCTCGTCCGGATTATTTTTGGCTGAAAAGTTTTCATCCTGATAAACCAATTGCCCCCAACGATTATAAACTGTAAGTTTTATATCTGCATAAGCTCTTCCTCCTTCAAGTCCAGTAATATAAAATCTATCATTTTGCTGGTCATCATTTGGGGTGAACACATTTGGCGCAAAAAGAGTAGGAAGTTTAGTGTCTGGTAATTCCTTGTATTCCACTAAAACATAACGCCAATTTGATTCTGAAGTCCAACCTGCTGGTGGTGGGTTCAATTTATTGGTCGCATCAACTCGGAAAACAAAAATACCTTCATTTTCTGTTTTGGAATTATCCACATCAAATTGATTATAGAAATAGCTTGTGTCTTTACCTTCATATTTTTCCCAGGCTCCTGCTATTGTGCTGTCAGGATTACATTCAGCCCACCACATCTGGTATTCTGTTTCATCGCTAGGCCAAGCATTGTAGGCATTCCAGCCAAAATCAACCACCGAATGTTGAGGGCCTTTAAAGGTTACGGTATCTCGAAGACGAACCGTGATAAGTGTATTTTCAGCCGGGGCTTTAAAATCTGAATTTTGAACTAATTGAACCCAATACTCAAAGTTTTGATGATCCACTTGGTCTGGGAAGAACTCTTCCGTATCTACAAAGGACCGTGTATTTATATCGTTGATAGTTCTTACATAGGTCGCTCCACCTACAGTCATACCCACCTGCCAATAATTAAATAAACTTGGCTGTAAATAGGAGGGGTCTGCAATGGACCAATCTATTCTTCTATTTCTATCATTTTCTACAGTTAGGTTTTCTAGTTTATAATCAAGGCTTGGGCAATTTGTTACATTAATAAGCATTATTTGATTTGGAGGAAGTTGAAAACCACACTCATCCTGTAAGGTGTTCCCATCCGAACCTCTTTTTATTTGGAGGAGGTAGGTGCCATTGGCGTCAAGGGGTTTATAAAGGTTGAGATATATTTCATTCGTTTGAACCACTGAACCAGGATTGGGTAAAAAGCTGATGTCAACAATAGGTCTGCTTACCCCATCAGAACCAATAATCCTAAACTCATCCTTTGCCTCCGAAATTGATGGTGTATAGATCAGTGGAGAATCATTAAACTTTAGGGTTACCACCGCATTAAAACAATCATATTCTATTTGAGGAACTTGAAGATGAAATAAACCAGTGGCTGGATCCAGTATTGAATCATTGCTAATTTCCGTTATGCCAAAGGCGCTTTTTAGGCTATCTGACAAATAAGAGCCTATTGAGAAACCAGGAAGACTGGTATTTATAGAAGGTCCCAGTTCGGCAGTAGAATTACAATTGGTTAATACCGGAATCTGCAAATCACGAGCTGTATTTCCCACAAAAACCCAAATTCCATTGCTTGGATCAAGGCGGTATTCATTTACCACAATTTTAAGTACATCCACTTCTGGATTATTTGGAGTAAAAAAGAATGTAGCAGTTTTTTGATCTATGGTAGGAGTAATCCAAGATGAAATGGGTTCTGGAGTACTATAACCATTTGCCCAAGGGATGGGGTTACCACCAGCTCCTTGAGGCTGTGCAAGCGCATAAAAAACAGAGTCTCCATCTACTTCAATAGCAGTTTGAACCAAAGGGAAGGGTGGGTCATTTTGTTGTTTAACACAAAATTGTTTTACTGGGGCAGAAGTAAATCGCGGAGAACTGTTTGGTCCGAAGTTACTATTTAAATAAGCCTCTATATACAAGGACTCTCCCCCTGGGTTTACAATATTAGTAATGGCATTATTCCTTGCAAAATCATTCCAAGAGAAAACCCAATCATTACAATCTACAGGTAAGGTAATGGTAGTTTCAAAGGTGAAACTGTAAAACTGAACCGAGTTTGGATCATTTGGGTCGTAAGGCGCGCAAGGATAGGCTTGATTATAAATATAATTGTTACGATTATATCCAGCTTGAGCACCTTGGGTGTTTTGGATATTATTAATCGTTCCACCAGCATGACAAGAACTCGAATAACTAATAGGGATTTGTGTGGGTAATGCAGCTGCTCCGTTTAAATCACCGTAAACAATCACAGTTACCTTATAGTCTCTTGCAGTTCCTGAAATATGCTCATAAAAAATTTCGGCGCCAGCAAAATGGGTGGCATTTGAGATATAGGTGCCGGTTAAAAAAATTAATGAGAGTAAAAGTTTATATTTTTTCATCTGGAGGTGGGTTTTAATTTGTAGGCTAAATTTAAAGGGAGACTATAGATGAAAAATTTGCCAATCATTTAAGTGAGGGAACTACTTAGTTTATTAGCCCATTCAAATGGTTTTAGATGATTTTTACCTAGGCGGATGAGAAGGTCTTGCAGCCCGAAACGATTGTACGGGGGGCTTTGGGATTTTTCGAGTTTAGCGAAAGGCTTAATTTATTATTTAAGGTTTTTTTGAAAATCAAGATTCTTATTACCGCAAATTAGGAGTCAAAAGCCAGGCGCTTCTTCAATCCTTGAAAATTGAGTTTGGGCAAAAAAAAACACCCTAAAAAAAGGGTGTTTTCTAAAAAGGTTTTTCAATTTGAAATTAAGGCTGAGATCCCATTATAGTTACAGAGCCTTGAACATCTTCAATTTTATTGGTAGCAGGGTCGCGGAATTGGGCAGTGTAATAATATACACCATCTGCTAATTTTTGACCAGTATAAATGCTGGTTCCATCCCACCCTTCGTCAGGGTTATTTCTGGCCGAAAAGTTTTCATCCTCATAAACGAGCTGTCCCCACCTGTTGAAAACAGAAAGTTTAACATCTGCAAACTCTTTACCTCCATTTACCGCAGTGATGTAAAATCTATCATTTTGATTATCATCATTAGGAGTAAATACATTTGGAGCAAAAAGATCTGGTAAAGATGTGTCAGGAAGTTCAATATAATCTACCAAAACATATCTCCAGTTTGACTCAGAAGTCCAACCTGCTGGTGGTGGATTTTGTTTATTGGTGGCATCAACACGGAATACAAATATTCCTTCATTTTCCGTTTTGCTATTGTCTACATCAAAACGATTAAAAAAGTAACTGGTGTCTTTTCCTTCATACTTTTTCCAAGCTTCAGCAAGGGTGCTATCAGGGTTACACTCAGCCCACCACATTTGGTATTCGGTTTCACTACTTGGCCAAGCATTGTAGGCATTCCAACCAAAATCAACATATGAGCTTCTTGGGCCAGTAAAAGTAACGGTATCCCTCAACCTTACAGTAATAAGTGTATTTTCTACTGGGGCTTTAAAATCTGAATTTTGTACCAACTGAACCCAATATTCAAAATTTTGATGATCAACTTGGTCTGGAAAGAATTCTTCAGTATCCACAAAAGAACGAGCATTAATATCATTTACAGTTCTAACATAGGTAGCACCGCCAACAGTCATTCCAATTTGCCAATAGTTAAATAAACTTGGTTGTAAATATGATGGATCAACGATAGACCAATCAATTCTACGGTTTCTGTCATCCTGAACAGTTAGATTGTCCATTTGATAATCTAGTGTAGGGCAGTTTTGAACATTAATCAGCATGGTATAATAGGCGTCAAGCTCAAAACCACACTCATTTAGTAAAGTATTGCCATCGGAACCTCTCTTGATATACATCACATAGGTACCGTTTTCGTCTAATTTTTTATGAAGCTTCAAATAAACTTCATCAGTTTCAATTGGTGAAGCTCCAATTTTCCAAGTAGCTTCTATTACGGGCCTTAAAATCCCATCAGGACCTACAATACGGAATTCATTTCCATCAGGTGTAATACTGCTAATATCTATTTGAATGTCAAAACGTAGTGTAACTTCATCATCAAAACAATCATATTCAATTACGGGAACATCATATACTTGTTGTCCATTAACAATGCTTGAAGCATTACTAATACTATCGTGTTGATAAATAGAAGATAGGGTATCACCAGAAATATTTCCAGTTGAGAACCCAGGTAGGGAGGTGTTAATTTGAGGTCCTGCAGCGGTAGCTATATCACATTGAGAAAGAATAGGAACCTGCATTTCTCGCGTGGTACTTCCAACAAATATCCATTGAGTTAAAGCGGGGTCAAATCTATATTCATTAACATCTACTTTAAATACATCCACCTCGTTTTGAGAAGGTTTAAATGTAAAAGTACCTGTAGCATTATCTAGTGCAATACCGTTCCAGGTTGTCATTGGAGCTGTAAGGCTATATCCATTTGCCCAAGGAATTGCTGTTCCTGGAAATGGATCATCTAATGGAGCACCAAATTCATAAACAATAGAATCTCCATTAGGCTCAATAGCTGCTTGAGACCAATTAAAGGCAGGGTCATTAGGCCCTTTTAAACAAAACTGTTTTACGGGTGGAGTAATAAATACTGGTGATGAATTTTGTCCTAGATTATTGTTCAATTTGGCTTGAATTAAAAATCCCTGACTTGATGGGTTTACTAAATTAGTAATCGCAGGGTTTCTGCAACAGCTTGACCAATAAAACACCCAATCATTACAATTGGTAGGTAGGGTTATAGTACCTTGATATGAATAACTAGAAAAGGGAACTGAACCAGCCGTTGATAAAGAAACACATGGATAAGCACCGGTTACTGGAGCGTTTAATGTTGTTCCTGGGGTAGCTGAAAGAGTAACATTTCCTCCAGCATTACATGAGGAAGAGTAATTTAAGTTAGCGGTGTTACCTAAAGCAATACCATTTAAATCACGGTATATTATCAGGGTAACTTTGTAGTCCCTTACAGTTCCAGCAACGTGTTCGTAAAAGATTTCTCCTCCAGCAAGGTGAGATGCTTTCGACTCAAAACTTACAGCAACCAAAAGGGCGGTTAAGGCAATTAATATTTTTCTCATGTTCGGTAATTAAAATTTCTCGGTCCAATTAAGACAGTAAAAATACCTTATTGTTAATAAACTGCAAATTCCTTTACCCAATATTTACCTATTAATTAGTGAATGCTAGTATTTGGCATTTTTTCGAAATCGTTAATAACTTTTAATTCTCCCATTTTGGGCAGCAAATAATTTTAAAGAGATCAGAGCTTTTTTCTTGTAATTTCGCGCCACTTGAAATGAAGCTTGATAATAGCGCAATGAAAAATATTAGAAACTTTTGTATCATCGCCCATATCGATCACGGTAAGAGTACTCTTGCAGATCGACTCTTGGAAACAACTCAAACCGTTAGCGATCGAGAGAAGAAGAACCAGCTGTTGGATGATATGGATTTGGAAAGAGAGCGTGGAATCACGATAAAAAGTCACGCCATTCAAATGGACTATAGCAATGAGGAAGGAACTTATGTCTTAAACCTTATAGACACTCCAGGCCATGTTGATTTTTCATATGAAGTTTCAAGAGCTATTGCTGCCTGCGAAGGCGCTTTATTGGTAGTAGATGCCGCTCAAGGTATTCAAGCTCAAACCATTTCAAATTTGTATTTGGCTTTAGAACACGACTTGGAAATTATTCCTGTTCTAAATAAAATAGACCTCCCAAGTGCCAATCCTGAGGAAGTGATGGATCAAATCATAGATCTTATTGGTTGCGATATTGAAGACATCATCCCAGCCAGTGCCAAAACTGGTCTTGGAATTAAGGATATTTTGGAAAGTATTGTCAAAAATGTTCCGCCACCAGTAGGCGATCCTGAGGCTCCCTTACAAGCCTTGATTTTTGACTCTGTTTACAACCCCTACCGGGGAATTGAAGCTTTTTTTAAGGTGATAAACGGGAGTATTAAAAAGGGAGAAAAGGTGAGATTTATGGCCACTGGTCATGATTATTTCGCTGATGAAATTGGAGTACTCAGATTAAAACAGGAGGCAAAACAGGAGATTTTTGCTGGTAATGTTGGATATATTATTTCAGGAATAAAAAATGCAAAAGAGGTAAAGGTTGGTGATACCATCACTGCAGTGGATCGAAAAGCAGACAAGGCGATTTCTGGTTTTGAAGATGTAAAACCAATGGTTTTTGCAGGGATTTATCCAGTAGACACCGAGGAGTTTGAGGAATTACGCGCCTCCCTTGAAAAACTTCAATTAAATGATGCCTCCCTAACTTTTGAACCAGAATCTTCTGCAGCTTTAGGCTTCGGTTTCCGCTGCGGATTTTTGGGAATGCTACATATGGAGATTATTCAGGAAAGATTGGAAAGGGAGTTCAATATGACAGTAATAACCACTGTCCCTAACGTATCCTACCACTCCTATTTGAAAAAAGAACCCGATACAAGGATAATTGTAAATAACCCAACAGAATTTCCAGATCCTTCTACATTAGAAAGAATGGAAGAACCTTTTATCAAAGCTCAAATAATTACTAAATCGGATTATGTTGGTGCGGTAATGAAGCTTTGTATTGAAAAAAGAGGGGTTTTGAAAAATCAGGTGTATCTAACTTCAGACCGGGTGGAAATGAGTTTTGATATGCCTTTAGCAGAAATAGTTTTTGATTTCTACGATAGGCTAAAAACCATTTCTCGTGGCTATGCTTCATTTGATTATCACCCCATTGCTTATCAAGCATCAGAATTGGTAAAAGTTGATATTATGTTGAATGGAGATCCCGTTGATGCTTTATCCGCTTTGGTTCATAAGGATAATGCTTACGAACTTGGTAAAAAGATGTGCGAAAAGCTGAGGCAGCTTATACCAAGGCAACAGTTTATGATTGCCATTCAAGCTGCTATTGGAGCGAAAATTATTTCAAGAGAAACAGTGAGTGCCCTTCGAAAAGATGTTACAGCCAAATGCTATGGTGGTGATATTTCCAGAAAGAGAAAACTTCTAGAAAAACAAAAGGCCGGAAAAAAGAGGATGCGCCAAGTAGGGAATGTAGAAATTCCACAGGAGGCATTTTTAGCTGTACTAAAACTCAACGATTAGGATTTAATAGCCCAAAGAGTTTCTTACTCTGGTTAATACCTTTGCTGCCACTTCCTTCGCTTTTTTAGCGCCCTTTTCTAATTCTTGGTCTAATAAATCTGTATTGGACATATAGTGGTTAAATAAGCTTCTAGGTTTCTCAAATTTTTCTAAAATGAGCCTAAGAAGTTCCATTTTGGCATGTCCATACCCATAACCCCCAGCTCGGTATTTATCCTTCATCTCTCGCAGCTGATCTTCATTGGCTAATAAGGCGTAAATGGCCACTACATTACAGCTATCCGGATCTTTTGCTTCTTCTAAGGCTTTACTATCCGTTTCAATAGACATCACCCTTTTCTTTAATTGTTTCTCTGGTAAAAAGATATCGATGGTATTGCCATAAGATTTACTCATTTTTTGTCCGTCTGTACCGGGTACCAACATTACATCTTCCCGTATTTGAGCCTCAGGTAAAACCAAAATCTCCGATTTCATCTGATGATTCAAACTACCAGCAATATCCCTTGTCATTTCTAAATGTTGCCTTTGATCCTTACCCACTGGAACAATGTTGGCATCATATAACAAAATGTCCGCAGCCATTAAAACAGGGTAGTCGAAGAGCCCAGCATTCACATCAGACAGTCGGTCGCTTTTATCCTTAAACGAATGTGCATTTCCTAGCATTGGAAATGGGGTGAAACAATTCAGGTACCAGGTTAACTCTGTAACTTCCGGAATAGAACTTTGTCTGTAAAAAACATTTTTATCCGTATCAAAACCAAAAGCCAACCAGGCTGCAGCAACGGCATAAACGTTATCAATTCTTTCCTCAGCATTTTTAATAGTAGTTAAGGAATGCATATCGGCAATAAAAAAGAAGGATTCATTTTTGGAGGACTTGGAAAGTTCTATTGCTGGTATTATTGCCCCAAGTATATTTCCTAAATGAGGTTTTCCACTACTTTGAATTCCTGTTAATATTCTGGCCATGTAATTTTATTATATGCCAAAAGTACTAAGCCTATTTAAAAACTTACTCAAAAGTTTACTTTTGCGGCGTGAAAATTATTGGATACATATTTTCGACTATCTGGAAGGCTTGGTTATACCTTAGTATTCTCATTGCGATTTTGCTTTTATTTCCTTTCATTTTCTTTAGCTCACTAAGCGAAAAGTGCTACCCTACATTCTTTTTGTTTGCCAAAGCTTGGGCCTGGATGGTGTTGATAATGACGGGTTTAATTCCAAGAACCGAATGGATGGAAAAGCCTGATAAGAATAAGGTTTATATCTTAAGTTCAAACCATACTAGCCTCGCTGATATCCTTTTGATGCTGGCAATTTTTCCAAATTGCTTTTTATTTATCGGAAAAAAGGAATTAACGAAATTTCCACTATTTGGCTACTTTTATAAAAGGACCAATATACTTGTAGACAGGAAAAGCTTAAGAAGCAGGCGAAATGTATTTGACAGAGCCGGGGGGAAAATCGATGAAGGTATCGGAGTTTGTATTTATCCTGAAGGAGGAGTTCCAAAGGATAAACCATTATTGGGTACTTTTAAAAATGGTGCTTTTAAATTATCAGTAGACAAAAAGGTTGCTATAATTCCAGTTACCTTTTATGATAATGAAAGAAAATTACCCTTTATCTTTGCCAAAGGTGGACCGGGAATTTTACGAGTAAAAGTGCATCCGTTTTTGGTTCCAAATGGGGACAATACCGAAGAGGTAGATAGATTGAGAAATGAATGCTTTCGCATTATCGAAACAGAATTGCTAAATGATCTTAAATTAAGAAAGAATGAAATTGGACAAAGCAGAAGTTGAAAAATTAGCCCATTTAGCGCGCTTAGAATTCAATGAAAAGGAAAAAGAGCAGATGATTGAAGATATGGACAATATCATTGGCTTCATTGAAAAAATCGACAATCTCGACTTGGAAGGCGTTGAGCCTTTAGTATATATGACCGAGGATGAAAATAGGCCAAGAGAAGATAAAGTTTTATATGAAGTTGGCAGAGATAAGGCTTTGAGCAATGCTCCAGATAAAGACAGTGATTATTTTAGGGTACCTAAAGTGGTGAATAGAGACTAAAAAAAACTTATGAAATGAAAAGGCCCTCAATTTTTAATTGAGGGCCTTTTTTATTTTAAGAAAGAAAGGTTTAAACCAATCCTTGATCTAGCATTGAGTCAGCCACTTTAACAAAGCCAGCTACATTCGCTCCTTTCACATAATCAGTATAGCCATCTTCTGTGCCGTATTTTACACAAGCTTCATGGATATTCACCATAATTTCGCGCAGTTTTTGTTCTACGGTTTCGGCATCCCAATGAGAGTGAACGGCATTTTGTGCCATTTCTAAACCAGAGGTGGCTACACCACCAGCATTGGAAGCTTTACCTGGAGAAAACAAGATCTTCGCCGATTGTAATTTAGCAATTGCCTCTGGAGATGTAGGCATATTTGCACCTTCCGCTACACACATTACTCCATTATTAATAAGCATACCGGCTTCTTCTCCATTCAATTCATTTTGAGTGGCACAAGGAAGCGCGATATCACATTTTATAGCCCAAGGTCTTTTCCCAGCATGAAATTCACAGCCGAATTTATCAGCATATTCGCTAATTCTACCTCTTTTTACATTTTTCAACTCCATAAGGAAAGCAAGCTTTTCAGCGTCAATTCCATCCTTATCGTAAATAAAACCAGAAGAATCTGAGGCAGTTACAACTCTTCCTCCTAATACTGTTGCTTTTTCTATAGCATATTGAGCAACGTTTCCAGAACCTGAAACTACCACTGTTTTACCTTCAAAGGATTCAGATTTTGTAGCCAGCATTTCTTTGGCGAAATAAACCGTTCCATAACCTGTGGCTTCTGGTCTTATTAATGAACCACCCCAGTTTAATCCTTTTCCAGTTAATACTCCTGTAAACTCGTTTCTTAGTCTTTTATATTGACCAAACATATAGCCAATTTCTCTTCCTCCAACACCAATATCTCCAGCAGGAACATCCGTATTTGCACCAATATGACGTTGTAACTCTGTCATAAAAGATTGGCAAAACTTCATTACCTCATTATCAGATTTTCCTTTTGGATCAAAGTCAGAACCACCTTTTCCACCTCCCATAGGTAGGGTGGTAAGTGAGTTTTTGAATATTTGCTCAAAGCCTAAAAATTTTAGGATGGAAAGATTCACACTAGGATGGAAACGCAAGCCGCCTTTATATGGCCCTATTGCCGAGTTGAACTCCACTCTATACCCACGATTTACCTGGGTGTTTCCAGCGTCATCCAACCATGGCACACGAAACATTATTACACGCTCCGGTTCTGCTATTCTTTCTAGAATTTTAGCTGTTTTATACTTTGGATTTTCCTCGATAAAAGGAATTACGGTTTCGGCTACTTCTTCAACCGCTTGAAGGAATTCAGCCTCATTAGGGTTTTTGGCCGCTACCTTTTGCATAAATGCATCAATCTGCTCTTTGTATTTTTCAGACATAGTTATTTGTCAATAAGATGATTTAACATGGCAAAAGTAGTTTTTTTATTCAACCAAATGCCCTTGATTTTAAACGCCATGATTATTAGTGAATTAGCCCATTTCGAATTTTGATAGACATTTATTTTCCACTTTCTTTTGGCTAGTCTTCTATAGTTTTACTTTTGCGGAAATAAGATACTAGAACAATGAATATTTTAATTCTTGGAAGTGGTGGTAGAGAGCATGCCCTAGCTTGGAAAATCAAACAAAGTCCTAAATGTGCAAAGCTTTTTGTAGCACCAGGTAATGCTGGAACTGCGAATTTGGCGTCAAATATTGATTTGAAGGTCAATGATTTTGAGGCAATTGCCACCTTTTGTATTCAGGAGAAAATTGAAATGTTGGTGGTTGGACCAGAAGATCCACTGGTAAATGGAATAAAGGATTACTTTAAAAGTAAAGAATTATTAAAGTCTATAATTTTAATTGGACCCGATTCTAAAGGGGCGCAATTGGAAGGCAGCAAGGATTTTTCTAAAGATTTTATGTCCCAATATGCTATTCCAACAGCGGCTCACCAAAGTTTTACTAGTGAAACCCTGAATGAAGGTTTATTATTTCTTGAAAAATTAGAAGCACCTTATGTTTTAAAAGCGGATGGATTAGCAGCTGGTAAGGGTGTATTAATTTTGGATAATTTGGATGATGCAAAAAGCGAACTCGCTCAAATGCTATCTGGAAAATTTGGCTCAGCAAGTACCAAAGTTGTAATTGAAGAATACCTGGATGGTATTGAGTTTTCGGTTTTTGTTCTAACCAATGGAAGTGAGTATAAAATTTTACCAATTGCCAAAGATTATAAAAGAATTGGAGAGGGCGATACAGGCCTGAATACTGGGGGTATGGGAGCCATCTCGCCAGTTCCTTTTGTGGATGATGATCTTATGTTAAAAGTTGAAGAAAGGATAATAAAACCTACAGTAAATGGAATTAAGGATAGAGGGATGGACTATAATGGATTTATATTTATCGGTCTTACCAATGTTCAAAACGAGCCCTTTGTAATTGAGTATAATGTAAGAATGGGAGATCCAGAAACAGAAGTAGTAATGCCGAGAATAAAAAGCGATTTTTTAGAACTGCTCCTAGCCTCTTATAATAAAAAACTTGATGAGCTAGAATTGGAAATTGATCCAAGGTTTGCTAGCACAGTAATGACAGTTTCAAAAGGATATCCAGAAGCTTACGAAAAGGGAAAGCAGATTATCGGTTTGGATAAAAATTTAGAGTCCATTGTTTTCCATGCAGGAACGAAAATGGATCATGGAAAGATCGTCAGTAATGGCGGTAGAGTATTGGCCTTTACTTCTTATGGAAATAGCAAGGAAGAGGCTTTAACCCAAAGCTATGCCTCTATTCAAAAGGTAAATTTTGATGGAATTACTTACAGAAGGGATATAGGTTTCGACCTATAATTATTTTTCCCCTGCCTTAGAATGTTTTCTCATTTGTCCCATCCAATATAAAAACAAAACGGAACCAATGGCTAAAAAGATAAGGTTTGGAATATTACCTAGGGCGACTAATGATTCAAAAGCCCACCAGAAAAATTCCCCAATACTGTACATGATATCCTTAACTTGCATCTGATCTAAATTTGGCGTCAAAATTATACAAAAAGGCTCATGCTTACAAGGTTATTTAACAACATTAGCATACAAGCTGGAATAATTACCGGCTTAAGCTTGATCTTACTTAGTGGAGTTTCGGTTTATTTTATTGAGATTCAAGATCTTAGGCTTGAGTTTTTGAATTTCAACCTAGTATTTGGAACCAGTTTAATTAAGCTAATTTTTGTTTTTACAATCTCTATTGTTGCATTAATTTTTGCGAGCAATGTAAACTTCCTTGGAATTTTCCCCGCGGCATTCCAACAATCCATGCTTTTTGGGTTTTCTTTTTTGCTGATTTCTCAATTTCAAGTTAGCCTAAACTTGATTTTAGCCCTGCCTTTAATTTTGCTTGCTTTCCGGAAAATATTTAAAATTGGAATGCTCGATGATCCTAGGCATTTGCTATTCGACATTGGCCTAATTTCAGGAATTATCAGCCTTTTTTATATTCAATCTGTAATTTTGATCTGCTTTTGTTGGACGGCATCACTCATTTATCGTTCATTTAATATCAAAACCATAATTATTCCGGTGATAGGTCTTTTCGCGGCTTATACCTCAGCATTTTTCCTAAGCTATTTATGGCCCGAATTTGAATTCCTCACCATCCTAAAAAATCAATACTCCCAATTAAAATGGGGATTTGCCAGTCATAGTGGTGAAATAGGTGTAAAACTGCTAGGCTTGTTATTGCTTGGCTTTGTGGCGATGCTCAATACCCTAAAAAATATAGGAAAGGCCACGGTTTTTAAAAGGCAAGTTCTTAGTCTTTGTATCGCCTTACTATTAATTGGGATTCTATGGGCAGCTAGCCAAGAAAGCTCCGATCAACTGTTGGTATTTATGATTTTTCCTATTGGAATTATTTTATACGATTTTATTCTCAGCCTAAAAAAATGGTGGCAACAAGATTTAATCTATTTGATATTAATACTAAACCTGGTTTTAGTCCTCCTTTGAAACAGGTTCTTCATCTAGAAAGAGAGCTTTAAGCTCAGTAGCTTCTGATGGTTTCATTTTTCCACTTAAAATAAGGGATAGTTGCCTTCTTCTTAAAGCTCCATCAAACCGTATTTTTTCAAGTTTAGTTTCTGGTAAAACAGGGGGAATATTGATAGGGTTTCCCAATTGGTCAACTGCCACAAAAGTATATATAGCCTCATTGGCTTTTACCTTTTTTCCCGCAATATTTTGGTCTTCAATATATACATCCACAAAGACTTCCATGCTAGAGGAAAATGCTCTAGAAACAGATGCTTCTAAGGTTACTATACTACCTTGAGGAATGGGTCTATTAAAAGAGACATTGTTTACCGAAGCTGTAACTACAATTCTTTTACAATGACGATGTGCCGCAATTGCTGAGGCTCTATCCATCCAACTTAATAATTGACCACCAAATAAATTGTGAAGGTTATTGGTGTCGTTGGGTAGAACAATTTCGGTGACTATAGTTCGAGACTCGCTGGGTGTCTTAGATTTCATTGCAGGAATTTACTGCAAAAATAGATCAATTATGATAAACCCAAGCGCTAGGATTCAATTCCTTTTTGATGTTTAGAAGATTTTTCTGGGCTTCTAATGAATTTCTGTAATTACCTATCGCCACCCTTTTAAACTTGGAACTTCCATTTGCTAAATAAGCTTCGTAGCCCTGGCTTTTTAGGCTTTTAAGATAATTAATGGCATTACTTTCCACAGTGAAGGATCCAACAACTATATGATAGGATGCTAAATTGGAATTTATATTTTCATTTATAGCCTTTGCTTCAGATTTGCTAGCATCTTTTTGAAATTCACTAATCGCTTTATTTTCCGAAACTTTCTTCTTTATACCTTCCAAATTTGTGCCCTCAGTTGAAGGCTCCACTGAATCAGAGGTTTTTAGTTTTTCAACATTATTTTCTTCAGACTTTGTAGGTACATTAAAGGTGGACTTGTCTTTTTGTAAGTCTTCGCTGGAGCTAGAACTATTAAAAATAGACAAAGGATTAAGGCCCGAAAAGGACTTGATATTTTGGTTTATATCTGTAAAGTAAATAACCGAGCTTAAGGAAATACCTAAAAGTGCAGTTATGCTAGCTGCCTTAAAAAACAAAGGCATACTTCTTCTACTTCTTTCTTCTATTGTTTTTGAAGGAATTTCGGCTTCAATAGCATTGTGAATAGTAGTCTCAATTTTTAATTCCCTCTGTAGAGATGGTGCACGAAAAATATTAAGCCCATAAGAATGGCGATCGTAATTAATCTCAATTGCGGGATTAAATTGAAGGCGATTTGCCTCATCCATGTATAATCTTCCAATGCCTGGAAGGTTCACTTTTTTACCGCTCCTAAGTATTCTTTGCCATGAACGGACAGAAATAGAAATACTTTCATTGGCTTGGCGATAAGCAATATTCTCAGCAGAACTAATTTGCTTTGCAAGAAGACCATCGTTTTCTTTAATACTTGGATTAAAAGAAACTCTCTTACTCGCTGGGCGAAACATATGTGTAGCGATATTTATTTCTGCAGGATAGTCCCTAATAATAAAGGAACCAAAACCAGAAACGGTTACACATTCATGGTCAAATAAAAGATGACTAATATGTTTATCAATAGTACTGCTCATAGAACCCACAAATATAATAATTCTTTCATCACTCTAAAGACGATATGAAATTCCTGAGAAAAGGGTGAATTGATGTTGTCGGGTTTGTGCTCCTGCTTGAATACTTATAGGGCTAAGTCCATAATAATAAGAGGGGATCACATTTAAGTTCCATCTGTTTCCAAAACCATAGGAAAGACCCAGTCCGGAAATTAACTGTATAGAATAGGTTTCTGGTTTGAGGTCATCAAAATCTTCTTTGCTCCCATCTGGGTATTCCAATTGAACCAAAGATTGATTTAAGAATCTATTATTTAAACCAAGCTGTAATTTTAGCTTAAATCGCCTATCCAATAGATAGTAGGAGGATGAAACAGGAATGTCTATAAATTGATATTGCTGCAGAATATTGGGAAGCAGCAAAAATTGACCAGCCTCAATAGAGGGTTGTATCGGCGCACCATTTGAGATAATCAAGGTGAAATCACCAATGGAGGTAATTGCCCTAATTTTATCACTATAATTTGTAGCTGTATTCGTAACAGGTTCACTTTCCAGGATAATATTATTACTGGTTTGATTCCACTCACTATAATAAAACCCTAAGCCATATTCTATATTTCTCCACCTTTTTGAAAATTGAAAACCCATGCTCAGCGTATTTTCCAAATTTTCATTGGCAACATTATTCCTTGTAATTTCATCATCTCCAGAAAAACTAACCGTCCTAGAAGGTAAACTTGGCCCGGCGTAAAATCCTATTTCAAAATTGTAAAAAGCTCTCCTTAATTTACTAGGGTATTGTTCCAAGTCTGAATAAGAAAGTTGAGGTGGAATATTTGATTTTAGCATTTTGGTTTGCGAATAGTTTGATAAAGTATCCAAACCAAATAAGCCCCTAGCAAGCTTAATTTCTAATGCTTTTAAGTTTAATTCATTTTCCACAGAATTGCTGGAAAAATGGGGTTTTGTATTGGCAGAAGTAATATTTTCCTTAGCTGTATTTGAAGCTGCGGTTTCCCTTTTAGAATCGATAGAGTTTGCCTCCTTTTTTTGAGAAAAAGTATTTGGTGATGTTGCTTTAATGGGGTTTTTAGCTTCATCCCCTGTCCTTTGATTTTGATTAGTTTCTGGGGAATTAACTATCAAGGGTTGGCTAGTTGAGCTCGCACCTTGGAGGGAGTCCAAAGATAATTCTTCTTCTACATTATTTGTTTTTCTTTTTGTTGATATGGGCTTACTATTTTCATTCCCATTAATATTGGGATTAGTAGTATTCAGAAAGTTCCAATCCTTAAGCTGGAAACCCGCAAAAAAGGCCAATAAAAGGGCTCCAAAAATAAGGGTCCAACGCAAGAAAAGTGCTCTCCTTATTTGTTTGCTTTTTACTATTCTAGCATTAATAGCCTCCCATCCATCATAAGGGGTTTCGGCCTCAAAACCTGAAAGGCCACTGCTAAACAGTTTGTCAATATTTTCCTTTTTATCTCCCATTGCTACTCATTCTATAACATTCTGGAAATTGCTTCATCACCTTTTCCTTAAGCAGTGTTCTTGCTCTAGATAAATTACTCTTTGAGGTTCCCTCACTAATATTAAGTTTTTCGCTTATCTCTTTATGGCTATAACCTTCTATCGCATATAAATTAAATACAAGCTTGTACTGTGGTGAAAGCTCCTTGATAATATTTAAAAGATCCTTTGCCGTGATATCTTCAATAATATTATCATAGCTAAACATTTCCGCTTCTACAGTTTCAATTCCGGTTGGGTATAATAGTTTTTTACTTCTATAAGACTGAAGTATAAGGTTTACAAATAATCTTCGCATCCAGCCTTCAAAGGAGCCTTTGAAGGAATATTTCTCGATTTTTTTGAATAGGTGAAAAAAACCATCTTGAAGAAAGTCCATGGCTTCTGTCTCATCCTTTGCATAATACAAGCATACACCATACATTTTTTTGTAATGCATGGAATATAATTCTCCCTGAGCCTTTTGATTTCCTTTTTGACAAGCTCTTATGAGTTCTTCAGATGCCAACTAATCCTTTCCTTTTGCAATTGATGCTATAAAGATAAATAAGGTTGCGCCTAAAATGGCTTAATTTTGAAAAGCAACCCTTGCCAAGGTATGACCATCATTAAGAAAATGAAAAATCATGAAAATATTAATTAAACAACTAGTTCTTTCTGCTTGCCTGGTTTTTGGATCACCATGGGTCAATGCCCAAAATTTGTATTCATCCCTTGTGGAGGTAAATAATCGCTGGTTATATGAGAGTGATTTCCCACAATCTGTATTCGAATTAATGGAGGAGGAAAACCCTATCCAAACTCATTTACTACTTGTTCATCAAAGCCTTTCTAAGAGATCCACGAATCATCTCAATGATCTACAAAAGAAAAACCGCCTTCAGGCTTTAGCAAAACTTAAGGAATATGCCCTTAAAGCAGAGTTTCCAAATAATAATAGTCATCAAAGCCGAATTCCAGTTTTTATTGGTTCCAATGGTAACTATTGTGCGGTAGGACATTTAATTAAAGAAAGTGGTTTTGATCCATTAGCCAAGAAAATAAGCGCCAAGATGAATTTCCAATATTTGCTAGACATGGAGGACCAAGCCCTAAACTCATGGATTGCCAATAGCGGTTTTACAGCCAATGAGCTTGCCTGGATACAGCCAGGATATCCCCCAGTTTCCATTGCTGAAAAAATGGATTCAGGTTTTAATGGACCAGTAAATGTCATTTTTAGTAATTCCTTAAATGAAATTATTGCCGGAGGAGTGTTTGATTCTTCTGGAAACCAAAGCATTAAGGGTATTTCAATATGGAAAAATGGTATTGCAGGTTACGATTGGTTGAAGATGGGCTTGGGTGGTTTAGAATATTCTGTTGAAGATATGGTAGAATTTAATGGCGGATTGGTTGTAGCCGGAAATATTTATTATGCTGATACAGTATATGTTTCATCTGGAGTAGCCTTTTGGGATGGAAGTAAATGGTCTGGCATGGGATCATTTTATATTGGAGCCCTTCAAAATATTGTCTATGATGTAGAGGTTTATAATGGAGAATTATACGCTGGTGGAATTTTTAGAAACGACTTTGGGTCGAGCATACAATTTTCAAATATCGCCAAATGGGATGGCAACGATTGGCAGAACTTACCAGCAAGTCCCCAGGGTATAGTCTATGCCTTGGAAGTTCATAATAATGAATTAATTCTAGGAGGGACTTTTAATAGCATAGATACGGTTCAGTTCAATCATATTGCTGCATTTGATGGAAGCCAATTTAAACAGCTCGGAAATGGTGTAGAAGCTAGAATTTATGCCCTTGAAAGTGTGGGCGACACCCTATTTGCCGGTGGGGAATTTTTAAGTGGTTCCTTATTAGACACCTTTGGCTTAGGCTATTTTCACAATGGTAACTGGACAAAAATAAATTCAGAACACTTGCAAATAAATGCTTGGGATAGCAAGGTAGAATGTGTTGAGGCTAGCCCTTATGGTGTATTTGTTGGTGGTAATCTGGATTATTTCCCTTTAGTTGGCACCTATGCGAAAAACTTATTATTGGTCAAAAATGGAGACTTAGAACCATTTGCCACTCTTGATTCCACAGTAAAATCTTTAAAATATCAGGATGGATATTTATATGCTGGAGGAATGTTTACCAAAAGCATGATAGGTTTTGGGCAAAGCGATTCCCTTAACCACATTGTATATTTTGACCTCCAAAAGCAATTTAGCTTAGAAGATGAAAAGTCAAGTTTCAAAGCCTCTATTTTTCCAAATCCAGCGGTTTCCCAATTTACTTTGAATATGGAAGAATATAGAAAGGTCCTTAATTTTCAACTATATGATCTTCTTGGAAAAAAACTGGATTTTGAAATGGAAGCAATTTCGGACAAGGAGTATAAATTCTCAGTAAATGGATTGTCAAAAGGCCTATATATATTGAAAATCCAAACGGAAATGGGAATGCTTGATAAAAAAGTGATTTTAGGAGAATAATCAATAAAGTTCTACAAACCAGGTTGGCTGTTTTCGTATTTTACTTTTGTGATTTCAAATGAACTAGTTTATCAAATAGCTTTAACCCAGGTTTCTGGAATTGGTAGCAAATTGGCAAAAAGTTTAATAGCTTATTGCGGTGGAGTAGAAGCTGTTTTTAAGGAGAACCTTAGATCTCTCCAAAAAATCCCGGGAATTGGCCCATCTACAATAAGGAGTCTATCTTCCTCCCAAACTTTTAATCGTGCAGAAAAGGAGCTGAAATTTATGGACAGAAATAATGTTTCAGCTCTTTTTTATTTAAATGATGATTATCCTTCAAGATTAAAATTATGTCCAGATTCGCCTATCCTGTTATTTAAAAAAGGGAATTTTTCATTTCTCAATAAAAATCAAATTGCCATTGTAGGAACTCGGATGGCAACAAATTATGGCAAAACTTTCTGCAGCAATTTTATAGCAGATTTAAAACCTTACAATGTTCAGGTAATAAGCGGTTTAGCCTATGGAATAGACATTGCCGCACATAAGGAAGCATTAAAAAATGATATTGAAACCATTGCCGTTCTCGGGCATGGATTGGATAGAATTTATCCTTCATCACATAAAAAAGTGGTGGAGGAAATGATTGAAAAGGGAGGTGGTTTACTTACTGAGTTTTTAACGGAAACCAATCCCGACCGGGAAAATTTCCCTAAGCGTAACCGTATTGTTGCCGGAGTTTCTGAGGCTATAATAGTTGTTGAAGCAGCAAAAAAGGGAGGAGCCCTTATAACTGCAGAAATTGCCAATACTTATAATAGAGATGTATTTGCCATACCAGGAAAATTAGGAGATATATATTCCGAAGGCTGTAATCATTTAATTAAAATAAATAAAGCAGCACTTTTTACAGGAGTGAATGACTTGGAATATCTTTTAGGCTGGGAAAAGCGAAAAATAGAAAGATCACAAATCATTTTGTTCCCAGATCTCAATCCTTTAGAGGAAAAAATTAGGAGCTTTTTTCTGGAATCAAAAAAAAAATTAGAGTTAGAAGAAATTTGTAATGAATTAGACTTGCCAGCAAGTCAGATAGTTCCTACATTGCTCAACCTAGAAATTAAGGGATTGGTAAGGAGTAATCCAGGGAAACTATTTGAACTAACCTCCTATTGAAAACTAACATTATTAATAAAGTTGGCGCCAACTGGGGAGCTGTAATTCTTATGACCTTTTTGGTAGGGGTGGCTACGCTATTGCTGTATTTCAAAGATTTAGACAGTACAAAAAAGGCATTGGTGAAGGATGCACAAGCACAATCTCAAAGCCTTAATTTATTTGTTTCAAAAGAATATTCTGGGGTATTACAAGACATTTACTTTTTTTCCAAAAATCCTGCCTATGGGCAGTTTTTAAGCGAAGAAGTGAACCCATATATTTCAAAAGTTATTGAAAAAACTAGTGGTTCCTTCCTCCAAATTCGTCAGCTTTATTCCCAATTCGCCTTATTAGATAGCTTGGGGAATGAAAAATTGAGCATTAATATTTTCTTCAATAATAGACTTTTAAAAAAGGAAACTCCAAAATCAATTTTAGAAGCTGAGTTGTTTACAAAAATTAGAGGCTTAGGTCCAGATCAGGCTTATGTTTCCCCCCTAAGGATTGTAAGCTCCAACGGAAAACCAGAGGCTGTTGTACAGTTTATCATGCCTGTATTTTATGGAGTAAATGGGGATAAGACCGGATATATTTGCTTTAATTATTCAGCAAATAGAATCCTCGATCGCCTTAGCGATATGGAGGTAAAAGACTCAGTAAGCTTCTCCTTAATAGAAAACAAAGAAGAGTTTATTTTCAATTTTAATAATCGATTTAAAATTTCTGAGAATACAAGTTCCATTGATTCTACCCTGGAAGAATCCAAATATTTGGAGATTCTAAAAGATGGAAAAAACGGTTTGTTGGAATTGGAAAACGACCTCTTTTTTGCTCAGCCTTTAAATGTTTTTGAAAATCTAGATTCGCCTTTTGGACAAGAGGTTTTTGGAGATGGACAATATCACATCTTAGTGCATTATACGCCAGTGTTTTTGAAGGCTTTAAAAAGAGATTTGGTCTTAGATAAACTATGGTTGGCCTTTATCAGGATTTTTGTTTCATCAGTAGTTTTACTCTATTTCCTTCGAATTCTAAGACATAAGAATAAGCTTTTGGAAGAAAAATCTGGAGCATTAGAGAAAAGGAATTTAGAATTGGAAAGTAGCCGCGAAAGGCTAGAGCTTAACCTTCAAAGGGTACGCGATTTTGCTTCTGAAAAAAATAGGGCTATATCTACCCTTAAACAAAAAGAAAAAACCTTAAAGCAAGCACAGGAAATTGCTCAATTAGGCTATTATGAAAGGGATTTAGTTTCTGGTGTTTCCCAATGGAGCGATAATTTACCCGCAATTTTTGGTTTGCCATCGGATTATGATTTTAACAAACAAAGTGTTGAAAACATAATGTTAAAGGAGGAATTTGAAGAAGTGGAAAGAGCCTTTGATAAAGCCGTTGAAGAAATAAAGGAATATAAAGTAGTATTTAAAATTTACCATAAAAATGGCAAGGTTGAATATCTACAAGATATTGCCAAACCAGTGGTAAAAGATGGAAGGGTTGTTTCCATGAAAGGAACCATTCAAAACCTTACGGAAAGGGTACATATAGAAGAGGAGCTTAGAGAGGCAAAAATAAAGGCCGAGGAAGCAGTAAAAGCCAAGTCTGATTTCCTTGCTACTATGAGCCACGAAATAAGAACTCCACTAAACGCAGTTATTGGAATGAGTAGCCTGCTTACGGAAACGAGTTTGGATGAAAAGCAGGTGGATTTTGTAGAAACCATTAAAGTAAGTGGTAATGCCCTGTTGGGAGTAATCAATGATATTCTTGATTTTTCCAAAATTGAATCCGGAGAAATGGATCTGGAAAACCAAGCTTTCAACCTCAATAAAATGATTGAGGATTGCCTGCAGGTTATATCCGTTAGCGCTGCACAAAAGCATATTAAGCTCTTTTATAAAATTGATAAAAGCGCACCCGAAATTATTTTTGGTGATGAGGGTCGAATAAGACAGTGCATCATCAATTTGCTAAACAATGCTGTAAAATTTACCGAAAGAGGGGAGGTTAGAATTTTAATCCAGTCCGAAAAAATTGCCCTAGATAAATGTTCTATCAAGGTATCAATTATAGACACTGGAATTGGTATTGAGCCAGAAAAGCAAGAGTCAATTTTTTCCGCTTTCCAGCAAGCAGACTCTTCGATTACTAGAAAGTTTGGCGGAACTGGACTAGGTTTGGCAATTACCCAAAAGTTAATCCAATTAATGGGAGGTAGCCTTAAAGTGAAAAGTGAGATAGATGAAGGATCTGAATTTTATTTTCAACTTGAGGTAAATGCGAAGTGGGAAGATATAAAAAGAGTAGCCAAAATAAAAAAGCTAATAATAGTTTCTAATGGCGGTGGAGAAGCTGAAACGGCAAAAGAAATTTTTGAGGAAAGGGGGCTTGAGGTAACTATGATGGACTCCAAAAGCTCTGATTTTGAAGAGCTCGAAGGAAGGGTGTTTGTAATGTTTTGTGAGGAGGATGAAAGGGAGATGTTCATTCAATTGGGAGAGGGCTTGGCTGCTTCAAATAATAAGATCCATTTTGTATGCGATATTCAAAAGGATATGGTGGGATGTAAATCCTTTGTATTGGTTAATCGTCCTTTTAAACTTTCGTGGGTAGATCAATTGATTTATGGTGGAAATGGCGAAAATTCCCCTTCTAAATCTGAAATAAAAAAGGATAAAAAAATTAAAAAGGATCTAAAAATCTTGGTGGCGGAGGACAATCCTGTAAATCAAAAATTGATACGATTACTTTTTCAAAATTTGGGTTATGAGATCGATTTGGCTGAAGATGGAGTAATGGCGGTTAAGGCTGCGCAAAACAAAAATTACGACCTTATTTTTATGGATATTCAAATGCCTCAAATGGGGGGAGTTGAGGCCACACGATATATTAAGGAGGATCATGGCGAATCCGCACCCCATATTATTGCCCTTACCGCAAATGCCCTTGATGGTGATAAAGAGAAGTATTTAAAGGAAGGTTTGGATGATTATTTATCAAAACCCATAAATATGGAGGATTTAAAACTCAAAATTGAAAATTGGGAAAAGAACCGACCTTCAAAATCTGAAATGGGATAGACTTCCAAATAATAATCAAGAAGCCCATTTTATTCCCTTTTAGATTCATTATTTTCGGCAGACATTTAAAGCTGCCAATAAAAGCCTCATGGATCCAGAGAATTTACTATTAATCTTTATTAAAAACCCAATTGCTGGAAATGTTAAAACACGCCTAGCTAAAGATGTTGGCAATGAAAAAGCTTTGGAATATTATAAAAAGCTTTTAAAAATTACCAGAGAAGAAAGCACTAAAATTAAGGCTACGAAATGGCTTTGTTACGGAGATTTTATTAATACTGAAGATGACTGGAGTGAGAAAATTTTTGAAAAGAAATTGCAGGAGCCAGGAGATTTAGGAGAGAGAATGCTAGCCTTTTTTGAAAGTGGCTTTGAAAAGGGTTTTAAAAGGATAGTGATTATTGGAAGTGATTGCCCAGAATTAGAAAGTTCAGATTTAGAAGAGGCTTTTAATATCCTTGAAGATTCGGACGCTGTAATTGGACCAGCAAATGATGGGGGTTATTATTTACTGGGCTTGTCCAAAAACGTAAATTTGTTCCAGAACAAAAAGTGGAGTACAGAAAGTGTTTTTGAGGATACCCTAAATGATTTTAAAAGGGAAAAATTATCCTTTGGAATAATGAAAGAAAAAGTTGATTTAGATACAATTGAAGACCTAAAAAAATTTCCCAACCTATGATACAACAGCTTGAAGAATCAGTAGCCTATTTAAAAAAAATGGGATTTGTAAACCTCGAAACAGGAATTGTTCTAGGAACCGGGCTTGGTAAATTGTTGGAGAAAATAGAAATTCTCAAAACCATTAGCTATAAGGATATTCCCAATTTTCCTGTGGCAACAATGGAATACCATGCTGGAAATTTAATCCTCGCCAAAGTTGGAGGTAAGAAAATTGTGGCAATGCAAGGGCGATTTCATTTTTATGAAGGCTATAGTGCCAAGGAAATTACCTTTCCAGTAAGGGTTTTGAAAATGCTAGGTATTCATCAACTGCTACTTTCAAATGCTGCAGGTGGGGTAAATTTAAATTTTAAAAAAGGAGATTTGATAATGATTGATGACCATATCAATCTCCAAACTCAAAACCCTTTAGTTGGCGCAAATGCCGAATCCTTAGGACCAAGGTTCCCTGATATGAGTGAGCCTTATTGTCAAAGAATAATGTCTAAATTAGAAGAAATAGCACAGCGCCAAAATACTAAAATTGGAAGGGGTGTTTATGCTTCCGTGCTTGGGCCTAATTTAGAAACTAGAGCAGAATATAGGTATCTAGGAATTATTGGTGCTGATATGGTAGGAATGAGTACAGTTCCTGAAGTAATTGTAGCCAACCATATGGGTTTAGATTGTATAGCCGTGTCGGTTATTACAGATGAATGTGATCCTGACAATCTAAAACCTGTAGATATTGCCGAAATAATTGAAGTTGCAGGAGAAGCTGATGAAAAGCTTAGCAATTTGTTTATAGAACTAATCCGAGAATTGTAAATTTTCCCCTAGGTCAAAACATCTTTAAACTCCGTGTCTTTAGCGGCTAAAACAAAAACCTTCCTTTTTATATCGCAGGTGTTTTGTTGTAATTTCTGATAGTACTCTTTAAAACTTCCATTCTCTGGAGCGGCCATACCAATCATGGTTAGGCTGCATTTTTTAGATTCTTGGTTTAGGATAGACCAAAAATTTTCTCCCTCTTTCGCCACCAAAATGTTCATCTTAAAATCCACCCGCATTTTAGAGAGCTTTTCAATCAGGTTGCGTTCTGCGCTTTCAGCAGCTTCTAGGGTAGGAACTACCATTTTTATATTAATTTTTAATCTAGACCAATGTCTAGCGCTTTTAAGAAGATGACCTAAAATCATCATTAAGGCACCATTTCCTTTTAGGCCACCCCACCAAATGTCTATAGCCTCAATAGAACTAAAGCTTTCATTTTGTTCATCATGGAAAATGATCACATTTCTTTTGGAGTGATAAATGTGATTTATCATTTTACAATAGGTATCCATATGACTAGAGTCTTCGGTATCCCCTAGTAAAATGGTATTGGGCACCATTGGCCCAAGTCCGTATGCATTAACCAGATGTTGAGCCCCAATAAAAGGATCATTAGACTGAATTACGCGAACTAAAGCACCAATTTTTTTTGAATTAAGGTATTCTGCAATATGAGATTCATAATCTTGAACCTTTTCTTGGCTTGTGTTTTCATCCGATAATATCGTTGCAACGGTAAATAGGGCCTTCCTTTGGCTAAGTGCATTTGCAAACTCTATTAGGTGCCACCTTTTGGTTGGCGCTCCGGAGAACACCAATAAATTTGGTCTCCAGCTTTTGGCATCTTGTCCATTGTCTAGCCTCAATGTGGCATAGCGAATAATGCTTAACAAAACCCCCTTTCGCACACCACCCATTGCTGTTTTAAATCCCCTTCTTTTTAGGTAAACAAAAACGCTAGCAATCACTAAAAAGGCCAAGAATGTAGCCCTTGCATTTATCAGGAACATCACCATGGCACAGCCAATGGCTCCCAAGACTGAAAATAGCCAATGAACTTTAAATTTCGGCCTAAAAGAGGGGTTACGCAAAAAGCGCTCTAGTCCTGCTGTAATGTTTAGAACAGCATAGGTGGTTAAAAAGAACATGGTTAGGATAGGGGCCAACAAGTTTAAGTCTCCAAAATAAACACAAACGAGAGCAATTAGGATGGTGAAAATTGTTCCAGCTCGTGGGATATGTTCTGGTCCAGATTCTTTTTCGAAAAAGGACAGTTTTTTGGGTAAAACAGAATCTGCTGCCAAGGCCTGTAATATTCGGGGCGCTCCTAGTAAACTACCCACGGCACTTGATAATGTTGCCCCCCAAATTCCCAGTAGAATGGCATCCCCCCAAAAGGCTATTTTTCGCATTACCATCGGGTCGTTTATCAAAGCGCTTTCACTTGCGTTATAGGCCAACATCACCGGTAATACCATATAAATAACAAAACCTACCCCAACCGCCAGAAAGGTTCCTTTGGGAATAGAACGAGCAGGATTTTTTAAATCGCCAGATAAGTTTACTCCAGCCATAATCCCAGTAACAGCTGGAAAAAATACAGCGAAAACTTTCCAAAAATCCTCCTTGCGCTTTATGGCCATATTCCAAGGTTCTGTATCTACATTTTCTAAAGGACTTCCAAAAAATAGAGAAAGAAGGGAAAGGAGAATGATGGCTAGAATTATATACTGTGATTTAATAGTAGCCTTAGTAGAGAAAAGAGCCAAGGCTCCTAAAGCAAGGGTGGTAATTAAGCCAACAATTTTAACATCCAATCCAGGGAAAACCAGATTTAAACTTTCCGAAAAACCAATGATATAGAGCGCTACAGAAAATGCTTGAGCTAAATAAAGGGGAATTCCAACGGCCCCACCAATCTCAACACCAAGGGAGCGACTAATCATATAGTAGGCACCGCCAGCCTTAACAGGGGCATTGGTGGCAATGGCAGCAATAGACAAAGAGGTAAGGAAAGTGATAGCTGTGGACAACACAACAATAATCAAACTACCAATAAGACCTACATTTCCAACTACCCAACCAAATCTTAGATACATTATTACCCCAAGAATGGTGAGCAAAGAAGGTGTGAAAACACCTCCAAAGGTGCTTAGTTTAATATCTGTACCTTTTTTAAAAATGGCCTTGAAATTTTACGACGATGCAAAGTACAGAATAGAATTTATTGCAAGGCTTAATATTAGATAGAATGAAATATTTAATCGAGATTAAACCATTTATAGTTTTTACTATCTATTAACGGATTGAATATAAACCTGCGAATATTTTCACATTAACAATTGATTAACAGGAAAGAGGATTATTAATTAGCAATTTTATCCCTTTTAACACAGCCACACCTATATGAGAATTTTAAAATCCCTAAGCTCACTTTTACTTTTTATTTGTCTTGCTTTTAATTCCAAGGCCCAAAACTTTCAAGGAATTGCCATTTATCATACAGCAACAAGCCTCGACATGGATATGAAAGTTGATAGCTCAAAATTGAACCCAGAAATGGAACAAAGAATGGCCATGATAAAACAGAGAATGGCCAAAGCAATGCAAAAGGAGTACGAACTAAAATTTAATAAAACCGAATCTAGCTATACCGAAGTGGAAACCTTGGATGAAGGTGATACCCCCGGCCGAAGAGGTGGAGGGATGAGGATTTTCGCTAATATAATGGGATCTGGAGGAAGCTATTATAAGAATATCAGCAGTAAAGTTCTTCTAGAACAAACGGATCTATACGGAAAACAGTTCCTAATTACAGACTCCTTAACAGACTGGAAATGGAAATTGGGAAAAGAAAGTAAAAAAATTGGTTCCTATACCTGCTATAAAGCCACAGCAACTAGAATCATGAAAACAGCCACTTTTAGCAGAGGAGCAGACGGAGAAAGTGAGCAAAAGGAAACCGAAGTAGAGCAAGAGATTGTGGCATGGTGGACACCCGAAATACCCATCAGCCAAGGACCAAAAAACTTTTGGGGACTACCTGGATTAATTATGGAATTAAACGACGGTAGAACCACCATGGTTTGTAGTAAGGTGGTGCTAAACCCCAAAGAAAAGGTGGAGATAAAAGTTTTAAAGGACGGTAAAAAGGTGAGTAGTGAGGAATATGCCAAGATTATGCGTGAAAAAATGGAGGAAATGCAAGAGGTATATGGTGGTAGAGGTGGAAAAGGTCGCGGTGGCCGAAGAGGGGGAAGCTTTACCATTGAAATGCGATAATAAATCGGCAAAATCTATTTTATCACCCATAGTCTGAACTCATGAAAAATATGAAGTCAATAGCAATTGTAACGATTTGTTTTTTTAGCCTAAACTTTGCTAATGCACAATCTATCAAGGTATCTGGTTATATCCAAGATTCTCTTGGATTAGGTCTTGAAATGGCAAATGTTTTAGCATTGGACGCTTTAGATAGCTCCATGTCTGGCTACGCCATTTCCAATACCGAAGGTAGGTATGAAATAAGCCTAGAATCCAATAAAAATTATATCCTAAGATTTAGTTATCTAGGTTTTGAAACTAAGGATATAGTATTTTCTACTGCTGGAAAAGAGAAAAACAACAAGCTGGATATTGTTCTTAAAGAGCAGATTAATAGTTTGAATGAGGTTGAAATTGTAGAAAATATTCCTATCGCTGTTTCAGGTGATACCATTATCTATCAAACAGATGCTTTTACCAATGGCGAGGAAAAGAAGCTAGAAGATGTGCTGGAAAAATTGCCAGGCTTTGAAGTGGATGACAATGGGGAAGTTACAGTACAAGGTAAATCCGTAGAAAAAGTGATGGTAGAAGGCAAGGACTTTTTTGATGGCGACACTAAACTAGCTACTCAAAATATTCCTGCTAGTGCCATTGATAAGGTTCAGGTTTTGAGAAATTACAACGATGTAAGCCCAATGAGAGGTCTGGATAATGATGATAGAGTTGCCATAAACATCAAACTAAAGGAAGGAAAAAAGAATATCACATTTGGAGATGTAAAAGCGGAAGGAGGCCTTGATGAAAGATATCTGCTTCATCCTAGCCTTTTTATCTACACGCCTAAGGCAAGCTTCAATATTATTGGAGATGTAAATAATATTGGCGAACCGGCATTTACCTTTAGAGATTATTTCAGATTTACAGGTGGATTTAAAAATATTAGCCAAAAGTCTGGTTCTAGCTTAAGAGTAGCAACAGACGATATAGGTTTTTCAATGATCCAAGGAAATAGAGCTGAAGAAATTACCGCTCGTTTTGGAGCGGCAAATTTTAGCTATAACCCCAATAAAAAATGGACAATTTCCGGTTTTGCTATTGGAAATCAAACGCAAACAATAGCGTCAAACACAAATTTTAGAACCTATTTAAGACAAGATACTATAGCTAATACGGAAGACCTTGTTACCAACAATATTCAAAACAGTAATTCGGGTTTGTTTAAACTTTCTACTACCTATACTCCTTCACCTGCAGTGCATATTGGTTATGATGCTATTTATAAAATTACCAGCCTAGAAGAGGATAATAATAAACAGTCTACCATTGCAAATTTCACCAACGATATTAATACCATTAATTCCCAAAACCCCTCTGAATTAAACCAAAGTTTGGAAGCCTACTATGATATTGACGAAAAAAATGTAATTGCATTTGAAGCTCAGCATCTCTATAAAAAGCAAGATCCACTAATTGAATTGCTTTCACAATTGCCAACATTTAATTCGCTGATACCACTGGTAGATACCAATAATTACAATCTTCTTCAAAACAAGCTTATCACCACCAATAAGGTTGAGGCATCTTTAAATTATTACTATATCATCAATAATAAGAATCATATCAATTTTAGTGTAGGGACGAGTAATAGCAACCAAAGTTTCAATTCTCAGATTTCGCAGCTTGTAGATGGTAATACTTTAGCGGAGTTTGATGGAGATTCCCTTAGTAATAATGTCTTATTTAATTTAAATGATATTTTCCTAGGTGCTCATTATAAAACTAAAATTGGCAAGCTTACTTTAAGCCCGGGGGTGAATTTTCACCGTTATTCTATAACAGATCAACAGCAAGGAAGCAGCAATACCAGGGAGAAAAACCTTATCCTACCCGATTTCTTCGCTAAATATGATTTTAAAACTAGCGAATCTTTAACCTTTAACTATGGAATGGTTGCCCAGTTTACAGATATTAACAATATTATTTTAGGCACCACTATATCCAGTTATAACAGCCTTTTTCTTGGAAATAGAGATCTAGACAATTCATGGTACCACAATATTTCCATGAATTATTTCAGCTTCAATATGTTTAATTTCACCAATATATTTGCTGGATTAAGCTATAATAAAAGAATAGGTGACATCACTAATACCATCGTTTATCGTGGATTAGAAAGAATCAACCAACCCATTAATACCGATGCTGCTAATGACATTTTAAGTGGTTATGGAAGCTATGAAAAGAGGTTTGGAAAATTTAAAACACGGGTAAGAGGAAATGTTTCATTTAGTACTAATAATAATACTATTGATGGTATTGAAAACACAAATACCTCACTTACACAATCCTATACAGCGAGTTTCGAAACCAATTTTAAAACCGCGCCAAATGTGGAAGTTGGATTCCAAAGAACTACCAATGATTATGAAGGTAGCCAAAGTCAAAATGGCTTTATCACCAACCGCCCCTATATAAAATTGGAAGCGCGATTTTTAAAGAGCTTTTCTGCGGAAGCCGATTATTCCTATAGCGATTATTTTAGTGAGGATAGGGCCACACAAAGTGCTTTTGACTTTTTAAATGCAGCTTTATATTACCAAAAAACGGATAGCAAATGGGAGTTTAGTTTGAGAGGTTTGAACCTACTCGGAACCCAAAATATTCGTCAGGATGCATTTTCTGATAACTTAATAAGCACAACTTCAACTACCGTATTACCGAGGTATGTTTTGTTTGGAGTGAAATATGGACTTTAAAATTTAAGCTTCAGAATAAAGGGTTAAATGAATAAGCTACTTTTTATAAAGTCACATGTGTCCTAAATAAAATTTATTGCTAAAAAAATGATATAATTCTGTTCATTTTTGGGTTATTCGCTGTCGCTCATGAGCTCCTAAAGTCGGTTGACCCAAAAACGAACCAACCGAACGGAGTGAGTTCATGAACACCCCTAAAATAAAATCAGGTGAATAATAAGGTCAAGTCTCACAAGAAAATGGTAATCTGCTTTTCATAGAGCCTAAGTTCGGTTGGGTGATCTCTTCATCCTTCAGAGCTACCCAATCTCCCTAAGACTCCATTTCAATCAAATCACCATTTTCTTGAAGGCCAAAATAAGCTCCGAACATAATTCCCTTATTGGTTTTGACCAAAAAAAATTGAACAGCCTTTCTGAAACTTATGTAATAAGGAAAATCTCGATTAATATGGCTTAGATTTGTCAAACACAAATTTATTTGGTTCAAGGTCTGAATATCAAATCTAAAATTCCGTGACTAAAATTATTTAGGACGGATGTGTTATAAAGTAAAAGAAGGACTAAAAACACCTGAAAACAAAAAAGGCCCAATTAGAATGTCTTAAAACATTCTCATTGGGCTTTTAATTTTGGATTTCAAAGAACCATTTTCGGTTCGTATGAAGTCTTGAAGCCTTAGGACTTTTTGGGTCTTACTCTTTTAATACTGCAACCAGTCTGTTTCGTTTCAGCAGGATTAATTTTTTCACCTTTTGCAAGAGCATTTATAGCATCATTAAGGTAAAACTTGGTAGCAACATCATCTTGAGTTTCATATTTATTATCAATTGCACCGCGATAAACTAATTCCATATCGCTATTGAAAAGATAAACATGAGGAGTAGTTCTAGCACCAAAAGCATCGGCCAACATACTTTTAGAATCTATAACATAAGCAGAATTATACCCTGCCTTTTTAAAATGATTTTTCATTTCATCCATAGAATCATCACCATTTCTTTTCGCCTCATTGCTATTTACCAATGCCATTCCAACATTATTGGATTGGGTTAATTTCCCTAATTCTGGATAAGTGTCTTCCCAAGCAATAACATAAGGGCAGGTGTTGCAAGAAAATATAACCAGTAGTCCATTTTCTTTTTTCAAATCATTTAAGGAGTACTCTTTACCAGAAACATCCGGCATTTTTGTATCCATCAGAGGAGCCTTTTCTCCAATCCCTAATAATTCATTTTTTGAAAAGGAAAAGGCGGTGAATATTAAGCCTGCAGCTAAAATACCGGCTAAGAATTTTTTCATAATATTTAAGTTTTATATGTCTAACGAAGATAAGTATAAAATGATATGAATTGCCAAATCGCAAGGGCCACCTACAATAAAAAAATGCTCTGAAACCAGAGCATTTTCCAAACACAAGAACCCAAAAGGCTCAGCATTTTTAGGGAATTTTTTCCCTTAGGAGTAGAGAGTTTTTTGGCTTAGATTAATTCTCTACAAAAAGTTTCACCACCTCGGATGGCTTGCTGCTATTTCTCAAAAAATAAACTCCATTTTTAAGATGGGCTATAGAAATCCTGGTAGTTCCTTCCGCTTTTATGTCCATTATTTTTTTACCACTCATATCCAATAGTTCGAAGTTGCTTCCCCCATAATTTTCATCAATAGAAATTTCATTTTTTGCTGGATTAGGATAAACGGAGAAGCTTGAAGACTTCAATTTTAAAGAGGAGAGCTCCGAAGTCCTTAGGCTGGAAAAACTAGCATCTGGCATTGCATCCCCAGGGCCTGCGCCTGCCGGACTAATATCAAATGAGCCTGTAAAAGCAATAATATTAAAATCATAATTCCCACCAATTTGGTTTAAAGGAATTTTAAAGGTGGCAAAATGGCTATCGGTAGTATCAAAATCGAAACTAATGTTACTAGGGCTAGCATTTCCATCATAAGACTCTGTGTAAACAGTAGGGAAGAATCCATTTTGATAAGCATAGAGTGCTACATCATAGCTCATAGATGTATTTGGAGTTTGATTTTTCAAACTGTTTTGGGCCATCATATATCCATCTTGTGTATTTAAGTTGGTATCGATGGCGAGGGCATAGCCAAAATCATTTCCTCTGGGATTATAGGTGTGGATTCTAATGAATACAGAATCTTGTCCAGAATTTATGGAATAGGTAATTTCTTTGGCATCCATATAATGGTCATCGCCAGATCCATCTCCTCCTAAGGAAATATAGTTTTGAGCGGAAAGGTTTGCTCCACAAAAAATTGCAATAATTGGGATAAGTAAATTTTTCATCATTCTGTTTAGTTTGATGAAATGATGTTTACTTTCCCTTAAAGGTTGCTAGAAGATTAAAATTATAGAGGAATATTTCCATGTTTCTTTTTAGGGAGGCTTGTTGCTTTGTTTTCAAGCATCCTAAAAGCTTTGATCAATTTCTCTCTTGTTTGATCTGGACGAATAACCTCATCAATATAGCCTCTCGCTGCAGCGCGATATGGATTGGCAAATATTTCTCCATATTCCATCTCCTTTTCTTTCCATTTGGCCTCAGGATCTTCCGCAGTTTTGATTTCTTTTTTGAATATTATTTCTGCTGCCCCTTTGGCTCCCATTACGGCAATTTCCGCGCTAGGCCAAGCAAAGTTCATATCGGCTCCAATATGTTTAGAGTTCATCACATCGTAAGCGCCGCCATATGCCTTTCTGGTAATCACAGTGATTCTAGGTACGGTGGCTTCGCTAAAAGCATATAGCAGTTTGGCACCATTGGTAATAATGGCATTCCACTCCTGGTCCGTTCCCGGTAAAAATCCTGGAACATCTTCAAATACTAATAGAGGAATATTAAAGCAATCGCAAAAACGAACAAACCGCGCCGCTTTGGTAGAGCTTTGAATATCTAAGACCCCTGCAAGATAAGCCGGTTGGTTAGCCACAATTCCTATGGATCTGCCGCCCAGATGTCCAAATCCAACAACAATATTTTCGGCAAAATCCTTATGCACTTCGTGGAAACTTCCTTCGTCAATTGTGGTTTCTATCACCTCCCTAATATCGTAGGGTTGGTTGGGATTATCAGGAATGATTTCATTTAAACTAGGCCTGCTTTCATCTCCTCCTTCATATTGTTGGGAAGGTGCATTTTCCTCACAATTTTGAGGAATATATTTTAATAATTTTTTAATCCCATTAATACAGGCAATCTCATTTTCATAGGTAAAATGTGTAACCCCAGATTTTGTAGAATGAGCAGAAGCACCTCCTAAATCTTCGGAGCTTACTTCTTCGTGGGTAACAGTTTTTACCACGTTTGGCCCAGTAACAAACATATAAGAGGTATTTTCAACCATCATAATAAAATCTGTAAGAGCAGGTGAATAAACAGCGCCACCTGCACAGGGTCCCATTATCGCAGAAATCTGTGGTATCACACCACTAGATAAAGTGTTTTTATAAAATATATCAGCATATCCACCTAGTGACACTACACCTTCCTGAATTCGAGCACCACCAGAATCATTTAAGCCAATTAATGGAGCACCATTTTTCATGGCTAAGTCCATAATCTTGCAAATTTTTTCGGCATGAGCCTCGGCAAGAGAACCTCCTAAAACTGTAAAATCTTGTGCGAAAACATAGGTTAACCTACCATCAACATTCCCATATCCTGTTACAACACCATCCCCAAGAATTTTTTGTTTATCAAGACCAAAATCTGTTGAGCGGTGAGTTACCAGCATCCCTATTTCTTCAAAACTTCCTTCATCCATCAAAAAGTGAACACGCTCACGAGCTGTAAGCTTGCCTTTTTTATGCTGTGATTCTATCCTTTTTTCTCCCCCTCCCAGCTGGGCTTCATCAATAAGTTTGTTCAGTAGGTCTATTTTCTCTTGCATAAGAATGCTAATATTCATTAGTGGTAATTAGGAATTACTATTCCTAAAATTTCTTTGCAAATTAAAGTAATTACTGTTTTCCTTTTCTTTCTCCCCTAAAAAAAGTGTTATTATCCAATTTGCCGGAAAACAAAAAACCCCGCCTAAGCGGGGTTTCAACCAAACCAAACCAATTCCTATTGGTCTTCAACCTCTGTTTTATATATCTCCTTTTCGGCTTTTCTTATCCGACGTTTTCGGAATTTCCTTTCTCTACCTTCTTTTCTGCCTTCCATCTTTTTCTCCAATTTGGCCATTTGTTCTTCGCTCAAAACTTTGGATAATTCTGCTTTATGAGCCTCTCTATTGGCCTTCATCTGTTTTTGGATTTCCTGCTTTTCTTTCAGCATTTTTAAATTGGCTTCATAAACAGCTTTTTGTTGGTCTTCGGTCAATTCCAATTTTTTCGTCATTTTTTCGGTAACCATTTGCGCCATCTTTTCGGGATCTTTTTCTTTCCCCTTTTGGGCGAATCCTACAGTATTAATTGCTACAACTAATAGTAGGACAAGGATGTTTTTTGCTTTCATTATTTATTCTATTTGCTGCTTTGACCTAGAAGTTCAACCAAGGTTTAATTTCGAAAACTTAAAGCTTTGTTAAAAATTGTTTCGTTTCGACAGAGTGTCTGCAAGAAGAGCTTTTTAATTGCTCTTCCTTAGATATTGGTCTTCACAATAAATTACAATGGTCCTTTATTAATGAAAGCCTCCTTAATTTAAATCATTAAAATATATATATTGGAATTGTCAAAAGAAGAATCATGAAAACTCTAACCTTAAGTTTTACTTTTTTCCTATTCCTAATAATATTCACAAGTTGTAAAAAGGAAGAAAAAGCAAATGTAGAATTGCCTCCAACCTCCCAAAATGGATCATTTACCTTGGGTTGTTTAGTTAACAACGTGCCATGGATCCCAAGGCATTATTCTAATAGTCTAATAAACCCTCCTGGTGTTCTGAGTTCGGATTTCTTTGAAAAGGACGGGACGAAAACTTTTAATATTCACGCGACGCATTGGCGTGAATTTGAATCTTCGGATACTGAAGTTTTATCAATATACGTTGAAAATAGTTTTCATTTTGATACTGTCGTGTTGGATAGCTTTAGGTATTCGGGCACCTATCTGAATTATATTATTGAGCCTCCAGATGATAGGCTTGAAGATTTTAAGTCCTTTCAATCGATTGGAAATGTCAACTCTTGGTTGATTTTTTCAAAGTTTGATACGATTAACCGAATAGCTTCAGGGAAATTCTCTGCCGATATGGTAAATGTAAACGATAGTTTAGATTCTTTAAAAATTCGCCAAGGCACCTTTGATGTGAGGTTTTAAGCTATATCTCATAACTTTTCATTTATAGCTCTCCTCTGAATAAAAAAAGTACAATTTCTTTTTATCACCATTCGGAAGTCAAAATGCAATAGATGAAACAATAAAAAAAGCTCCGCCAATTGGCAGAGCTTAATGAATTCGATTGTGTGACTAAATTTTATTTGGTCATGGTGATTTTGGTTAAAATATCAATATCACCAACTACAGGAGCTTCTTCAACAACAGTAGTTTCGTAAACCTGTTTGCTTTCGCTATCTTCTAATATTTTAAGCTGACTTGTCTCTCCATTATCCAATTGTAGGAAAATTATAGTTTCGTCGCTGCTTAAAGTCCAGGTTCCACTTTCTTGAGTATTGATAGGAATAGAACCTATACCATTAATGGCAACGTCAAAGCTATAATCATAGGAAATGGTATTTGGATTGCTATTAATATTAAATGTTCCGGTAACATTTTCTGCAGAACCTGCCAGTTGTGTTGGCGGTTGACCAGGAATTATCGAAGGCAATTCTGTGTCGTAGTCAATTCCGGTAAGTGTCCAGGTTCCTACGATGCGATTTTCAAAGGTGTTAGGGTTGCTACTTGTTCCTCCATCATCTTCAGATTTTTTACGGCAGGAAATTAGGCAGAGTGCGATAAAGGAGAATAGGAAAATCTTTTTCATATAGATTAATTTATTGAGGCTAAGATACATCTCTTAAAGAAAACACCGTACTAGGTGCTAATTTTACATCGTTTACAATTCTTAAAATTTTTTGTGCCACCTCTGCAGGTTGGCTAAGCTCCCCCTTGTTTTTATAGTCTATAAATCTTTGTTTATCAGGAAAATCATTTTGATCCAATCGTCTTATTTCTCCTTGCATTTCCGTATCTACTATCCCTGGAGAAATAGCAAAGCAATGAAGGTCTGGATGATCTACCTGCATTACTTCAGTAAACAAACTCAAACCAGCCTTTGCCGCACAATAGGTACTCCAACTGCCAATAGGGTAAGAACCCGCTCCGGAGGAGATGTTTACAATAATTCTTTCCTGGTGGCTTTGTTGGGTTTGGTCGATAAACATTTTACATAAAATGGATGGTGCCAATAAATTGATATGATAAGACCTTTTTATTTTATCTGGATTTAATTCCGAAACTGGTTTAACCTCACCAAGCCATCCTGCATTGTTGATTAAAATTAGAGAATCGGCAGCTCTATTTCTATCAAAATTTATTTTTAAATAACTATCCATATTGTTTAAGTCAATACTCATATGTGAATAGTTCTCATGCTCAATGCTATTTCTACGGCTTATTCCAATAACCTTATGTCCTGCTTCCAGAGCCATTAGGGCTATAGCCTTGCCAATTCCAGAGCTGCTACCGGTGATAAAAAACTGTTTCATCCTAGGGAATTTGTTAATTATTGATTTCAATAAAACGATTAATATTCGGAGAAGTACCGAATAAAACGATAATATCATTTTGCTGAACTACGGTTTCCGGCTGAGGAACACCAATGATATGGTATTTTTTATCCTTTTCACCTTGCCTTAAAAGCGTAACTAAATTAATTTTATACTTCCCTCGCAAATCAATATCAGCCATGGTTCTGTTGTTCATGGCCCTTGGTGCTTTAACCTCTACAATTTCGTAATTGTCGGGGAGTTGCATGCACATCAATACACTTGGATTAACTAATTGCTCAGCAACATTATTACTAACCTCATCTTCTGGAGAAAGGATTTCTGTGATACCCATTTTTTGAAGTATCCTCCTTTGATTTTGATCTTGAGCTCTAACAATAATTCGCTTAACATTTAGCTCTTGTAAAACAAAGGTGGTTAGCAATAATCCCTGGTAGTTTGTTCCTATAGCCACAACTACAGCATCCATTTCCTGGATGTTTTGGGCCATCAAATTTTTTGCTTCTGTAGAGTCTAAGGCTACCGAATAGGCAACATGGTCTGCAATGGCTACCACTTTTTCTTCATCTAAATCAATTGCTAAAACTTCTGCATTTTTTTCAGAGAGTTTTTTTGCAATAGCGGATCCAAACCGCCCTAAACCAATTACTGCAATTTTGTGTTTTGGCATAAATTAAATTTTTTCTAATGCTTGATCTAAATCTGAAATTAGATCATTTATATCTTCTATTCCTACACTTAATCTTATTAAAGAATCCGAAATTCCTATTTTTTCCCTTTCCTCTTTTGGAATGGAAGCATGTGTCATAGTTGCTGGATGTCCACAAAGCGACTCAACACCACCTAATGATTCTGCAAGGGTAAAAAGTTTAAATGAAGAAAGAACTTTTAGGCAATCTTCTTTAGAATCTCCTTTTAGGCGAAAAGATAGCATAGCCCCAAAATCCTTCATTTGCTTTTTGGCAATATGGTGATTGGGGTGACTTTCCAATCCAGGCCAAAAAACTTTGTCAACTTTAGGGTGACCATCCAAATGATTGGCTATTGCAGCACCATTTTCACAATGCCTTTGCATTCGTACATGCAAGGTCTTTATTCCTCTTAAGACTAAAAAGCTATCCATAGGGCCACAAATGGCGCCGCTAGAATTTTGAATTTTATACAGCTGATTTGCTAGTGCTTCATCCTTTACAGCGAGCAAACCAAGAACCAAATCAGAATGGCCGCCTAAATATTTTGTTGCGCTATGCATTACTATATCTGCTCCCAATGTAAGCGGTTGCTGAAGATATGGACTGGCAAAAGTATTGTCTACCCCTAAAAGCAAGTTTCTTTTTTTACAGATGTCGGCAATAGCCTCAATATCTATAATATTCATCATGGGATTAGTAGGACTTTCCACCCAAATCAATTTAGTAGAAGGAGAAATTTTTCCTTCAATTGTTTTTGGATCAGACATATCTACAAATTGGAATTGAATTCCAAAGGGTTCATAAACCTGTTTGAACAACCTATAAGAACCGCCATATAGATCTTTGGTAGATATTAGCTCATCTCCAGGCTTTAGGCTTTTTAAAACACAATCAATAGCGGCCAATCCACTACCGAAAGCAAGGCCAAAATTTCCAGCTTCTAAACTAGCAATACTTTCTTCCAAAGCATGCCTGGTTGGGTTTTTAGTCCGGGAATATTCATAACCTTTATGAACACCTGGTGCGGATTGAGCATAGGTGCTTGTTTGGTAAATGGGTGGCATAACCGCAGCAGTGGAAGGGTCTTGCTTTTGACCTCCATGAATGGTTAATGAATTAAAGTTTAATTTTTTAAGATTCTTCTGCATTTAAAGCCCAGTTTAAATGGGAGAACAAATGTATAAAAGAGAATAGTGCAAATTTCGAATTAGTATAGTCGAGGACTATTAGTAAATTCAGCGGCTGATAAAGCAGTACAAAACAGAATAATGAGAATCTTTCATTTGGCCATACCTGAAAAAAGGATTTATGGACTGGACATATTAAGGGCTTTAGCCATTTTGTTTGTGGTTTATGGGCACAGCATTATTTTCGTTATTAAGGTATGGCCCAAGAAATGGTTAACCATACCCGTATTGGATGGAGTATCTATATTTTTTGTTTTGAGTGGTTTTTTAATAGGAGGAATTTTATTGAAGATCTTTGAAGAACAAAAGGCCAGCTTCCGACTACTTTGGAAATTCTGGATTCGACGATGGTTTAGAACCCTACCTAACTACTTCCTACTTTTAATAGTACTTTTTATTATTCAAGGTTTAATTCTAAATAAAACCAGTCTAGCCCAATTTTGGCCCTACCTCTTTTTTTCACAAAACTTGAACTCTATACACCCTGTTTTTTTTCCTGAGGCCTGGAGTTTATCAGTGGAAGAATGGTTTTATGTTTTTATTCCTTTGGGATTATTAGCTATCAGAAAAGGCGGCATGAGCGTAAAATATGGGAGCATTACTCTCATTATTTTTTTCTTAATCTTTTCCACGGCCATTCGTTATTTCCGATTTACAGAATTGGGAGAGGTAAATTTTTCTCAATGGGATAATCTCTTCAGAAAACAAGTTCTTACGCGCTTGGATAGCATTGTTTTTGGTGTTTTTGGAGCATGGCTAGCCTATTATTTCAAATCATTTTGGATCCAATACAAAAGGCTATTTCTAGTGTTAGGAATAGCCCTTATGGCCCTTCATAAATTTTTGATTTACTATAGGCCAGATCTGGGTTTTGGATACAATTCATACTATTGTATTTGGTCCTTTTCGCTAATTTCCTTAGCCACTCTTTTATTGATTCCCTTTCTTAGCCAGGTGAAGGCTGGCTCAGGATGGATGTATAAGGCCATTACTAAAATCAGCCTTATCTCTTATTCCATGTATTTGCTAAATCTAAGCCTAATACAAGAGGTCGTTTTTAGAGCTCTATACAAAGTATTTCCGATGGACTATTCAGACTATAGCCCATTACTCTATTTTTCAATGAATTGGATTTTCACCATCCTCCTTTCAATATTGCTGTATAAATATTTTGAAATTCCCACTACCAAATTGAGGGATATATGGTCTGCAAAAAGGGCATAAGGACGAATTAAAAAACCGAAACTGGACTAGCTATAAGCTCAAGCCTTTGGTTAAATTCGCCAAAGATTTTCATCCTATGAAAAACCTAAGTAAAATATATGCTCATCTTGCTCTAATGTCGGTGGCCATTATTTATGGATTAAATTATTCTATTGCCAAGGATGTAATGCCCAACTTTATTGAACCTCTGGGTTTTATTTTTGTGAGAGCAATTGGTGCCACATGCTTGTTTTGGATAGTTTCCATCTTTTATCCTTGGGAAAAAATTAAGAGAAAAGATTTTGCCAGACTAGCCTTATCCGGACTATTTGGAGTGGCCTTAAATCAAATGCTATTTTTCAAGGGTTTGAATTCTACTACGCCTATTAATGCAGCGATAATGATGACCATCAACCCGATAATGGTTTTAGCTCTTTCGTCCATTTTTCTTAAAGACAAATTAAAATTAAGTAGAATTATTGGTATTGGTCTCGGTATTATTGGCGCTTTATTTCTTATCACTAAAGGGGCACAAACTATAGATGTTTTTAGTTCCGACTCTTCCTTTGGCAATTTATTGGTTTTGATAAATGCAGCCTCTTACGCCATGTATTTGGTGGTGGTAAGACCTTTAATGAGCACCTATAAGCCACTAACTGTAATAAAATGGGTTTTTCTCTTTGGGTTTTTAATGGTGATACCCTTTGGTTATTCTGAATTTAGTAGTATCAATTGGCATGAAATGCCCAATTCTATTTTAGGAGAGGTTTTCTTCGTGGTGGCCTGCACAACATTTTTAGCCTATCTGCTAAATATTTATGCTCTAAAAATTGTAAGCAGCACTACGGTGAGCTTTTATATTTATTTGCAGCCATTAGTAGCCTCCATTGCGGCTATAGTTTTGGGGAAAGATACACTTACGGGTACCTTGCTAATTTCAGCAAGCTTCCTTTTTGTGGGGGTATACCTGGTTTCCTTTTATAAAAAATTTCCTAAAACATAGCTTAAGCTTCTGATTTTAAGATATCGACAATCATTTTTCCAATACTTGATATGGATTCGAAAATGATATTACTTTTGTCGTCTTATGGGAAAAATTTTTTCAATGACAGGATATGGCAAAGCGATTCTTCAATTGCCATCAAAAAAAATATCCTTTGAAGTAAAAAGTCTTAATAGTAAGCAAACAGATATCAATATCCGGATACCTTCTTTTTATAAGGAGAAGGAGGCGGAAATTCGTCAGCTTGCAGCCAAAATATTGGAAAGAGGAAAAATTGAAATTGGCCTTTATAGCGAAGTAACAGGGGTAGAAAAGGCACCTGTGATTAATAAGGTTTTAATAAAGGAGTACCTCTTGCAACTAAAAAACCTAAGCGAGGAAACAAATACCTCTGGCAATTTGTTGGATATAGTGATGAAGATGCCAGATTCCATGAAGCCTGCAGAAACGGAAATCGATGAGGAGGAGTGGCTTGAAATTCAAAAGGTAATAAGTCAAGGCCTAGAAAACTTAATGAATTTTAGGCATGTTGAAGGAGAAAAATTAAAGAGTGACTTTTTAGAAAGGACAGCCATAATCCGCGAAAAGATGAATTCTACAGCCCAATTTGAAGAGGAAAGGGTAGAAAGAATTAAGGAGAAATTGACCAAGGGCTTATCTGAAATTAAAGAGAGGCCTGATGAAAACAGGTATGAACAAGAATTAATTTATTACCTCGAAAAATTAGATATCACCGAAGAAAAGGTCCGTTTAAAGAGCCATTTAGATTATTTCGAAGAATTATTGGAAGAAGGTGGCCCCATTGGTAAAAAACTCGGTTTTATAAGTCAGGAAATAGGTAGGGAAGTGAATACTATGGGTTCCAAAGCCAATCATGCAGGAATGCAAAAGTTGGTGGTGGAAATGAAGGATGAATTGGAAAAAATTAAGGAGCAAGTTTTAAATATTCTCTAAGTATAGGTTTTGAAAAAAAGCGGAAAACTCATCATCTTTTCGGCGCCCAGTGGATCTGGAAAAACCACTTTGGTTCGCCATTTACTACAGCAAGATTTAGGATTGGAATTTAGCATTTCAGCAACGAGCAGGGAGCCTAGAGGCAATGAAAAAAATGGAATTGACTATTACTTTCTAAAGGAGGAGGAGTTCAAGAATAAAATCGAAGCTGGCGATTTTCTGGAATGGGAGGAGGTTTATTCTGGTGCTTATTATGGTACCCTTAGATCTGAGGTGGAAAGAATTTGGGAAAAGGGAAAGAACGTTATTTTTGATATGGATGTGATTGGAGGTTTAAATCTTAAATCTATCTACAAGGAAAATGCACTATCTGTATTTGTGAAACCTCCGAGTTTAGAACATTTAGAGGAAAGACTGCGCCTAAGGAAAACCGATAGTGAGGAGAAAATTAAAGAGAGATTAGCAAAAGCAGATCGCGAACTGCAATATGCCCCTCAATTTGATCATATTTTGGTAAATAATGACCTGGATATTGCCAAAAAGGAAGCTGAAAATTTAGTTCGAATTTTTACAGGAAAATAATATTTCATGAAGGTAGGATTGTATTTTGGAACGTTTAACCCCATTCATATTGGGCACTGTGTAATTGCCCAGCATATGCTAGAATATACAGATTTGGATGAGGTTTGGTTCGTTGTAACACCGCACAATCCTCATAAAAAGAAAAACACCCTCCTAGATGATCGCCAAAGGCTTTATATGGTTCAACTAGCTGTTGATGATATTTTTAAGCTTAAAGTTAGTGATATGGAGTTTTCATTGCCCCAACCATCCTACACTGCTACCACCCTAGCTCATGCTAGCGAAAGGTGGCCAGAAAAAAACTTTAGCCTAATTATGGGCGCCGATAACCTTCAAACTTTTCATCGTTGGCATAATTACGAATGGATTTTAGAACATCACAAATTGTATGTATACCCCCGAATAAACTGCGATGGCGGAGATTTAAAAGATCATCCCAATGTTCAAATAACGGAAGCACCCATCATGCAAATCGCTTCCACCGATATTCGAAATGCTATTAAAAATAATAAGAATGTAAGCTTCATGCTTCCCCCTGCTGTTCAAGACTATATTTTAGGAAGTAGCTTGTACAAATAAGAATTTCTTCACTCAACATTTTGGATAGGCTATTTTCTAAAAATTATAGCCAATTTACTTAAGCCAATATCAGGGCTATTCCAAATCTACTTGGAATTAGCAAGCATCTTAATTGCAATTTGTGGTTTAATGATTTGGCAAAGATTTCCTTCAATTCGGATTTTAATGTATTGGGTTTCCGCGATAATCCTATATCCATTATTGGAGATTAACCAATTTTCAGCCCTGCTTTCCCTAGGACTATCCTTCACAATGGCCTTAGGTTTAAATTTATTTCCCAGAATAAATCAGAAGTTTGGTGTTTTCGGTTTTGGCTTTTCCATTAAAATATCATTGTTCTTTTTCATGTGGCTGATCTTATCCCTAAAGGATGTAAAATTTAATGAAAATCATTACAGTCACCTTGCATTAGAAGATTCCTATTATCAGCTAAAAATAAATAGCTCGCCAAAAGAAAAGGAAAAGGTCTTTGCCCTTGAAGCGGAATTGCTATCCATCTATAAGCTGGAAAAAGTGGTAGAGGGAAATATGCTTTTGTATTTTGAAAAGGATAGCTCTACAAGTCTTCCTCAACTTGGAGATCAGATAATATGGAAGGGAAAGCCAAATTTTATTGAAGGTCCAAAGAATCCAAATGAATTCAACTTTAAAAAATATTTACAAAGGACTGGACTGCATGCACAGGCCTATTTGAAAAATGATTCATGGTTTATTTATAAAACCAATAATCCTGTAAATCTAAAATCTTTAAGTCTAGAATTTAGAAATCACCTATTGTCTATTATTGACAGCTGGAAGGCCCCCGAAGAAGTAAAAAATATTAGCAAAGCCCTCTTGCTGGGTTATAAGAATGAGCTAGACCAAGAATTGAGGAATTCCTATGCCAATACAGGAGTGGCACATATTCTTGCCGTAAGTGGTTTACATGTAGGGATCTTATATTTTCTTTTATCCTTTGTTCTTAAATTTCTGAATAAACTTAGAGGCGGCCAATGGTTCAGAAGTTTTATCCTGCTTTCGGTACTTTGGTTTTATGCTTTTTTCACAGGCTTATCACCTTCGGTACTAAGAGCAGTTTGCATGTTTAGCTTCTTAGCTTTTGCTGGATTTTTTAAAAGAGATGTTTCTATTTATAACACCCTTAGCGCTTCGGCAATATTTTTATTGCTATACAATCCTCTACTTCTTTATAATCTTGGATTTCAACTTAGCTATTTAGCCGTGTTTTCCATTGTATGGCTTCAGAAACACCTTCTAGCACTATGGTCACCAAAAAATTGGATTTTAAAACAAATTTGGTCTATCTCCACCGTTTCCATTGCCGCACAAATAGGAACATCACCTATAGCCATTTATTATTTTCATCAATTTCCCAGTTATTTTTTACTCAGCAATATCATTATCATTCCTTTAATTTCCATAATAATGTACTGTGGTTTATTGCTTTTAATTTTAAGCAGTTTGGGCTTTCCCAGTCTTTTATTATTGAAGATTTATAGTTTCTTGGTTGATATGATGAATCTTTCAATTCGTGAAATTGAGAAGTTTCCAGGGAGTATTATCAGCTCACTTCATTTGGAATTAAGCGAACTGTTTTTGGCTTATTTAATTTTGCTTTTAATGATAGTCTGGTTTTTAAATGGTAAAATTTGGAAGCTTAAACTCGGACTTTTTACTTTCTTACTATTTCTTGGACTACAGATTGCTGAAAAACATCGGATTTCGAATTCTCGAGGATTTGTATTCTTTTCTCTTTCTAAGGCAAGGGCCATAGCGGTGCAGGAAGGAAATACTCTTTTCCTAATTGGGGATTCTAGATTTTGGAATGATAAAAAACAATACCAATACAAAGTCCAACCCTATCTAATATCTCAAAATATTATGGAGCTCAAAAAAAGGAATTTTGATTTCGATTTTTGCGATTCAAGTGCTGTTAACAGGGGGAGTTTATTAAGCACAAATGTTGGTCAATTTTGGCAAGTGCACAAAACCTTTTTGGCTCCAAATGCTGATTATTGGATTTTGGAAACGAATATTTCACCCCCTAAAAGGAGCCGGCAATTGCCAAAAATTCTATTTGTAAACCATCGCTTAAAACCTGCTCAATTCGAAAAATGGGGGATCTGGGCGAAAAAAAATTCAATAACAATATGGAATCTGGAGCAAAGTGCTTTTTATAGCAATGGTGTTTTGCGTAAAGCAAACTTTAGCTTCCTATAGTCAACGGGTTTGCGAATTACATGGCTTAGACCATTGTATATACCTCTACCGCTAAGATCAACACTACTCATCCCAATTATTGGAATTTTTAGGTTTAATTCTTTGGTAAGGCGCAAGGCATTTTGACCTTCAATTTGAGTGTCTAAAAAAACTAGATCAAACTCGTCTTTTAGCATTTTTTCTAAAGCACGTTCTAAATTCGGTTCAAGGATAAACTCAGCTCCTTGATCTTCAATCATCAGTTTCAATAACATTTGGTTGACTTCATCATCCTCAACCAAAAGAACTTTTTTCCCTAATAATAATTTCTGTTTCAATGTTTTTGTTTTGGCGGCAGCTTGGGCTGCGTTAATTTTGCGTAATAAGCCACTAAACCTGCGGAATAATGGTCTAAAAAAAAAATATAGCTTGGTGTAGGGGTAGATTATATTTTGGAAGCAAGTAACAAATCAGCTGTTAAGCAAACGTTCAAATAGGGTTAATTATTGAACATTTTAAATTACTACTCAGCAAAATACTTCTGCAAGATAGCCTTTAGTTCTGAAAGCTTCACCTTATTTTGAAAGATTTCTCCTGCTGCTATTGATATGTCTCCTGTTTCTTCTGAGACAACCAGCACTACGGCATCCGACTTTTCTGCAGCTCCAATTGCAGCTCTGTGCCTTAGACCAAAACGCATAGGAATGGTTTTTTCCGTTACAGGTAAAATTGCTCCGGCAGCCACAATTCTGTTTCCACTTATAATTACCGCTCCATCGTGGAGGCTAGAATTTTTGAAAAATATAGATTCCAAAAGTTGGGAGCTCAAAACAGCATTAATAATGGTTCCTGTTTCACTAAAGGAGCCGAGTTGAGTTTTTCTTTCCATTGCAATTATGGCCCCGGTTTTAGTTTCAGAAAGCCTTTCAACAGCTCCATAAACAGCATCAAAATTATGCTCTTCCTCTTCCTCGGTTTTAAACCAATTTAATTGTCTGAATATCTTTTGTCCATTACTAAAATTTGTGGATCCAAGTACTAAAAGAAACTTCCGAATCTCTTGTTGGAAAACAATAACCAAGGCCAATACACCAACCCCAATAAACTGGCCTAAAATTTCACTTAGAAGTTCCATTTGTAAGGCTTCCACTAATTTCCAAAGAAGATAAATGGCCGCCACTCCGATAAAAATATTAATGGCCACAGTACCTTTAACCAAACGGTAAATTTGGTAAAGCAAAAAGGCAACTAATAGAATATCGATGAGGTCTAAAAAACCAAAATCTAAAAAGGACATCAAGTCAAATTTTGTGTGAAAGTAACAATTTTAGCTGCTTCTTTTGCGGCTCTTACATCGTGAACTCTTAATATATGCGCCCCTTTTTGCAAGGCCATGCTATGCGCAACGGTAGTGCCATTTAAGGCGTTTTCTGGGTCGTTTTCCAATAATTTATAAATCATAGATTTTCGGCTTAAGCCTACAAGCAATGGCTTTTCAAAGATGTGAAACTCTTCAAATTTGGCGAGCAATTCATAATTATGTTCCAAAGTTTTACCAAAGCCAAAACCCGGATCTAATATGATGTCCTTTAGCCCAGCATCTTGAAATTTGGCAATCTGTTCGCTAAAAAAATAGCAAATTTCACCAAGAAGATTCTCGTATTTTGGGGAGTCTTGCATGTTTTGTGGTTGGCCTTGCATATGCATCATAATATAAGGAAGATCCAATTTCCCCATGGTTTTAACCATTAAGGGATCCATAATACCACCAGAAATATCATTAATCATATGGGCCCCAAAATCGGCAGATGCCTTCGCGGTTTCCGAATGAAAGGTATCTACAGAAACAATCTGATCAGGAAACTCCTCCCTAATTAATTTTAGACTTGGCTCCAAGCGTTTAATCTCCTCTTTGGGAGATATAATGCTGGCACCTGGCCTTGAGGAGGCTGCACCTATATCAATAATATCAGCACCTTCTTCCCGCATTTTTTTTACCTGGTGCAAGATGCTTTCCCGGTTTTCATATCGCCCTCCATCGTAGAAAGAATCTGGACTAATATTTAAGATTCCCATAATTAATGGATGATCGAGACTATATAATTTTGCTCCGAGCTTGAGGCTGGGTTTAGGCCAAAAAATACTATCTTTCGCGCCAGTTTTTGCACCTATCTCCATAGGTCTATTCCAGGAATTTTATTCATATTCAGCTAAATTATTAAATGCAAAATACTTCAGAGCAATACGATTCGGTAATAAATCTTTGTCGTCAACTTTTTGAAAAGAAAATGAAGGATTATGGACCCGCCTGGAGAATTTTACGACTTCCCTCATTAACTGATCAAATTTTTATTAAGGCTCAAAGGCTTAGAAGTATTGAAATGAAAGGTACACAACTTGTGGAAGACGATCTTCAAGGTGAATTTATTGGAATCTTAAACTATTCACTAATAGCATTGATAAACCTGGATTTAGGAGTTGCCGATCAACCTGATATGACTGCGGATGAAGCCATGTCGGCCTATGATAAATTCGCTAGGGAATCCAAATCCTTAATGGAAAAGAAAAATCACGATTATGGTGAAGCCTGGAGAGATATGCGAATTAGTAGCTTCACAGATTTAATTCTTCAAAAACTATTGCGAATTAAACAGATTGAAGATAATAAGGGCAAAACCCTAGTTTCTGAAGGAATAGATGCCAATTATTTTGATATGGTAAATTATTCCGTTTTTGCTTTAATTCAGATGGGAGAAAATAGTTAAACCTATTGATTCTTAGGATCTAGAACCCCTTTAATTTTTAGGAAGTTTTCAGTTTTCAATTATCCATACTTATAGGGAATAATAATTGATAGCTTGCTTCATGCTTTAATCAAATTAGTATTTTCGAATATCAAAACTATTGCTCGCTTATGAAATTTATTACTCAGCTCTCCAGAATATTGGTTGGAGCCCTTTTCATTTTTTCAGGTCTTATCAAGTTAAACGACCCCGTTGGTTTTAGTTTTAAGCTTCATGATTATTTTGCTGAGGATGTTTTAGACATGGCTTTTATGCTGCCTTTCGTTCTTCCTTTGGCAGTGTTTATTGTTATTCTGGAGGTGATATTGGGCCTTAGCTTATTACTTGGTTTTTGGAAAAGAATTACAAGCTGGCTTCTGCTGTTAATGATTTTGTTTTTCACCTTTCTAACTTTCTATTCCGCTTATTTCGATAAAGTGACAGACTGTGGATGCTTTGGTGATGCAATACCTTTAGTCCCTTGGGAATCCTTTGGAAAGGATGTGATTTTAAGCATACTTATTTTTATCATTTTCTTTAATCTTAAGTATATAAAACCCTTATTTTCAAATAAAGTTTCTTCCCTTAGTTTACTGATAGCAGTGGTGGCTTGTTCTTTTTTAGCCAATCATGTATTGAATCATTTACCCCTAAAAGATTTTAGGGTCTATGCTGAGGGTAAAAACATTATTGAAGGAATGAAAGAGGCCGAGGAGTTAGGCCTTGAAGCTCCAGAATATATTACTCTTTATACCATGGTGAATAGCTCTACCGGCGAAGAACAAAAGGTGAGCTCTATAGATTATAATGCTGAAAAATGGTGGGAGAAAAAGGATTGGGAAATTAAAAAAGGTGAATCTAAATCTGTTTTAATAAAGGAAGGCTATACCCCTCCTATCCACGATTTTGTAATTCTCTTTGAAGGCCGAGATGAAACACAAAATGTATTAAATGCAGAGGAAGTATTTCTACTTATCAGTTATGATATCAACAAAGCTGATAAACAAGCCTTTGATAAAATAAATGCCTTTGCCGCAGAAGCTGAAAAATTAAAAAAACCCTTTATTGGTCTTAGCGCATCGCTTGATGAAGATGTGGATGCCTTCCGTCATGACGTACAAGCGGCATTTCCTTTTGCAACCATGGATGCCACAACTCTAAAAACCATTATCAGGGCAAACCCTGGAATTGTTCTCCTGAAAAAGGGAAGCATTATAAAAAAATGGCATTATAATGATCTACCGAGTTTTGAGGAGGTTATGAACAAGCACCTTAATTAATTTGATATCCTACCTTCTAAATAAAATAGGATATAGCATCTTAGTGATGCTGGGCGTAGTTAGTGCCGTATTTTTTCTTTTCACAATCCTCCCCGGCGATCCTGCTCAAATGATGCTGGACAAAAGGGAAGATTCTGAACAATTGGAGGCTATTAAAAAGAAATATGGATTTGATCAGCCTATCCTTGTTCAATATGCCTATTACTTAAATGACCTCAGCCCGATTTCCTGGCATTCTAAAGATTCTGAACACTATACTTTTCAGAGCCTTCAAAATTCTAGTCATAGTGTTTTTTGGGATTCCCAAAACTTCAGCCTAGTGCTCAAATGGCCCTATCTAAGGCAGTCTTTTAAATCTCAAGGTAAAAAGGTAAGTAGCATCATTGCTGAAACTCTTCCAAATACTGTTGTATTGGCAGTAGCGAGTATCATTATAGCCATGTTTTTAGGTGTCTTTTTTGGGCTGGTAGCAGCACTTAACAAGGATAGTATTTGGGATAAATTAATAAGTCTAATAGGTACCCTAGGAATGTCTGTCCCCAGTTTTTTCTCCGCTATTTTAATTGCTTGGCTTTTTGGATATATCCTTTCGGAATATACGCATCTAAATATGTCTGGAAGCCTATATTATGTAGATGATATGGGAGAAGGAGTTCACCTACAGCTAAAGAATTTAATCTTACCCGCCTTAACCTTAGGTATAAGACCATTAGGAGTAATTATACAACTTACACGAGGAAGTTTATTGGAAGAGCTTAATCAAGATTATATACGAACCGCACGAGCTAAGGGGTTGAAGGGAAGTAGCATTATTCGAAAACATGCTTTGCGAAATGCTTTAAACCCGGTAATTACCGCTGCTTCAGGATGGTTTGCTTCTATGTTGGCAGGAGCAGTATTTGTAGAGTTTATTTTTGGATGGAACGGCTTGGGAAAACAAATTGTTGAGGCATTAAATCAATTGGATTTACCCCTCGTTATGGGAGCAGTACTAATAATAGGTTTTACCTTTGTGATCATAAATATTTTAGTAGATATTCTTTACGCTCTCCTCGACCCAAGAGTGCGCGTTTAAAACAAAAACATATGGCAAAAAAAATTATCGCAGGAAATTGGAAAATGAATTTAGAGCCAAATGAGGCTTTGGAATTGATAGCTGAGGTTGCAGAATTTTGTAAAGGTCAAGATCTGCATCTTCACGATACTGAAGTGATTATTGCTCCACCATCCTTATATCTTCAAGAAGCATCTAAACTTAGCTCTAACAATAAAAGACTAAGTATTGCAGCTCAAAATTGTAGTGAGAAAGATGCTGGCGCCCTTACCGGTGAAATAAGTGCCTCGATGATTAAAAATGTTGGTGCTGAAGCTGTGATTTTAGGGCACTCTGAAAGACGCCAATTTTTTGGTGAGGGCAATGCTCTTATAAACTTAAAAGTAAAAAAGGCCCTGGAAAAAGGCTTGGTGCCTATCTTTTGTGTTGGGGAAATGCTGGAGGATAGAAAAAACGGGAATTATAAAAAATTAGTGGAAGAGCAAATCAATGAAGGATTAAAAGGTATCCACAGAACAGAAATCCAAGAAGTAGTAATTGCCTATGAGCCAGTTTGGGCAATTGGAACTGGAGAAACAGCTAGCCCAGAGCAAGCTCAGGAAATGCACGCTTTTATCCGCAACCTTTTAGCAAAGAACTTTAATTCTGCAATAGCAATGGATATGAGCATTCTCTATGGAGGCTCTGTAAAACCCGATAATGCTCGTGAGCTTTTTGGACAGCCAGATGTAGACGGTGGTTTAATTGGAGGCGCTAGCCTTAAAGCAGATTCCTTCAATGAATTGATTAGAATTGGAAAAGAAGTATTGAGATAATAGCCCTAAAAAACGAGTACATGAAACCTTTTTTGGTAATTGAATTTACTATAGAACCCGCCGAACCAGGAAGAGATATACTTCTGGCTACATTAGATGTTGAAGGCTATGATTCTTTTGAAGAAACAGCAACAGGACTAAAAGCCTATATTCTAGAAGATGACTTTGATGAAAGTAGTTTGAAAAAGTTGGGGATTTTGAATTCCAAGGATTTTAAAATTGAATATCAGGTAGATAAACTCGAAAATAAAAATTGGAATGAAGAGTGGGAAACCAATTATGAGCCGATAGACCTAGATGGTCAGGTGTATATTAGAGCACCCTTCCACGAATCCAAGGCAAATTATCCTATTGAAATTATTATTGAACCCAAAATGTCTTTTGGCACCGGGCACCACCAAACCACTAGATTGATGTCTAGACTCATTTTGCAAATGAACTTGGATGGCAAAAAAGTTTTGGATATGGGAACAGGTACAGGTGTTTTAGCAATTCTTGCCGAAATTCAAAATGCTGGGGAAATTTTAGCCATAGACAATTTTGAATGGGCCGTGGAGAATAGCATAGAAAATGCAGAAAAAAATAATTGTAAAAAGATTAAAGCCCTCCATGGAGACGCAGATACATTAAAAGACTTGAACTTCGATGTGGTCTTAGCCAACATTAATAGAAATGTATTGTTGGAGGATATGAAAACCTATATTGACACGTTATCTCTTGGTGGAGAATTAGTCCTTAGTGGTTTCTTTGAAGTTGATTTTGAACTTTTGAATGAGGAAGCTCTACACCATAAAATGGAGCTTGTAAACAAAACAGGAGAAGACCGCTGGCTGGCCTGCCACTATCGAAAAATCGCTTAAGCTCCTATGCAAAAATCAATACTTCTTCTATCAGTTTTTCTGTTTTCTTTAGGCCTTTCCGCTCAAAGGTTAAAAAAGTTTAGCACGGACCGATCTCTGTATCTGGAGGAATTAAATCAATACTTAAAAGGCACAAAAGCCGATAAGGAGAAAGAAATAGAGCCCTTAATTTTAGAGTTTAGCGATACTTGGACTGGTTTCGGAATTACTGATGAAGAAGCCGCATTGGTAATAGACATCAGTAATAATTTCCTTAAAAAAAGACTCAGCGCCTTCCAAGATTGGAGCAATTTTTTGAAAATTGTTAGTCACCTTAAACTAAATGAGGAGGAAAAGTATTTAGCACTTTGGTTGGGAGATCTTAAAAACACTTCCAAAAATGAAAGAGCAAGAACCCTTTCGGATTATTTATCTACCACCTATCTCATTTTTTATGAAAATACACTTTACGATAATGGAAAGGTAAAGTGGAAGGTGGGAAGCGGGGACTATAGCCTTCAATTTGATGGTAAACCCATTTTTAAATTCGATGGTATTGATCTTTGGGGGTATTTTAAAAATGATAGCACCCGTGTAGAAGGAACGGCAGGTGACTTTGACCCACATCGTCAAATTTTTGAGGGAAATGGTGGCTATGCCTATTTTATTCGAACTGGATTAAGCGAGGATTCCGCTTTTGTAGAGCTTAGAAATTTCTCCATAAATGTTAGTAAAACAGATTTTAAAGCTGATAGTGTAACCCTAAATACCAAGCGATTTTTAAAATTCCCGGTACTGGGTAAATATGAGGAGAAACTTACCAGCTCCGGGGCCAATGGCAAAGGAACTTTTCCACGCTTTTATTCCTACGATCAAAATATATTTATAAAAGATATTGTGCCAGGGGCTGATTTTGAAGGAGGATTGGCGATAATTGGCTCTACTTTCTACGGTGGAGGAAGTGATTCTTCAAAAGCCAATGTGAAGTTCAACTATGAAGGAAGAGAATTGCTAAACTTCAAATCCGACCGGTTTTTATTGCGTGAAGATAAGCTGGAAAGTAATCAAGTGGCTGTAAAAATCTCCTTAAAAGAGGATAGTATTTACCATCCAAAAGTAACCATGAGATTCCTTCCAAACAATCGAGAATTAACCATTATTCGGGATGAAGAAGGTTTGGGAAGAACTGCCTTTTCAGATAGCTATCACAATTTGGAAATGGCATTCGGAACCATAAAATGGAATTTAGACAAACCTTCCATGGATATCGGAAATATTAGCCTTGGAGCGGAAAGCACCATAATTTTTGAATCAAATAATTATTACCGAGGGAGGAGATTTGATCAACTTAGGGGTTTAAATGATAAACATGTACTCTATAAAATGAAGGAGATGATAGACTATTATGGAAAATGGTCTTTCAGCAATGAGGAGGTAGCCCAATTTTTGCAAATGGACTATAGAAGCACACATATCCTAATGATGCAAATGTCCGTTTATGGGTTCGTTCGTTATGATTTGGATAGTAAAACAGCCACATTTAAAAATAAGGTTGTTGATTATGTAAACAATTACGAGCTAAAAAGAGATTATGACGTTATTCAGTTTGTATCCAAACAGAATGGTAGAGCAAATGCACAATTGAGTCTATTAGACTATGCCATGAAAATTGAGGGTATTAATAATATTGCCCTTAGTGATTCCCAAAAAGTAAGGCTCTTTCCCAAGGATAATAGGATAACAGTTTATGAAAACCTAAATTTTGATTTTGACGGCCAAATAGTTGCCGGTAGGTTTAGCTATTGGGGAAACGTTTTTAAATTTAATTACGAAGACTTTAGAATTAATATGGACAATATTGATTCCATGAGATTTAAAGTGGAAAGCTTTGAAAGGAATAGCTTAGGCCAAAGGGAATTAGTGGATGTGCAAACGGTATTACAAGGCTTAACAGGTGAAATTCTTATTGATGAGCCCAATAATAAAAGTGGTAGAAAACAGTATACAGAATATCCTATTTTCCGAAGTGCCAAGAATTCCTATATCTATTACGATAAGAAAAGTATCTTCAATGGGGTTTATGAACGAACCAACTTCTTTGTAACCTTAGAGCCATTTGAAATAGATAGTTTGGATAATATTTCCACCCAAGGACTGTCCTTTGACGGCACTTTTACCAGTGCTGGCATTTTCCCGGATATGGATGAAACCATGAAGGTTCAAGAAGATTATTCTTTGGGATTTACAACGGAAACACCTAGTGAAGGTTTAGCAGCCTATGGTGGAAAAGGGACTTTTACCAACACCTTAAAATTGAGTAATAAAGGCTTAAGGGGTGATGGTAGATTGGACTATTTAAATTCATATGCCACCTCCGAAGAATTCTTTTTCTTTCCAGATAGTACCAATGGAAAAACAATAGACTACGAAATTGAGGAAAGAACAAGCGGCACAGAATATCCGCATGTACTTGCTAAAGGAGCCTATCTACATTGGGAGCCTAAAAACGATGTGCTTTTCACCACCTCTAAGGAAAACAAATTTGAGATGTATGATGGCATAGATATGAAAGGTACTGGAACCCTGGCACATAGTCCTGCTAATTTAAAAGGGGATGTTTTAGTTGAGTTTTTAGATGCCGAATCTCGATCGAGAGATTTTCTATTTAAAAACCGAAAATTTTCTGCAGATCGTTTGTCTTTTAGAGTGAGAGCCAACCCAGATGTAGATTGGGGATTTTCATTAACAAACGCGAATGGTAATGTAGATTTTGATAAGGAGCAAGGTTTATTTAATTTAAATGATCCTGCCAGTTATTTCAGCTTTCCCAAAAATGAATATATATGCTTTATGGATAATGCCAAATGGCAAATTCCTGAAAAGGCTATTGACCTTAAGAAATTAGGAGCGGAAGCCTCCTCTAAAATGATATCTGTAGCTACCGAACAGGACTCACTCCAGTTTGTTGCCGGACATAGCAAATTTTACCTTGAGAATTATTTGTTAGAAGCTTTCAAAGTTCCAAATATCGATGTAGCAGATGCTAGTATTTTCCCAGATACTGGCTATGTAGCCATTGAAGAAGAGGCAAAAATGAGAACGCTAAAAAATGCAGCCATTACCGCCAATAGAACCACTCAGTTTCATGAATTTTATGGGGGAGTAATTGATATTTATTCCCGAAATAAATATTATGGAAATGCAGATTATGAATACTTAGACCAAGATGGTACACCTTGGCCAATACATTTTGACGTTTTAAGAGCGGATACCGGAATTACAGTGGGAACAGCGAATATAAAACCAGAGGAATCCTTTTATATGAGTCCTTATTTCGCTTATTATGGGAAAGTTTACCTTAGAGGTGATCGCAAGGCATTAGACTTTAGAGGTCATACCCATATCGAATCGGATTGCCCCACCGTGAGTACAGATTGGTTTGAGTTTAGGTCGATTATTGATCCATCCAATATATTTATTGACCTCCCAGAAATTGATCCACTAGATAAAACCAAAAACTTAGTAAATGGAGTTTTAATAGATGCGGATACGGTAAGAGGATATGCTGCATTTTTAAGTCAAAGTACCAGTGCTTATGATAAAGAGATGTTCTTTACAACTGGCAAATTGTACTATGATGAAGAAATCGGTAGCTATGTAATTATTGATGATGTGAAATTTGATGATCCGGATAGCAAGGGTAATTATTTGTATTTCAATAATACAGACTGCCTGATGCATGGAGAAGGGAGTATGGCTATTGGTGATGACAAAGGGCAAATGGAAATCGGGAGCTGGGGAAATATAGATTATGATCTTAGCACCGATGAAATGACCCTGGACATTGTAATGGGATTAGATTTTCACTTTAGCAATGATCTACAAAAGGCTATTGCTGAGGCGATAAATGCTTCAACAAGCGCTGATGGGGCCGACCTTGAAAGGAAAGCATTTAAGGTTTCGGCAGATGAATTATTGGAAGAAAAAGAAAAGAAAAAGTTTTTCGAATCTATTGAAAACTACGGTGCCCCAGAAAAACTTCCAGATGCCTACCAAAGAACAATTTTACTTACTGATGTAAAATTGAAATGGGTACCAGAAGCCATTTCATTTGTGGCCATAGATGATATTGGGATTGGGGGTTTCGGCAAATATCCTGTCAATAAAAAGGTAAAAACCGTAATGGAAATCCAAAGAAAAAGAAGAGGTAATGAAGTGCGCCTGTATATTGAAGTAGACGCCAACACCTTCTTTTATTTTGAATACAAGAGAAATCAATTATCCCTATATTCCAGTGATGAAGAGATAATGACCAAATTGAAGGAAACGGATATTAAAGATAGACGAAGAGAAATAAAGGGCATGCCTCCATTTATGTACACGATTGGTACCAAGGGAAAAATGAACCGTTTCCTAAATAGTATGGAGGATTACGACAAATAGAAATTAGCTTTTTTTATTCTTAGTTTTTCTTGTTACTAGATTCCATTTATCTGATCTTGCAGGAAGCAGATTTTAAGCTTAGCGCATGATTCCATTTTTAAGAAAAGTAGCCCAAGAATTAGTGGCTGAACAAAAGAATTTCAGCAAAATTGCTATTATTCTACCAAGCCGAAGAGCAGCAGTTTTCTTAAAAAAGGAAATATCTAAACTTATTGAAGGGCCAGTATTTGCCCCTCAAATAAGAACCTCTGAAGATTTTTTATTAGAAACACTTGATTGGGAACAAGAGTCAAATCCCAGTTTGCTATTTAAATTATATCAAGCCTATTTAGTATTAGACCTTAAGGAAAAGGATAGTTTTTCGGATTTTACTAAATGGGCTCAAACTTTATTGGCAGATTTCAATGAGATTGATCGCTATCTAATATCTCCCCAAGAAATTTTTTCCTACCTGGCAGATGTAAAACGAATAGAGTCTTGGGAGCTCAGTCCAGGGGAATCTCTAGATTCTGAACTCATCAGCGACTACCTCAATTTTTGGGAAAAGCTCCCTCAATTTTACAAGATTTATCAGGATATCTTACTTAAAGATAAAAAGGTGTATCAAGGTATGGCCTATAGGCAGATGGCCGAAAATTTAGAGGATTATCTGGCCCAAATTAAATCCAAATACCAGCGATTGTATTTTGTTGGATTTAGTGCCTTGAATAGGTCAGAAGAGCAAATTTTTCTAAAGTTCTACGAAGAGGGCCTGGGTAATTTTTATTGGGATATTGATCATTATTATTTTGATGATGAGGTTCATGAAGCTGGAAAGTTTTTGAGAGAAAGTAAATTGATTCGAAAGCTGAGGGAAAATGATGAATTCAATGGCTTTGAAGATTTACTATTAAAAACATCAAAAAATATTACAGTGAAATCCGTGGCTGGTGATAGCCTTCAAGCCATGGCGGCAAATGCCACGGTTTTAGAATTCCAAAAGGACCAATTGGAGGATATCGCTGTGGTTATGGCTGATGAAAATTTACTGAGCCCTTTTTTAAACAATATTGCTAAAGAAATCCCCACCCTTAATATCACCATGGGCCTACCTGCAAAATTCGCAAGCATGGGCGGAATATTTTCCCTCCTTTGGGATATGCATATGGCCCATGAGGTAAACTCTAAATTCGACAGTGGTGGCAGAGCTGCCTTTCACTACCAAAAATGGGATGATTTATTTTCCCACCCCATGATGAAACTGTTGGAATGCGCAAAGGGTGATTTTGAAAAACTGAGAAAAGAAATACGCAAGCAAAATCAAATTTTCATTTCTTTTGGTGAATTGCAAGAGTGGCTGCCTATTCAGTTTAAAGTTCCCGTGGATCCTCTTTTTGAATCCTACACCGAAAAACCGGGAGAGCTTTGTAAAGTCTTTTCTAAATTTATTGAAAGACTAAAACCCTCTTTAGAATCATCTTCAGAAAAATTGGGAATTGCCTATGGTTTTTATAAACTCTTTGAAGAATTAGCACAATTGTTTTCCAAGTATAATTTTGTTTTGGACAGTAAAACAGCTTACTATTTCTACAAAGATTTGTTGAGCAGCCAAACCATAGATCTGCAAGGAGAACCCCTAAGTGGACTACAAGTTATGGGTATGCTGGAAACTCGAACTTTGGATTTTAAAAACATTATTGTTACCAGTGTAAACGAAGATATTTTACCGCAAGGCAGGTCTCAAAACAGCTTAATACCCTTTGATATTAAATTCAAATTTGGGCTCCCAACTTTTTTGGACAAAGACGGTATTTATGCTTACCACTTTTATAGACTTTTACAAAGAGCAGAAAATATTTGCCTTCTATATAATGGTCAAAACAATGGCATGGGAGGAGGAGAAGCCAGCCGTTTCATCAATCAAATTGAACATGAGCTCAGTAAATTAAATCCAAATATTAGCTTTAAAAGGATAGGCATAAACAATATTTTAAAGTTGGATGATGGCGCTACGATTTCTATTGAAAAATCAGAAGACATACAGGAAAGACTAAGGGAATTGGCCGAAAAGGGCCTTTCTGCCACAGCTCTTATAGACTATATTAACAATCCTATAAAATTCTATTACAAAAGGGTTTTAGGCATTCGTGAAAAGGAAGATTTGGAGGAGGTAATAGCCTATAATACCCAAGGGACTATCCTTCACGAAATACTTCAAGAATATTATTCTGAAGATGGACTTCCTCTCCAGGAGCTGAATCCAGATTTAGCCGTATTTAAAAAGAAAAGGTCCGAAATAAGGGAAGATGTGGTGCAAAAGCTCAGAAAATTTGGATTGAAAAATATCGATCAAGGGAAAAACCTTTTGATTCGGGAAACACTAACGGGCATGCTGGCCAATTTTTTAAGGCAAGAAAAATCAATACTAGAAAATAGCAGCCCACTAGAAATTATTTCCCTAGAAGAAAATTTGGAGGTGGAGATTGTTTTAGAAAATGGTCAAAAGGTGAAACTAAAGGGGATTGCTGATAGAATAGATCGTTTTAATTCAAGCATTCGAGTCTTGGATTATAAATCTGGAAGTGTTGACCCAAAACATTTAAAATTTAAAAATTGGGAGCTTCTGAAGCAACCCGAAGAAAAAAACAAGTCTTTTCAATTGATGATGTACGCATGGCTCTATATGGAGAAGCATGTAAATGTTGATGAAGTTGAAGCCGGAATTATTAGTTTAAGAAAGGTGAAAGAATGGCCGATGCCATTAGTTCATGATAATTCGCTGAGGATAGATCGTGAAAAATTAACAGATTTTAGGAAAATTTTAACAGAAATTCTATCGGAAATCTTTGATTATCAGACACCTTTTAAAGAAAAGATTCTATATTTGAGTGACCATGACCAATAAGCCCTTAATATTTGCCTTGAGTTTGCTACTGATATTTTCCTGTCAGGCAATGGCGAACAAAACTCCAAAACAGCTAAAAGGCAGTGTGGTAGAATTGGAATCTGGTGAAAAAATTAAAGGTGCTGTTGTTACCCTAGAAAAAGATGGAGAAGTAATTCAATCTATCACCACCGATGAAAGTGGAAATTTTGAATTGAATTATGTGGAGGAGAAAGATCAAGAGGGTGAGCTGAAAATTAAAATTTCGAAACCTGGTTTCGCGGGAAAGGATGCTCAACCAACCGCAGATGAAAACGCAGAAATGAAGTTTGAACTGAAAAAAAAGGCATCTATCCATAAAGCAGTGATCCTCCCTGTAGGTTCAGCCAAACACCCTGATATATAAATCACTTTTTGTTTTTCCTTTAGGTATTAGCTTATTTTTGGAAAGTCTAATTTTATAGACTTTGCAATGATTAGTAAGACAGAAATTCTTCAGGTATCCGAACAAATATCCCCCTTTATTCATAATTGTCCTTTGCTAGAAAGTCAATATTTCAATGATTTGCTGGAGGCTCAAGTATTTTTTAAAGCTGAAAATTTCCAAAAAACCGGTTCTTTTAAAGCAAGGGGAGCTATTAATTCCATTTTGAATTTAGGCAAGGCAGAATACAGTAAAGGCGTAGCCACACATTCTAGTGGAAACCACGGACAGGCTTTAGCATGGGCAGCAAAACAAAAGGGAATTTCCTCTTGGGTAATAATGCCTTCTAATGCTCCAGAAATAAAAAAGAGGGCTGTAAAAGCATACGGTGCCATAGTAATTGAATGTGAACCGAGTTTGGCCGCTAGGGAAGAGGGCTTAAAGAAAATACAAGAAGAAACTGGGGCAACATTTATTCCGCCTTTTAATTACCATCATACCATTGCCGGCCAGGCCACAGCGGCAATGGAAATAATTAGGGAAGTTCCGAATCTAGATTTTATTATAACACCTGTTGGTGGAGGAGGATTACTCTCTGGAAGCTCTTTGGCTGCAAAATATTTATCGCCAAACACCCAGGTTTTTGGCGCTGAGCCAGAAAATGCCAATGATGCTTGGCAAAGCTTTAATGCCCAAAAGTTGATCCCAGTAAAGAATCCAAATACCCTTGCGGATGGCCTAAAAACTTCACTTGGAGATCTTACCTTTCATTATATTATGGAGGGAGTGAGCCATATTTTCACTTGTACAGAAAGCGAAATAATTGCTGCCATGAAAATGGTATGGGAAAGAATGAAAATAATAATTGAGCCTTCAAGTGCAGTAGCCCTTGCTTGCGCAATAAAGCACAAGAGCATTTTCAAAGGCAAAAAACTAGCCCTTATTTTAAGCGGGGGAAATGTAGATTTAGAAAAGTTTTTCGAAAAACTTAAGGCCTAAACCGCCAGTACATTTTTCAATAGACTTTCAAACATATCTCGGCCATCAGTATTCCCTAAGTTTTCATCTGCAGCTCTTTCAGGGTGAGGCATCATACCAAATACATTTTTGGTTTCATTACAAATACCAGCAATGTTGTGGATGGATCCATTGGGATTAGCCGCCTCGTTTACAGAGGCATTTTCATCACAATAATAGAATAAAATTTGCTCCTTGTTTTTCAATTTTGCCAGCGTTTCCTCATTGGCAAAATAATTTCCTTCACCATGGGCGATAGGTATTTTATAGGCTTTCTCTTCTAGATCAGCAGTAAGAGCATTGCTGTGATTTCCAGGTTTTAAATAAACGTTTTTACAAATAAATTTATGACTTGTATTATGCTGTAATGTACCTTCTAAAAGACCGCTTTCGCAAAGAACTTGAAATCCATTACAGATTCCCATCACATATCCACCACTTTTGGCAAATTCAATAACTTTCTCCATAATTGGTGAAAACCTTGCAATAGCTCCAGACCTTAAATAATCACCATAAGAAAAGCCACCCGGCAAAATAATAAATTCAGCTCCTTGTAAATCGGAGTCTTTATGCCAAAGTTCCACAACTTCTTGTTTTAAAATTTCTTTTAAAACATAGATCATATCCTGATCACAATTACTTCCTGGAAAGGTTACAACGCCAAATTTCATAAAGCCATAATTATTTGATTGGCAAAAGTATGATTTTGCCTTCTAAAATGAAGAAGAAGAAGCTTATAGTTTAGAAAATCCTTGTCTTTTTAAAAGAGTATTAGCATTTGAAATTCTGAGACTATAGTGACCAGGGGATAGTTGACTACAATCAATTTGGCCAATAATTTTAGTTCCCATGCCCAATACTCCTTGTTTTACAAGCTGTCCTGTCATATCAAAAATTTGAAAGTCTGTTTGCCTAGCATTTTTTAAATCCATTTCAAGACGCAGAGTATGTTGAACGGGTATTGGATAGGCATTAAAATGCAATAGATTGGAATTTTCCGATAGGCCAATAGAGTTGAAACTCAATATATCCGAACTACTAATGCAAAAGCCAGATTGATCAATTTCCACTCGAAAATTTCCATTAGTTAGCATTTTATAATGTTGATTGTTAGCTCCAGGAATAGCTAAACCATCCTTATACCACTGGTAAGAAAATCCGTTTTCATTGCAAAACAAGCTATCTAAAGTTCGGCTAATAGTTGGCTTAGGAAGAATCTCAGCGCTAATGTTTAGGGTATCAGCATCACTACCATTTGAATTACTACTTTGCAAAATAATACTATAAACCCCACTAGCATTAAATACAATCTCAGGGTTTTGGGAGCTGCTATTGCTTCCATTTACAAAACTTAGGGTGTTAGGGATTATAGTCCAATTCCAGGCATTTGGATTAAACAGACTAGAATCTGAAAGCTTTAAAGTATCTCTGGCACAAATCTGATTTTGGCTGCTATAAAATTCCGTTTTAGGAGCCAAAGAAGATGTGAAACCATTGCTGGTAAACAAGCCTCTTCCGTAGCTTACTGCCAAAACCTCATGGTCTGATTCTCTGTATTGAAGCATATTAACTCTTACATTGGCCATACCATTCCCAGAACTTGTCCAATTTACATTAGAGGCGCTGATATCTGTTGTTGCCCAAACTCCAACTTCTGTTGCTAGTAAAACTTCTTTGGTATTTAAAGGGTTGAACAAGCACCATCTTACAGGCATATCCGGTAGATTGCCTTCTTTGGCAGACCAGGTATTTCCGCCATCATCACTATACCAAACGGAACTTACTCCATAATTTGAAAAGGTTATTAATATTTCTTGTTCGCTACTACCTAAATCAATTCCTGAAATATATCCATTAGGAAATTGGTTGGATCCAATATTACTAGAAACGGGGTTGGAATTAGCATTGCTAATTTTTAATAAATTTCCATTTCCTGTACCTACAAATAGGGTGGTAGAATTAGTAGTATAGGGTGAAACTAAAAGGTTTGAAGCTGTGCTTCCTAAACCACTAACGGTGAAATCTGAGACACTAGGATTTGAAGAAATACCAGCAATACGATTTATAGAGGAAGAATTTCGCGCTGAATATAAAATGTCCAAATTATTGTCATAGTCCGCAGGGTTTATAAATCTACCAGTGTTAAAGTCGCTCTGTATTCGTGGAGAAGGGAAGCTTTGCCCTCCATCGGTAGATCTCCAATAGGAATTATAAACATAGGATGTTATTTGATAGTTTGGATCCGTTTGGTCTACAAAACAATAGGCACCATCACCACCTGTTACTTCTGTGGTAGAGTTCATTCCAGCACTATTAAATTGATGCGTACCATTATCTTGAGAACCTGCAAGGAAATAATCTGTTCCAAAATCAGGATGCATAGCTCCGGCGTAAAATTGAGTAATATTATAACCTTGGTTTCTATCCGTAAAGCTGGGGTTATTGCTATTGAGATTTGTAGATCTTGAAACGCCGCCATCTGTTCCAAACAAGGCTTCACTAGAAGAGCCAGGTTTAAAGGCTACAATATGATGGTCTGCATGTACATAAGGAAAATTAAATCCACCATACCAATGGCTGAGTTGTGTCCATGAGCTTCCACCATTTGTGGTTTTAAAAAGATCTACAGATCCTGCATAAACTACATCTTCATCATTTGGATCTACAGCCAGGGATAAATGCACCCAAGCTTGACCTCTTGAAAAATCGCTCGATGGAATTCCTGGGTCTGCATCGTTGGGTTCATTCATTTGCGACCAAGTTTGACCGTGATTTACTGTTCTAATAATTTCTCCAACCTGATTGGATTCTTCAATTATAGCATACACATAATTACTGTCTGAAGGGGCGGTCGCTAATCGCACTCTTTCCCCATTGGTATTTGTATAATCTACGGTCCAGTTTAAACCATCATCGCTAGATAAAATTCTACCTCCTCCTCTATCAAATCCTCCATTTCCAGAATAAATAGTTCCTACCCATAGTCGGTTGTTTGCTCCAATGGCAATATCGCCTACGGCATAGTTAAAACTCTGGCCACTAATATTGGGTAATACCTGGCTAAAACTATTGCCACCATCTGTGGATCTTTGAAGTCCTTCATCTGCCGTACCATGAGTTGTGGAAACATAGTAAACCCCTCTTAAACCAACATATAAAACACCATTACCATTTTCATCTCTTACTACTAAATCATTTACAAAATAGAAGTTGCTGCTAGCGCTCAACTGAGTAAAGGAAGCTCCACCATCTGTAGATTTCCAAACTCCTGCTCCTCGTCCTCCAGAAACACTAGAACCCCAACCTTCGCCAGTACCTACATAAAAAATATTGGTGTTGGTAGGATCGTAAACAATTCCCGTAATGGAAATATTATCCCAAAAATCATTCTGCGCCTGCCATTGAGAATTGGGATCAGTAATATCATTATTATACCAAAGTCCACCCGTTACACCTCCTGCCCAAACTTTTTTATGACTGGGATCGTTGGGATCGAACAGAATGGCTCTAGTTCTACCACCAACATTATTAGGTCCTCTTTCTAGCCAAGGAAAAGTACTATTGCCTGGGATGGCGGTTTTATTTTCAGAGTATTTGCTTTGTTTTAGTTTTTGATATACCGAATTCAATCGCTCCGGCGCTGGCCTTCCTAGTGCAGGGTCCATAGTCATAATAAAGTTCTGCTCCCAGGCTAAATCCGGACGGTCTTTAGCTGCCATTTTTTTTAGGCTAGATGGATTGAAGTGCTTGTTGCTATAGGGATGATTATTCACAAAGTCCGCATATGCCTGTCGGCTATCTACCTGAAGTTTGGGATTTGGGAATAGTAATAATCCAAGAAGGATAGTAGCAATAATATTTTTCATCAGGGGTACATTTGGATTTCCAATTCCTTAAAGCTATTCACTTGGATTGTATCACTTTGTCCATCAATTTGAAATTGAATTACGGCAGAATACTTTTGGGCTCTAAACAAAGGGGCGTTTTCAAATTCCTCCATGCTATTCTTAGCATCTGGATTACGTTCAGGATTTTCATAAAAACAGAGGGCCTCTAATTTTTCACCATCCTTATAACCAACAAGTTTAAAGGGAAGAATTTGATCGTTTACAGAAAATTGGCTGATTTTAATATTGGCAGAAACATGTGGAAATTCTACGAAGAATAAAATTCCTTTTCCACCGCCGTCTCCAGGAAGATATTTTTGAAAACTAGGATTTTTTGCCTCCAGTGCTTTCTCTACCAGTTTTTTTTGTGAATGGCAGGATGCAAATACCAAAAATAAAAGGGGAAATAAAATCTTCATACTTCTTCAAATATATCGATAAAATGCAAAGCTCCTTTTTAAATGAAAGCAGCCTTGATCTTTAAAAAGACCAAGGCTGCTCTCAGCCCGATTAAAGCTATTATTGAACTAATAGTTTCTTGGAAATATTAATATTATCACCTTTTACAGAAATAATATAAGCCCCTCCACTTAAATTAGAGAGATCAACTTTTTGGATGATATGGGTGCTTTGTTCAAGAGGAATTTCCATTAATACCTGCCCAATGGCATTGCTAATTCGTATTTGCGCTTTTGGCGCACTTTGGGCTTCAATTTCAAGCGTTATTTCTTTATCCGCTGGATTGGGATATAAGTCAAAAGAAATGGCATTTTGGAATTCATCAAGACCTATATTAAAGACAAAATCATCAGAAATTGTAGAACATCCTTCTTGATTGATTATTTCAACCCTAAAATTGCCAGAGTTTATAGGACTGTAGTTAATACTATTTGCACCCACTATACTCACCCCATTTCTAAACCACTGATAGGAAAATCCTGTTTGGTTGCAAACTAAACTATTGGCTTGGTAAATTATGCTTGGCTGACTAGGGTTGGCTACAACAGATATTGTAGTACTATCTACAACTGCTGCACAATTTCCCGCTTGAAAGGTGTAGTAAATTTTATGAGTTCCCAAGCCGGCCGAGTCTGGGAAAAAGAAATTTTGACGAACACCAGGCCCGGAGAAAACTCCTCCTGCTGGTGAGGCAATATTTAGGAAAAACAAGCCTTCACCTTCACAAACTACTGGTGCAGATCCTATGCTAATGCTAGGTGGCACATCTACCGTAATGGTTACCTGATCTGTAAAAGTACAACCATTTGCATCTGTATATTCGTAGCTAACACTATGATTTCCAACACCAGCTGCAGCTGGATCAAAGATTGAATCAGTAAGGCCAAAACCTACAAAATTACCTCCAGCAGGGCTAGCGGTTAATGTTATTGATGGATCTGTAACACATAAATTCCCCGGTGGAGTAATTTGAACATTTAATATTGGATAGGTATTTAATGTAAGTGTATCTGAATAAGCCAAACTTGGGAAGGCACAGTCCATACTTGAAGCTAGACTTGCATAAATTTCATCTCCATCATTTAAGCCAACAAATCTATAGGTGCTAGATGAATTAGCAGAATATAAAGAACCATTTACATACCAATTAATAGCAGGTGAAATACCTTGGTTTATGGCATTGATACTCACTACAAATGTGTCGTTTGGACAAATGATATTAGCATTTGCCAAAAGGTTAATACTAACGGAATCTGCGGGATCAACAACCGTATAGGCAAGTTTCATAATGGAATCACTACCTAAAGCACTGCTTACCTTTAAAGACACATCATAAACCCCTGCTTGGGTATATACTACCCTAGGGTTTTTATCTGTAGATGCTGATGGACTAGCACCAGGGAATGTCCATTCATAACTTGTTGGGGAGCCATAAGACTGATCCAGAAAATCGATAGTATCCTGAGCGCAAACCATTTGGCTACCGCTAAATCCTGAAAGAGGAGCTGTATTTGGATCACCGGTAATTTGGATATTATCCAAGAACAAATTATTCCCACCAGCACTTATTGCTTCAAATTTTAGGCGAACTCCTTCGGTATTGTCATAGGCACTTAAATCAATAAAACCACAATCACCAAAGCCTGGGTTAGAACACCAGTCGGCCGATGAATTTGGTGAAAAGATAAAATTGGTTGGATTTTGGGTTCGGAAATTATTACTACCATCTTCGGCATGTGTTTTTAATAAAATCCAATTGTCTGAGCAATTTGTAGCGATATAAATCTTTAATGTATCATCACTATTTATCACTCTACCACTATAAGCATAATCATAAGAAAGTTTGATAGAATCGTGATTTCTAAAATCTAAACTTGGGCTTATTAAGGAATAGGGTCCAGCAGTATGATTAAACAAAAATGCTCTTGCGGCATGAGATCCAGGACTATTTCCACCTACAAATTCTCGTCTCCAATTATGCAAAGTAGAATCGCCAATATCCCATTTGTCCATGCTTTGAACGGCTTCGAAGTCTTCCGAAAAAGGCAATGGAAAACCACCAACAGCAATTGCAGAACTTATGCTTTTGGAATCTGAACCAAAGGCATTACTTACCGTAAGCTCCACATTAAAAATTGCAGATTTGGTAAAGATGATTTCTGGATTTGGAGAATTTGCATTGGTACCATTTACAAAAGTGAAGTCTGAAGGACTAATATTCCAAGTCCATGAATTGGCATTGTAAAAGCTGTTTTCGAATAATTTTATCGTGTCTCCGTCACAAACAGAGCTAGGGATATTAAAATCTGCCAATGGTGCAGAAATATCGGTATAAAGTGGAGATTGCCATAAACCACGTCCATAGGTCCCGGCTTTCAACTTTCTGTCTTGGTAGTTGATTTCTAGATCATTAACGATAACGTTTGGCAATCCAGAATTAAATGGGACCCAATTGTCCATATTATCATCTTTATAAAAAACACCTAAATCCGTACCCACATATAATCCATTGGCCTGGCTGATTTCGGGAACGATGCAATTTGCAGGGATGTTTGGTAAATTCAAGGAGATATTATTCCAAGATCCACCCCCATCAAAGGATTCGTAAACCTTTTGGCCACTGCTATATCCACTACGAGTAATATAAACATGCATAGGATCATCATAGCCAACGGCTATTTGGGTGATGGAACCACTGCCAGGTGCTGCAAGGCTGCTGAAGTTGCTAGCATAATTATCACTTCTGTATAGTGAACCTCCATCTGCAATATAAATTACATGGGTATGGGTTGGAGAAATTGCAATTTGATCTATATTATTACCATTATAGCCATTGCCCACTGCAGAGAAATTATTTCCACCATCAAAGGATCGGTAAACGCTTGAATAGCCAATATATAGTGTGTCTGGATGAATAGGATCCACTCGAATGGGAGTTACCCAAGCACCGGTTCCCCTCACATTTGAAGAAAGCCCAAAATTGGCATTAAAGGAGTTTCCTCTATTATTGGATTTTCTAAAATTTCCATATTGTGATGATGCATAAATAATACTTGGGTTTTTAGGATTTACGGCGCAATCCATACCATCACCTCCTAATATATGATCCCATGTTCCATTGTCGTATAAATGTGTACCATTGTCTTGTGCGCCTGCTGCCACTAGGCTAGTGTCAATACCATCAGCAGAAATTCTATAATATTGGGTGATATTCATTCCATCGTTTAAGGAAACCCAATTATTATTGGAGGAGGGTCTTCTGTATACACCGCCGTCTGTTCCAGCATACAATCTACCATCGGGGTTAAAAATTAAATGGTGAATATCAGCATGAACAAATGCAGCACTACCGGAGCCTGTCCAGTGAGCCGAAATAGACCAATTATTACCACCATCTGTGGATCTCCAAATATTTACACCCCCTGTATAAAGGATGTCTTTATTTGTAGGAGAAACAGCAAGGGCCAAATCATACCAAGCTTGGCCACCACTATCAGAGCCATTTGCTCTCCACCCTAAAAGGTTAGGGCTACTAGAATTCGTTGTTTTTGTCCAGGTGAGTCCCGAATTTGTTGATTTATAAATTCCTTCAAAACCGTTGCTAGCATTTCCTGCTATAGCATAAACATAATCTGGATCATCTGCTGTTACTGCCAGTTCAAACCTTCTTATTCCAGAAGTAGGAATATTGGAACTTGATATTTGAGTCCATGAGATTCCATTATTGATACTCTTCCAAATATCTGAACTAGCATTTATAATTGTGGAAGTGTATAAAATATTAGGGTCTCCAGGTTTTTGTTCTATGCTATTAAAAACTCCGGATTGTACTTGTGTAAAGCTCGCTGCCGCATTTGTACTTCTATAAATCCCTTGGCGGGTAGAAACAACAATTATATTAGTATTGTTTGGGTTGATATAGATATCACTGATTCTATTCATGTTACTGACATTATGAACCAATCCTGTTGTGTTCCATGTTTGTCCGCCATCTATGGATTTTAATACACCATAACTATAGGTATTTCCACCATCTCTATCCCCAGTGGCTAGATACATTATTTGGGAATTATTTGGGTCTATAGCGATATCAGAAACACCAAGGTTTGGCAAAAGATCGGTATTGCTAGACCAACTAGTTCCACCATCTGTGCTTTTCCACAGTCCACCAGCTGGCGCTCCGGCCCATACGATTGTAGAATTATTGGGGTCGAAAGTTATTCTATTGATTCTACCTATTCCACCTATAGGGCTACCATTAAAAGGACCTTTGGCTACCCAGTTTCCGCCGTTGGTAGTAGATTGTGCTTGCTGCACAGCGTTGAAAGCTTGACTTAAAACACTAGGATTAGGCCTTACACCATCTGGAAAAACACGCTCAGCCATAAAGGCTTCCCATCTTTTAAATTGTTTCCAGCCCTTTCCTTTTTCATAAGATTTTTCTTTCCAGGCTTCTTCAAAACTTTGTTGGACAGTATAAAAGTTTACTGATGGATCCTGCATTTGATCCACCCAATCTTGGTTTTGAGAAAAGCCAAGATTGAATAAAAAGGCTGAAAGAAAAAATGATAAAATGTACTTCATAAGGTTGTTTAAATAACACAAGAATCAATCGCCCAAACTAAAGTTTGGGTAAATAGCAGAATTTTAGGGAGGGTAAATGTACTCAATAAATTGTTAATCAGAATGTCGCACAAAGGACCCAACCAAGCAAATAACGTAAAAGGACCTGATAAGGTTTGTTTTTATTCTGAAAACTCGATGAGCTTACGTCTATAAACGGAGAAGAGTTTAGATTTTGATACAAAACCAATATAAATTCCTTTTTCAACTACCGGAAGATTCCATGCTCCAGTAGATTGGAACTTTTGCATAACGGAACTCATATTTTCGGTTTTATTAATAAAGCCTGGTGGGTTTGTCATAAGATCTGATACCCTCATGCTTTCATATAAACTTTGATCGAACATGATATTCCTAAAATTATCGAGGGTTAGGATGCCCACCAAAATTTTTTGTTCGTTAATAACAGGGTAAAGATTCCTTTTACTTTTTGCCACCACTTTTACTAAATCGCCGAGGCTCATTTCGGCATTCACACTGCTAAAATCGGTTTCTATTACAGAATCTATTTTTAAAAGAGTAAGTATGGCTTGATCCTTATTATGGGTAATAAGCTCGCCTCTTTTTGCCAATTGTAAGGTGTAAATAGAATGGGGCATAAATTTTCTTGTCACCAAAAATGAAATTGCGGATACTATCATCAAGGGTACAAAAAGCTCATATCCACCGGTTATTTCAGCTATCATAAATATTGCTGTAAGCGGTGCATGGAGGACGCCCGCCATTAGACCGGCCATTCCTACAAGGGTATAATTTGCTGTAGAAAGCTCAACAATATTGGTTTCATTGATAAATTTTGAGAATACATATCCAAAAGAAGCTCCAACAAATAGGGAAGGCGCAAATACACCTCCAACCCCTCCAGCACCAATAGTGAAGGTTGTGGCAAAAACCTTGAAAACTACTAGGCCAATAAGTAAGACTAGAATCAAGTATTCGCTGGTTGCATATTCGTATAAGAAGCTATTTTCAATTACTGAATTTAAATCGCCATTGAGCAAATGGTTTATGGTTTCATAACCTTCACCATAAAGAGGAGGTATTAAAAATATGATTAATCCTAAAAGTCCTCCTCCAAATAAAACCCTTGTAGTTTGGTTTTTCATTTTGGAGAAAAAGCTATCGAAAAAGAGGTAAATCTTATTGAAATACAAAGACACAAAAGCACATAAAACACCTAGCAAAATATAAAAGGGAAGATCTTGAATGTCGAAAGGAGAGATGTATTTAAAATGAAATAAATAATCATTCCCCTGAATAAACATTGAGGTTACAGCACCAGATACCGACGCTAGTAATAAGGGGATTAATGAACCGAAAGTAAGATCTAAACTGAATATTTCTATAGTAAAAATGATGGCTGCGATAGGAGCATTAAAAATAGAGGCTATTGCTGCAGCTGAGGCACAAGACATTAGGACGATTCTCGATTTAAAGTTTATATGCATTAAACGTCCTAAATTGGAACCTATGGCCGACCCAGTGCTTACGGAGGGCCCTTCCAGTCCTACAGAACCACCAAATCCAACAGTAAAAATACTAGTGGCAATGGAGCCAAACATTCGATGCGGTTTTAAAATTCCATTGCGTTTGGAAATGGAATGTAAAACAGCTGGCACTCCTTCACCTACCGGTTTATTTATTAATCTTTTTATTAATAAAGTAATCAATATCCCAATTATGGGGAATACAAAATAATAGGGATTATAATATTCTGTGAAATATCCAGAAGAGACTAAATCTTGAATGAGGTGGGTTACATTTTTTAGGGTAACCGCTACCAAGCCAGTTATAAAACCAACAACCACACTTAATATTAGTATAAACTGTCTCTGTGGAATATGCCGCGACTTCCAAATTAAAAACCTAGCTAAAAGGCTGTTTGGTTTTTTTGGCATTTTAAGCTTTTGTTGATTTAAGCGATAGCTCTGCCAATTGTTCTGCGCTAATACTCGAAGGGGCATCGATCATAAGGTCTCTTCCAGCATTATTTTTTGGGAAGGCTATAAATTCACGAATACTTTCTTTCCCTCCTAAAAGTGCTACTAACCTGTCGAAGCCAAATGCAATTCCACCATGTGGAGGAGCTCCATATTCGAAGGCATCCATTAAGAATCCAAATTGCTTTTTAGCTTCCTCATCGCTAAATCCGAGAAGGCTAAACATTTTCTTTTGTAATTCTCTATCGTGTATACGAATAGAGCCACCTCCAATTTCATTTCCATTAAGAACAAGATCGTAGGCATTTGCTCGAATAGCTCCAGGGTCGCTGTGAATCAATTCTAAATCTTTGGGATAGGGAGATGTAAATGGATGGTGCATAGCATGCCATCTATTGGAATCTTCATCCCATTCCAATAAAGGAAAATCTAAAACCCAAAGGGGGGCAAAAACCTTAGGATCTCTAAGGCCCAATTCTTCTGCAAGATGGAGGCGAAGATCATTTAGGGCTTTGCGGGTTTTATCTTGGTCGCCAGCCATAATAAGCATCAAATCTCCTGGTTTAGCGCCCATTTTATCTGCCCAAGCTTTAGTGTTTTCGGCGCTGTAAAATTTATCTACAGAAGATTTTAGACTGCCATCTTCATTGTATTTACACCATACCAAACCATTAGCTCCCACTTGTGGTTTTTTTACAAAATTTACCAGAGCATCTAGTTGTTTCCGACTGTAATTGGCGCAATCATCTACCTTTATTCCAATTACCAATTCTGCTTGATCAAAAACTGGAAAGCCCATATTTTGGCAAAGTTCATTCAACTTGTTGAAGGTCATTCCAAAACGAATATCGGGCTTGTCGCTTCCATAGGTTTCCATGGCTTCGTCGTAGGTCATTCTTGGAATACTTTCAATTTCTACTTGGGCAATAGATTTAAGCAGATGCTTTAATAGACCTTCGAAAGTGTTTAGGATATCCTCTCTATCCACAAAAGACATTTCGCAGTCAATTTGTGTAAACTCGGGCTGTCTATCAGCTCTTAAGTCTTCATCTCTGAAGCATTTAACAATTTGGAAATATTTATCCATTCCCGAAATCATTAAAAGCTGCTTAAAAGTTTGTGGAGATTGAGGAAGGGCGTAAAACTCCCCTTCATTCATCCTTGAAGGGACAACAAAATCTCGTGCTCCTTCTGGTGTGGATTTAATTAGAAAAGGTGTTTCAATATCAATAAAACCTTCTTTGCTAAGGTAGTTTCTAACTTCTAGATTTACTCTGTTTCGCAGTAAAAGGTTTTCACGAACTGGTCCTCTTCGCAAATCGAGGTAGCGGTATTTCATTCTTAATTCCTCACCACCATCGGTTTCGTCCTCAATGGTAAATGGTGGAGTTTTAGAAGCATTTAGAACCTTTAGAGATTCTACTTTAATTTCAATTTCTCCAGTGGGGATATTTAGGTTTTTGCTTGATCTTTCAATAACCTCTCCTTCAATTTGTATCACATATTCACGGCCACATTTTTTGGCAGATTCTGCTAAGTCAGAATTCCATTCTTCATTAAAAGCCAATTGAGTTATTCCATATCGATCTCTAAGATCAATAAAACTCATACCTCCAAAATTTCTAACCTTTTGAACCCAACCGCTCAACTGAATATTTTGACCAATATTACTATGGTTTAGTTCTCCACAATTATGACTGCGATACATCTCAATTAATTTAGCCTGCGAAATTACAAAGTAATAAGGGCATAGCTATCTTTGCAACAATAAATTCTACCTTGGAAATAGATATTTTTTCAGATCAATATTTTATGCGCCAGGCTTATGCTGAGGCGCTTAAGGCTTTTAGTGAGGATGAAATTCCTGTTGGAGCTGTGGTTGTAAGCCGAAACAGGATAATCGGGCGTGCCTACAATCAAACCGAAAAACTTACTGATGTTACGGCCCATGCAGAGATGCTGGCTATTACTTCTGCAAGTTCTTATTTAGGTGCAAAATATTTGAAAGACTGCACCTTATATGTAACCCTTGAACCCTGCCCAATGTGTGCAGGGGCTTTGTTTTGGTCTCAAATCTCAAAGGTGGTTTATGCCGCTGGAGATTTAAAAAGAGGTTTTATGGAGCATGGCGGAGAATTACACCCAAAAACGGAAATAATTCAAGGGCCGATGGAAGCTGAAAGTGCAGAATTATTAAGGAAATTCTTCAAAAAGAGAAGAGCTTAAAGGGGCTGCTTAAGAAGTACATAGCCATTTATAGTTTTATAATACCGATTCATAGGGTCTTTTGATGAATTGGATAGGGTCAAATATTACCTTTGTAAAAATTTTAATTATGTATCCGGAAGACTTAATTGCTCCAATGAGAGCTGATCTTACTTCTGCAGGAATAAAAGAAGCACGTACTGCGGAAGAAGTACAAAACCAAATAAATCAAGAAGGTACCACCTTGGTAATCATTAATTCTGTTTGCGGTTGTGCAGCAGCAAATGCTCGTCCAGCAGTGAAAATGGCTGCTCAGAATGAGAATTTGCCAGACAGAATGATCACTGCCTTCGCAGGAAATGATGTTGAAGCTGTAAATCAGGCTAGATCCATGATGGCCCCTTTTCCACCTTCTTCTCCTTCCATGGCTTTGTTTAAAAATGGTGAACTCGTTCATATGATCGAACGCCATCATATTGAAGGTAGACCAGCAGAAATGATTGCAGAAAATTTAACAGAAGCTTTTAATGAGCACTGCTAAAATTTTCTTGATAATTTAAGAAAAAGCCATTCCTTTTGGAATGGCTTTTTTTATTTAAATAAGAATCCAAATACCTGATTGAAAGGATCTTTATCTACCACAGTATAAAAAAACAATGCGGCCATCCAGCCATGGAAAACTCCAAGACTATAAATGTTAGGGATCCTCAAAAAAATATAATTATAGACTAAGGAAAGGATAAATGTTCCAATTACTAACCAGGGAGTAGGTAAATGAATAAAACCAAATATCAAGGAGCTGCTCAGAATAATCTGAGGATTACTAAAGTTGGTTTTTTTCATGTCTTTTAAGTTTCCACTCAGCAAACTCAACAATAAAAATTGTTGAATAATTCCCCATATTGGATAAAGTAGTAGAAGGGGGAAAATATGCCAATTGAGATTAAGGCTGTTTTGCAAATAGCCAATGAAAAAGCAAAGTAGGGAGGAAAGAATAATAAAAGGGATAACCATTTTTAGGGAGGCTTTAAAATTATCCACTCTAAATCCCCAATGCTTTAGTAGAGTAGGGTTGCCTCGTAACCGGGCACGGATAAAAAAGCCCCAAAAAAGGATCACAACTAAAATATAGGCCAGGCGCCATTCTAAAAAATCCATAAAAATAAATTTTCCAATGGCCGTGGTAAGGACGGCAAGAATCTCAAACCACCTACTTTTATCGCTAATTTCTGGGCTTTTCATATATACCAATTGAGCCCTTAATTTAATGATTTGTTGTTAGTTGGAAATATTAAATATTCTTCTTGGCTTGTAAAATTAAATGACCTGTTCTTTCCTTAAATGAATTTTGGTCAATAGGATTTAAGACGCTGGCAAAAAGCTCCATTAAATCAGTAGGGTGTTCTGTTTTTTGTTGACTTTTTAAATCAAAATAGAAGAATTGGGTCCAGAGCAGAGATTTTATTTTTTGTCCAGATTTATCCAGCATTTTCATTTCCACCTCTAAGCTGTTTTGATCATAACTGAACAATTGAGATTCTATAGAAACTTCTTCCATTAAAAATGCGGGTTTTAAAAAGGCAATTTGATGGGAGCTCACCACCCATCCCGCCTGATTCTTTTTAATATGGGAATACATATCCAGGTTATACTCCTCTAAAATTTGATCCTCCCTAGCATTAATTAAATAATCAATGTATTTGGAATTGTTGAGATGGTTAAATGGATCACAATCTTGAAATCTAATTTTAGTGGTACTTCGTAATAAGTTGTTCATTTTGTCTGTGTTTTATACCGATCGGTATATTTTATAGTAAATTTTTTTTAAGCTTTTAATTCATGTTCTATAATATGGTCTATATGATCGAGAATATTTAAAACATAATTATCTCTTTTAAAAGTAAAGGCAAGAAAAAGGCTACCTTCAATCATGGAATAAATGTTTTGGCCAAAAACTTCGGCATCTACACTCTTTTTGATTTCTCCATTTTTAATACCATTCCTGATTATCATTTCAATTCCCAATACTAGACGTTCGCTTTTCTGCTTGGCCAGGTCAAATAGTTTTGAGTTTATATGCTGGGCATCGATGGTTACATTTAATACTGGGCAGCCACCTCTTCCACTGGCATAGTCATAATAATTGCGATAATAATCGGTGAGGGCATACAGTTTGGCAATGCTATGATCTTTGCTAGCGATAGCCTTTTCCAAGGGTTCAAAGGCCTTTTTAAAATTGAGCAGAAATGCTTTAAGGGCTAATTCCTCCTTATTTTCAAAATTTCCATAAATGGCACCTTTGGTTAATTTGGTTGCCTCAGTAAGATCTCTAAGGGTGGTTCCTACATAACCCTGCCTATTAAAAATAGGGGCCACTTTTTCAAGAATAAAATCGGCTGTTTTTTCCATGAAGATTCAAAGGTAAACTATTTTTTGAGAATTATACCGATCGGTATATGGTTTTTAATGGAAGCAAAAAAGCCACTTCATGCGAAGTGGCTTTGCAATGGGATTGATTGTAGTTTAAATTACTGCACAATCACCTTATTGACATTGGTCTCCCCTTGTTTATTTGTGATGCTTAGAAGATAAACTCCGGCATTTAGATTTTCAGCTTCTAATCTAAATTCGCCACTTCCATTGGCCTTATAAATTTCTTTACCTGTTAAATCCCTTAAGGAAATAGTAAAAGTTTCATTCTCGTCAAGACTAATAGTAGTACTTCCGGTAAAAGGATTTGGATATACATCGATTAATTGACTTGAAAACTGCTCTTCTAATCCAATAATGGATTCGCATTTGTCCCACTTATAATCAATCATTTGTGGATTAGCATCTGGGCGAACTAAAAACCTGTTTAAGCTTCCAGTACCACTAGGCTCTGTACAAGATGAATCTAACAATCCTGGGAATCCTTCTTCTTGTTCAGTACCATCGATTTTCACATTCATAAATTTGAAGGCGATTTTTCCTGGGCAAACATTGCTAACGGTAGTTTCAAAAACTCCTGGCATTCCAGCTACTGGGCTCATTAAAACTTTTCCACTCTGCCATTGAGGATTTGTAAAATCTCCAATTACATAAATATCGTTAAGATCTGCCTGATTTGGGAATGTGCTTACATCTACTCTGAAACTAACATCAGCAGGCGCTGGTTTTGGAGAACAAGCTCCTGGATTATCCGCTCCGAAACAACGAGCCGTAACAACTGTATCACCACTAAAATTCACAATTTTATCAGCTCCACCTTCCCAGTTGGTCGTTCCATTTTGAATATATCTCGCTTTGTATTTAAATTCTGGACCTGCCACTCTAACGGTAATAGAATAAATTCCATCATTATCAGGATCTGTAAGAAAATCTCCACCAGACCAGTTGTTGTATGGACCAGCAAAATCAACTGAATCCGATGTCCAATCACAAACATTAGACATGTCTACATTAATGGTAACATTCCCAGTATCTGGAATAAAACATGAGGCACATTGTCCAAAACATACGGTTCCACCGGAATAAATAGTATCGCTATTTACTGTTATTCCTCTATTTCCGTTTACTAAACAACTGCTAGGAACAGTTTCACTTAGTCCCCAATCTGCACCATTTATAAACTTCCATTCTGCGGCAGTACCTGCAGCAACATAGGCAATATGGCTATAAATGCTATCACCATTAAGATCCGTCATTTGAACTGAACCTGGAGACCAGTTTGGGTTTACAAAATTACCAGCTAAACTTACGGTATCATCTACTGTAGCTTCCAAACTTAGATCAACACTTGTTCTTAAGGCATGCATTCCGCTTGGAGCAGCTCCCCCAAACATTACAGGGGCTAGCACAGTATCTCCCATTACCTGGAACCATCTGTTGTCATTTCCATTTCCCATGTCTACTTGAACAGTAGCAGGAACAGCTTCAACACCACCCCAACCATTGTCATTAATAAACTTATATTGATAAGTACCAGCAGGGATATTTACTTGTACTTCATAGATACTACCAGATGAATTGGTCATGGTAGTTGCAGCAGGGTCCCAGTTCCCAGCGGCACCAGCGGCCATTTGGAAATCTCCAGCCACGTGTACGCCATTGGCGCTTGCAGCAGTTGAACCTAAATCTACCCTAAAAGTAACGTTGTGTTGAGCCATCAAAACACCAGTACTAAGTAGGGCAATCATTAGAGAATAAATTTTCTTCATAATTGTATGGTTTAAAATTTAGAATTTGTTTACTTAGTGTATATATTACAATAAGGTGCAATTTAGAAAAAATTATTGTTCATTAAATAAAGATTAACTAAAATTTATCAATTAAACCCCTGATCTTATGGTATTTGTTTTGAATAGGTGTAAACCTTACACTTTAGCTATTATTTTTCTTTTTGCCAATTCGGTGGTTTCCATGGCTCAAATTGATATTTATCCACCTTTTTGGTGGAAAGGAATGGCTAATGACAGCCTTAGCCTAATTGTAAAATCCGAAAAAATCATTTCTTCCATACCGGAAATTAAGGGCGACTTGGCCAAAATAGTTCATTATAAAAAGGCTGATAATCCCAAATATCATTTTATAAACCTTCTTATAAATCCAAATTCTAAAGATTCTATTGTTGAAATTAAATTGGGAAGCAAGAGAATAAAGTATTTGCTTAAAAGCAAAAAGAAAAGGAAAAGTAGAGGTTTAAGTCAGAGTGATGTAATCTATCTTATCAGTCCAGATCGTTTTGCGAATGGGGATTTAAAAAATGATAAAATTAAATCCATGAGGGAGAAAGTCTATTCTCGCGATTCTATTTATGGCAGACATGGTGGTGATATAAAAGGGATTATCGATCACTTGGATTATATCCAAAATTTAGGAATGAATTCTCTGTGGATTTGCCCCTTACTAACGAATGACATGCCAGAAGCCTCCTACCATGGCTATGCTATAACAGATAATTATTCCATTGATCCTCGTTTTGGAGATAATCAAATTTTTAAAAGTCTGGTGGATGATTTACATAGTAGAGGAATGACTATGGTGATGGATATGGTGTATAATCACCTAGGAACCTATCATCATTTTTTTCAAGATTTGCCGGATTCCAATTTTTTCAATTTCCATTCTGGTTTTAAAAATGGATATCAACAAACAAATTATAGAGCTGCAACATTGTTTGATCCTCATGCCTCACAATCGGATTTGAATAAATTTAGTGATGGCTGGTTTGTTTCTTCTATGCCCGATATAAATCAAAGGTATAAGCCAATGGCAGATTTTTTAATTCAAAATAGCCTTTGGTGGATAGAGGAATTTGGAGTAGATGCTTTTAGAATAGATACTTATACCTACCCAGATCAAAAATTTATGGCTGAATTGGCAGCTAGGCTAAAAGCTGAATATCCTGATTTTTTCATTTTTGGTGAAACTTGGGTTCACGGACCTGAAATTCAGAGCTATTTTGTTGAGGATAACCCCTTTAATAATATCAACTCCCACATGGATGCTGTAACAGATTTTCAGCTTGCATTTGCCCTACATGAAGCATTGGTAAAGGAGCAAGGTTGGACCGATGGAATTAGTAAAGTGTATTATAGCCTTGCAGCAGATTATCTCTATAAGCAGCCGGAGCAGCATATTACCTTTTTGGATAATCATGATTTGGCTAGAATATTTGGACATATAAACGGCGATATTCAAAAAATGAAAATGGCCTTGGGAATGTTGTTTACCATACGTGGAATTCCCTGCATGTATTATGGTACCGAAGTGTTGATGAAAGAAGTGGAAAACCATGGTTTGATACGAGAGGATTTTTCTGGAGGATGGCCAGATGATAAGCAAGATAAATTCACAAAATCAGGGAGGTCTGCTAAAGAAAATTTAATCCATGACTATATCAGTGAGCTACTTAAATGGCGAGCCAATTCCAAGGCAATTACCCAAGGAACTATGATTCATTTTGTTCCAGAAAATGGTGTTTATGTTTATTTTAGACAATATGAGGATGAGCTAGTGATGGTGGTGGTAAATAGCAGCGCAAAGGACGAAAACAAAGTTTTGGACCTAAGCCGATTTAAAGAATTATGGCCTATTGGAGCTAAGGGTAAAAATGTTTTAAGCCAAGAGCTATTGGATGCTAATAGCCTGGTGCTTGAGCCTATGTCTATCTCAATTTTTGAACTCCAATAATTTAGGAATAGCTATCAATTTGGTAAGTGATAGCTTTTTTATTGGTGATTAAAAGGTTGGAAAGTCCTGCCAAAATAAGTGAACAACCAGCTAATAGCATAGCATTAATGGTTTGTTCGCCAAAAATATTTTGATATAAATAGCTAAGTCCTCCTAAAGCTGCAATAATCTGAGGGATTACAATGAACATATTAAAGAGTCCCATAAAAACGCCCATTTTATTGGGGTCTATGGAGCTAGATAACATAGCATAGGGCATAGACAAAATACTTCCCCAAGATATACCAATTAGGATAAAGGAATAGGCTAGATTATCAGGGTCATTGAGGAAATACATGCTAATAAAACCTATACCACCTAGAATTAAAGAGGTCATATGAACCAACTTTCTGTTGATTCTCATTTTTGAAGTGTAGAAGGTTAAAAGCAGAGCAAAGGCCATTGATGATAATCCATAAAAGCCCATATTGGATCCTACCATATCGGCCGCGTCATTATATTTTTTATCCGCCACAGTATAGGCTTCAATTTCTTGAGAGCTGGACTCTTCAAAAATTATTTTTTCGGGTTTTGGAGATTGATAAACATGCTCAGTTAAGGCGGGGGTGGCCAAACTCCACATGGTAAAAAATGCAAACCAGCTAAAAAACTGAACCACTCCTAATTTGGCCATGGTTTTTGGCATTTTCACAATATTCTCGGTAATTTCTTTAAAGCCATTTAAGAATCCGCTACTCGCCTTTTTTTCAGCAAGAAACTTTTCTAGGTCTTCTGGAGGATCTTCTTTGGTAGTAAAAACGGTATATAAAATGGAGGCTAAAAACACAAAGGCTCCTATGGAGAAGGCTATTTTTACAGACATTGGAACTATTCCAGGTAGGGCCTCATTGCTTACCCCGAAGCTGCTCACAATTCTTGGTAAATTACTGGCAACCCAAGTACCGATTCCAATAATTAAAGTTTGCATTACAAAGCCATAACTTCTTTGAGAATCTGGAAGTTTGTCGGCCACCAAAGCTCTAAAAGGCTCCATACTGATATTAATAGAAGCATCTAATACCCATAAGCTTCCAGCAGCGACCCATAAAAATGGAGAATGAGGAACAAAAAACAAGGTGATGGAACTTAAAATGGCCCCAATTAAAAAATAAGGCCTCCTTCGTCCCCACCTCGGACTCCAAGTTCTATCGCTGAGGTAACCAATAATAGGTTGAACCAATAATCCAGTTAATGGAGCTGCCAACCAATAAAGAGGGATATCACTTTTATCAGCTTCTAGAGTTTGGAAGATTCTCGACATAAAGCCACCCTGAAGGGCAAAGCCAAATTGGATACCCAAAAAGCCGAAGCTCATATTCCAAATCTGCCAAAAACTAAGTTTCTTTTTTTCTGTCATTAGTATACTAATAATAGCTTGGAATGGTCAAGATAGAAAAATAAGTGTAATAATTACACTTAGCTTATTTTTGAGTTTATTTAAAGAGCAAAAAATCATGGGCTTTAACGATGAATTTCCCCTTCATATTCATCCTTAAACTTTTACTTTTCATCACAATATCCCAATTCCCAAGCATATCTTCATTTTTTAGTACTAGGTCTTCATCCCCAAAATTTAGAACTACTAAAATCTCTTCATCGCTGTTTTGGGCCTTTCTTCTATAAGCATAAACACCTTCCTGTTTTATACTTTCCACTCTCTCAAAAGACCCTTGATTTTTACCATTGACTAAGGCAGGGTGATTGGTTTTTAATTCTATCATTTCTCTATAAAAAGGGTATAGGCTGGTGTCTGACCAGCTAATTTTATCCTTTTCAAAAAATGCCAGGCGCTTGTTTAATCCCGCTTCCTGCCCACTGTAAATGAGCGGCATTCCATTAGGGAAGGTGCAAGCAAGAACAAAAAAGTTTAGATGATTGTCGCCCATTCTTTCTTTTACCGTTCCATTCCAACTATTTTCATCGTGGTTGGTGGTAAAAAACATTCTATAATCATCCTTGGAATAGGTGCTATCCATTTTTTCTTGGTAGCTATCAAATACATCTACTCTATCAATACCCTTTGCTACCTGATTCATTAAATGATGAAATTCCCAACCATAGGTCATATCGAAAGCATGTTTATGAAAATCTTCCCCTTCTGCCTCGGCCAACATAAAAACGGGTTTTATTTTATCGAGCTTTTCACGGCTATCATTCCAAAAATCCATGGGCACCATCATTCCTACATCACATCTATAGCCATCTATATCTGTTTCTTTCACCCAAAATTCCATGGCCTCGAGCATGGCAGCTCGCATCTCTTTACTTTCATAATTTAAATCTGCTACATCCGACCAATCTGCAACTGGGGCAACAATATTCCCCATTGAATCTGTGCTATACCATTCTGGGTTTTCATTCATCCAAACATTATCCCAAGCGCTGTGATTTGCTACCCAGTCGAGGATTATTTTAAAACCCATTTCGTGGGCCTGTTTTACCAGATTTTTAAATTCTTCAATACTGCCAAATTCTGGGTTTACGGCTTTATAATCTTTTATAGAATAATAACTACCTAGGCCTCCCTTGCGCTTTTCCTCGCCGATGGGCTGAATGGGCATGATCCAAAGAATTTCCACACCTAGTTTTTGAAGTCGAGGAAGGTGCTTGGAAAATGCTGTAAAGGTTCCTTCTTCTGTAAATTGACGAATATTAACCTCATAAATACTAGAGTTACTAGACCATTCTGGGTGTTTTACTGGGCTATAGACATGGCTTGCTTCTTGGGCCTTCCCCTCTTCATTTGTGCTTATAGCCTCGGTTTCCTCATTTTTACAGGACAGAGCAATTAGTAGAAAACTAGCAAATAATAAAATTGATTTTTTCATAATTAATTGGGATTATAGATGAGGTATTCAAAACTTAAAGCTCCGAGTTCGAGCCTAAGATTTTCGTTTATAGACTTGGTTTTATTTGAAAAACTCGAATGGTAAACCTTTTTATCCGGGTTTTCAATTTCCAATGCTATAGGTTCCTTTGATTTGTTGATGACAATAATCACTTCCTGATCCAAATATTTTCTACGGATTAGCAGGACCTTTTGCTCTCTTATTTCCACACTTGTGCTTCCGTAAATTAGGGCTAATTGTGTAGATCTTAATTTAGTTAATTCAACAACTTTGTTTCGTAAAGCCAGTTCATCATTATCATAGCCATTAAATTCCATCATCCTTCTATTGTCTGGATCGCCTCCTCCCGGCAAACCATATTCATCGCCGTAGTAAATACATGGCAATCCTGGAATAGCATTATTAAAAGCATGCAAAAGTCCCAATCGTTTATAGGCTTCAGCATTGGGTTTGGGAATTTGTCTATCCCAGCCCGCTAATTTTTGATCTTCTTCAAATTTCACATCTCCAGAAGCCAAACTAATGAAACGAGAGCGGTCTTGGTTTCCAGTTATATTTCCCATCAAATGATGATAACCATAGGTTTCTAAACCATGCTCCAATTTATCTTTTAAATTATCTAAACTCGTTTCTTCTTTGGCAAAAGCATCCACAGCAGCATCGTAAAGATTAAAATCAAACTGGGCATCTAACATTCCGGTGCTGATATAACTATTAATTAGTTGAGGGCTACCATAGGTTTCTCCAATTTGGTAAATAGCTTTTTCTGGAAGGGTGCTTTTCAATTTATAGGTTAAGGTTCTCCAATATAATTCATCAATATGTTTGGTAGCATCATGTCTAAAACCATCGAAGGAATACTCGCTGAGCCAAAAAACAGCGCTATCTACCATGGCATCCACTATTTCTTTTTCCCTTAAATCTAGTGTTGGAAGGTGATCATCAAACCAGGTGGTGAGTCTATGTTCATCCCATTTTTCGGTGTTCTTAGCTCCATCTTCTAAAAATAGCGGTGTGGCCCAATCCTTATTTTTTTGATATACGGGGTGGTTTATATGAACATGGTTGGCAACATAATCTAAAAGGGCATTATTTTCATTTTTATGAATGGAAAGAAGGAGGGCGTTTAATTCTTCTGGGCTGCCAAACCTTTTATCGATCTGAACATTGCTTATTGGCCAATAACCATGGTAAGCAGAAAATTTACTTTTTACCATTCCTTTGTCCCAGTAACCCCAAGCATCCCAAGGGTTTTGGGTGATGGGTGAAAGCCAAATTGTATTGACATATAAATCATTAAAAAACCCATCATCTACAGCCTGATTAAGCCCAGCTAAATCACCACCATAATAATTTGCTTTAGGATGTATTTCTGGATCAGGAGTGGGTTTGTCATTTTTTAAATTTCCATTTTTGAATCTATCAATCATCAAAAAATAGAGTCTGGCGCTATGCCAATCAAAACGCTCTAAATTTTCTGCCTTTTGCAAAACCTTTCCATACTCGAGCGGAATTAATAAATCATTGCTTTCTCTTTCTCCTAAATAGGAATAACAACGAATAAAAGATCTTTTATGACTTTGGGCTTTTGCGGGAATTTGTAGGCCTATGCTGCCATCCTTTTTTCTATGAACCTTAAGTTTCTCATTTTCCCACAAGGCAATAAGTTCTTGTTCTTTGGGAATTTCACTTATATAAAGCCAATTGCTATCGCACTTTTGTAAAAAATAGGAATGAGGCAGACTAGACTCTGCATATTCTATTTTTATAATATTGTTAAAGCCTCCCATCCCATTACTAACTTTTTTAGGGTTTAAAGGGTCGTTTAATTCTTGGCCATCAACATAAAACTTATATTCATAAGTCCCGGCTTGTAGTAAATATTCAGCCTTATAATAACCATTTTCCAGAATTAGGGCTTCGCTAGCTCTATTCCAGTTGTTAAAGGAAGCAATTATTCGAACCTCACCTTTAAATGTTTCATCAGCCTTTACAGAAATCACTGCTTTTTTGTTGGACGATTTAATGAGGATAATAGATTGATTGTGTCCTTTGGTCTCAACATCCAACAAAGCAATTTTTGATTTCATTTCGCCGGTTAGAATCAATTCATTTGGGTTTTTAGAATGATTCTTTAGTCCAGGAGGCAGGATTAGCTTTGATGGAATTTCATTTGGAAAATAATCTCTTAAAATTATTCGGCTGCTATCGTGGTTTAAATGAAATGGGCTATTTAAAATTTGCCTGTTTATTTGGGCATTTGCCATTCCAAAAAGGCTCAGAAATGCTAATAAGAATATTTTTTTCATGGATAGCTAATTTCAATTTTTGAATGGGCAGGAATGCTGTACAGTTCATCATGAACAATGGAGCTCAGATGATTAGTGCTATTATTTTGAATAGAAAAGCCTTTCTTGCTAAATTCGAATTCTAATATGCTTCCTCGGAAATTAATATTAAAATTCAATTTCCGCCAATTTTCGGGCAGTTTTGGATTGAAATAAAGTTGATCTCCTTTAATCCGCATTCCAGCAAACCCTTCCACAATGCTCATCCAAGTTCCGGCCATACTAGTAATATGCAGACCTTCATGCACTTCACTATTATAATCATCAAGATCCAGGCGAGAGGTTCTTAGATACAGATCATAGGCCTCTTCCATTTTGTCCAAATAGGCAGCGGTGATCACATGAACACAGGGGGAAAGGGAGCTTTCATGAACTGTTTTGGGTTCGTAAAAGTTATAGTGTTTTAAAATTTCCTCTTTGGAAAAATGATCTTCAAACAAATACATCCCTTGAAGAACATCCGCTTGTTTTATAAAGCAGGATCGCAAAATTCTATCCCAACTCCAATGTTGATTTATGGGTCTTTCCTCCGGATTTAGATCTGAAACCTCTAAAAGTTCTTTATCCATAAACCCATCCTGCTGAAGATAGATTCCTAAGTCTTCATTTCTAGGAAAATAGACATTGCCAATAATTTCCCGCCACATATTGCTTTCTTCCATCGCAATGAAATTGCACTTCTCACAAATTTTGCTAAAAGCATTTGGGTTTTGCTCTTTTACTTTTTCGCAAGCATCTAGAGTATATTCCAGCGTCCATTTTGCTATATAGTTTGTGTACCAATTATTATTTACATTGTTTTCATATTCATTAGGGCCTGTAACACCTAGCATTACATATTTTTTCTTGGCTTTACTAAAATTAAAGCGTTGCGCCCAAAACCTAGAAATAGCCAATAATACTTCTAAACCATATTCTGCTAGATAAGACTCATCGCCATAATAGCGGCTATAATTAAATATGGCAAAAGCTATAGCCCCATTTCGGTGTATTTCTTCAAAAGTTATTTCCCATTCGTTGTGGCATTCTTCTCCATTCATGGTAACCATAGGAAAAAGGGCAGCACCATTTTTAAAACCTAATTTTTCAGCATTTTCTATGGCTTTTTGCAAATGTTTATGGCGATAAATCAATAGGTTTTTAGCTACTTCCTGTCCGGCAGAAGCCATATAAAAGGGAAGACAATAAGCTTCGGTATCCCAGTAGGTAGATCCGCCGTATTTTTCACCAGTAAAACCCTTTGGACCAATATTTAGTCTAGAATCTTCACCGGTATAAGTTTGGCTTAGTTGAAAAATATTGAAACGAATTGCCTGCTGTGCTTCTATATCACCATCGATTTTAATATCGCTGTTTTTCCATTTTTCAGACCAGGAGTTTTTATGTTCCTGAACTAAGGTTTGAAAACCATCTTTCATGGCATCAGAAGCTAAACTATCGGCAATATTTATCAATTTTTCTGCCTTCAGATTTAAGGTAGAAACCAAGGCAGCATATTTATAAGTGGTATAAGTTTTACCAGATTCGGCTTGAATTTCAAAGGAGTTTTCCGAGTATTTTTCCTTTTTTAAGCTTTCGGGATATAGAGTGAAATGATGGTCATCAATAAAAAACTCATAGCGCATGGAAGCTGCGACCTGAAAATCTAACTTTTTGGTTTTTGCCTGAAGAACTGCTTTTTGGCTACCTACATTTTCCGATACAGAATCCCAAAAACTTTCATCATAATTGCTGTCACTATTTAAAATATTAAAATCTAAATAGGGTGTAATTTTTAATTTTGGATTACAATTAATAGGGCTAATGGAATAGCGGAGTGCACCAATTTCTTTCCTCTTCATGCTCAAAAGCCTAGTGCAGGAAACTTGGATTTCAAGGCCAGGTTTTAGTAGAGCTGTAAACTCTCTATGAAGGAGGCCTTCCTTCATATCCAAAACCCTTTTAAAATTTTTTATCTCACAGTGATGAAGGTCGAGATCAATTCCGTTTACTTCAATTTTTAGACCTATCCAATTTACAGAGTTTAAAACCTTGGCAAAATATTCTGGATAGCCATTTTTCCACCAACCTACCCTGGTTTTATCAGGATAATATACTCCACCAATATAGCTTCCTTGTAGATGTGGCCCAGAGTAATTTTCTTCAAAATTCGCCCTTTGGCCCATATAGCCATTTCCAAGGCTAAATATAGACTCAGAACCTTGGTGTTTTTCTGGGTTCCATTGACTTTCAATTATTTGCCATTCATGCTGATCGAGATATTTATTGTGCATGAGAGTTAAATTCGTTTAGTAGGGTTTGGGGGTTTATTTGAAAAAGGCCTTTGAATACTAGATCTGCTTCTTTTAATATTTCTTCGGAACCGATACCGAGTGATTTAAAATTTCCAGTATTTGCCGCTTGAATTCCTGCTAGTGAATCTTCAAAGACGATGGCTTCTTCTGGTTTTACAGCAAGCTTTTCACTACCCATAAGAAAAACCTGTGGATGTGGTTTTGATTTTGTAGTATGATTACCATCAACAATTACATCAAAATATTGTAGAATATTGGTTTTTTCTAATATAGGCAAGGCGTTTTTACTTGCTGAGCCTAGAGCTATTTTTAGACCAAGGCTTTTGCTTTGAGACAGGAAATCTTCAACCCCTTCTAACAGTTCAGAGGCATCCATGTTTTTTATATGTTGTAGGTACCAAGTGTTTTTGAGCTCCATAAGCTCTTGCTTTCTGTCTTCATTGAGACTAATATTGGCCCATTCCAGGATTAATTCCAAGGATTCTTTTCGGCTAATTCCTTTTAATTGTTCATTTTCCTTTTCAGAAAAGTCAATTCCAATTTCCTTGGCTAGGGCTTTCCAAGCCTTATAATGGTATTTTGCTGTATCTACCAGTACACCATCCAAGTCGAAAATAAAGGCTTTAATCACAATGCCTGTTTAAGGTTAAAAATTTGATTTGAATTTGGAAGTTGTGTGAGATGATAATTAATAAGTCCGTCAAGGGGCCTTCTAATAATTCTTCCAAGTTTAAGGTTTAAATCGGCCATTAGTTCTTCCAGAATATCCTGAAAATGATAGGCAATGGACCCCACGAAGTTTACTTCTACTTCAGCGGCATTGGGATAGCAAAGCACATGGGTTTCTAAAAACTGTTGAAAACCATCGGCTACAATATTCCTTACAAATGGGTTTTTAATATGTTTATGAGCAAATGGAGAAAGGCTACCTAAAAACACATTGGCATGTGGTTTTGCATATACTTTATCAATTACAGTATCCTTATCAAGGCTGTAGTTAGCATAAAAGTCCTCAGCCAAATCGCTTGGCATTTTTTTGTATAAAAAGGAGGAAATTAATTTTTTACCAATATAGCTGGCACTTCCTTCATCTCCTAAAATAAAGGCTAATGCTGGAACCTCTTCAGAGATATTTTCACCATCAAAATACACAGAATTAGAACCCGTACCCAATATGCAGCTAATTGAGGGTTCACCATTATAGGTGGCGTATGCACAGGCTTTTAGGTCGTGATCTACTAATACCTTAGCTGAAGGAAAAACAGGCTCCAAACCTTTAGAAATAATTTGATTTAGGCTTGGAGAAGAACATCCTGCTCCATAAAAGAATACGTGGCTAGTTTCAATTCTATACTTTGCAATTTCCTCAACAAGTAATGCTTGTTCGGTAATAAATGAGGACTGGTGAAAATACGGGTTGAAACCCATCATGCGAAAGCGTGATATTTCTTTTCCGCTTTGATCCAAAAATACAGCATCACACTTTGTTGATCCGCTTTCAGCGATGAGAATCATACTTTTTAGTTTAAAAAAAATCTAAATTACTAAAATTTACTTAGTGTACTATTTACATTTTCACCATTCTATTGGCCAGTTCAGCCAATCGGCAAGCGTATCCGGCTTCATTGTCATACCACCCAACAACCTTAGCCATTTTGCCATTTGCGCTAGTCAATTCGCTATCTAAAATACAGCTGTGCTTATCACCTGTAATATCGCTTGAAACTAGAGGTGCTGTGCTAAACTGCAGAATGCCTTTGAGATCATTATTTGCTGCTTCTTCCATGGCTTTGTTAATTTCCTCAGTACTTACCTCCCTTTTTAGGTTTACGGTTAAGTCCGTAACCGAGCCGGTAGGGGTTGGAACTCTCATGGCAAAACCATCTAGTTTTCCTTCCATTTCTGGTAATACCAAGCTTACCGCTTTTGCGGCTCCAGTGGTGGTAGGAATAATGTTTACCGCAGCTGCTCTTGCTCTTCGTAAATCGGAATGTGGAGCATCTTGTAGACGCTGATCTGAAGTATAGGAATGAACGGTAGTCATATATCCTTTTTCTATTCCAAAATTATCATTTAGGATTTTCACCATTGGCGCTAAGCAATTTGTAGTACATGAGGCATTACTAATTAATAGATCATCAGCACTAAGCAGATGATCGTTTACGCCTAGCACAATGGTTTTCACACCTTTTTTTGCAGGTGCACTTAATAAAACCTTTTTGGCGCCAGCCTCAATATGCTTGCCCATTCCTTCTTGATCTCTAAATATTCCTGTGCATTCAATTACAAGGTCTATTTCTAGTTTTTCCCAAGGGAGCTTGGAAGGATTTCTCTCGGCGAAAATTTGAATTTTTTGCCCGTCAACGGTGATGGAATTTTCATCATAGGAAAGGTCGTGATGGAAACTGCCATGAACACTGTCCCTTTTCAATAAGTGAGCTAAGGTTTTTGTGTCGGTAAGGTCGTTAATTGCCAAGACTTGAAGCTCATTATTTTGGATTAGATTTCGGAAACAAAGGCGGCCTATCCGGCCAAATCCATTGATGGCGATTTTTTTCATAATTAGTAGGTTTTAAATGGATAATATTTTGCTAATTCTAAGTAATTCAGGATCTAGAGAGGCTCTATTGCTTATGCTTTTTTGAAGGAAGGTATAGCTTACTTTTTTATTGATGGTTCCAACCATAACATCGGTTTTCCCATCTAGTAATCCTTCTACTGCAGCGACTCCCAATTCACTGGCTAATATTCTATCGAAACAGGTAGGAGCGCCTCCTCTCTGCAAATGACCAAGTATGGTAACCTTGGTTTCTATTTCGGGAAATTTTTTGGATAGATCTTTCGCAATTCTAAAGGTATCACCCAGTTTATTTCCTTCCGCAACAACAACAAGTTTGTGGGTTTTTTGATTTGCCGCTCCTTTGGTTATTTCTTTAATAAGGTCCTCCATTGGCGAGTTTTCTTCCGGCAGAACAACGTCAATAGCACCCGATGCCACTGCCGAACGCAGGGCTATAAACCCGGTATCTCTTCCCATCACCTCCACCAAAAACATTCTATTATGAGATTCTGCAGTATCCCTTATTTTATCAATACAATCCACCACTACATTGGTGGCTGAATCAAAACCAAGGGTATAATCGGTGCCAAATAAATCATTGTCTATGGTTCCCGGAATCCCTATTACTGGAATGCCATACTCCTCATAAAAAATATGGGCTCCGGTGAAAGTTCCATTTCCGCCAATTAAAACTAAAGCATCAATATTAAATTTTTTCACATTTTCATAGGCCTTTTTCCGGCCTTCTGGAGTTCTAAACTCTTCGCTTCGCGAGGATTTTAAAAAGGTTCCACCACGATTGAGAATGTTTTTTACCGACCGAGCATTTAGGAGTTCTATGCTGCCATTTATCAATCCTTTATAGCCTTCATATACACCGTAAACCTGCTTATCGTAAAAGGAACAAGTACGAACAACAGCCCTAATAGCTGCGTTCATTCCTGGAGAATCCCCTCCAGAGGTAAGAACTGCAATGGTTTTTATGGTATTTGTCATTTTGATTTACAAATTACAGTAACAAACTTAGTGTAAAATTTACACTTTCAAAAAAAATCTTTATTTTAGCTTCAGAATAATTTGCAGATTTTTGTATCCATCAAAAAAAATCAAAGCCTAGTATAGTGTCAAAAACTGAAACCAAAAATTTAAACCCCAATGTATCGGTAGATTGTGTGGTGTTTGGATTTGATAACAATAAACTCAATGTTTTGTTATTGGAGCAAAAACTGCAGGATAAAGGTAAGATTCAATTTGCCTTACCTGGCGATTTAATTCTAAATGATGAGGGTTTAGATGAAGCTGCAAATCGAGTGTTGAAAGAATTAACCCAATTGGAAGGAATTTTCCTTAAACAATTTCACACCTTTGGCGACCCACAAAGGGTTCAGGATATAAAGGATTTGGAATGGTTGCAGTCTTTTAGAGAAAACCCTCAAGCAAGGGTTATTACGGTAGCCTATTTCGCATTAGTAAAAATGGGTGATTTTGAACCTGAAGCATCCAGTTTTGCAGAAAGGGTGTTTTGGTGTGATGTAAAAAAAGTGCCCTCCCTAGCTTTTGATCACGATTCTATTTTGAGTCAGGCCTGGAATAGATTGAAAGGTGATTTTGAATACAAAAAAACCGGATTTGAATTATTGCCAGAGAAGTTTACTCTTACTCAAGTGCAAAGATTGTATGAGATAATCTTAGATAAGAATTTGGATAAGCGAAATTTTAGAAAAAAAATTCTGAAAGAAAATTTGGTAACGCCAACCAACGAAAAGCAAAAGGGGGTTCTGCATAAACCAGCAATGTTGTACGAAATAAAAACTTAAGGCCTTTAGTCCCTACAAAACTCTATGATTAAAACAATAAGTTTTTTTGCCAGTCTTTTTATATGTGGAATTCTTTCTGCCCAGGTGGTAAGTATTTCCCCAGCATTCGCCACCCAAAATGATACCGTGGAAATTATCTTTGATGCCAGTCAGGGAAATATGGATTTAATGGGTGCCAACACCACTGTTTATGCTCATACTGGAGTAGTCTTGGATGGTCCTAATTCTACCAATTGGCAAAATGTTCAGGGGACATGGGGTACAGACGACAATAAAGTAAAAATGACCAGCATTGGGAATAATAGGTATTTTATGAAATTCCATATCCCCGTTTTTTATGGTCTCAGTCCTGGAGATGTAGTTTATCGCCTTTCCTTTGTTTTTAGAAATGTGGATGGAAGTCTTGTGGGAAGAAATGCCGATGGCTCTGATATTTTTGTACCCATTTACCAAGCTGGTTTTCAGTCTAGCATTATTCTCCCCAACCAATTTGCTATTTATAATGTTACAGATACCCTGGAGGTAGAAGCATTAAGTTCTAGCAATGCTGATTTAAGTTTAAAACTGGATGGACAAACCTTAGTTCAGTTTCCTGATACCTCTAATATTTCTTATCGGATAGCACTTATAGACTTTGGAATTGGCAATAAGGAAGTAATTCTACAGGCTGTTCATAATGGACAGGTTTTTACAGATACCCTAAAATATTTAGCAAGAATCGGAAATAATATTGCTGCTGATTTACGAAATGGAGAAGAGGGTTTAACCATTGTTGGTGATTCTACTATTTATTTAAAATTACGGGCTCCTTTTAAGGAGTATGTCTATCTTATTGGTGATTTCAATAATTGGGATTTCTCTGCAGATTTTGAGATGTATAAAAACCCTGACAGTACTTTTTTCTGGATAGAAATTGACCATTTAGACCCGAATGAGGAATATGCATTTCAATATTATGTTGGTGCTGAAGGCCTTAGAATTGCAGATCCCTATTCAGAGAAAATATTGGACCCTTGGAATGATCAGTATATTCCAGAACAAATATTTCCAAATTTAAAATCATACCCTTCGGGTAAAACTGATTTTCCGGTGAGCTGCTTTTCTATTAATGAGGATGAATACGTTTGGGCAAACAGCGATTTTCAAAAACCAGAAGCACAGGATTTAATTATCTATAAATTATTAATTAGAGATTTCGATCAAGAGCATAGCTATCAATCTATTATCCAACGCTTGGATTATTTAGACTCCCTTGGGGTGAATGCTATTGAATTAATGCCCATCATGGAATTTGAAGGAAATGAAAGCTGGGGATATAATCCTATGTTTTTTATGGCACCTGACAAGTATTATGGTTCCAAGAATGATTTTAAAGAACTGGTCGATTCTTGCCATAGCAGAGGTATTGCGGTAATTCTAGATATTGCCATGAATCATGCCTTTGGTCAATGTCCTTTAGTGAGAATGTATTTTGACCCCAGTGCTGGGCAATTTGGGCAGCCTACAGCAGAAAGTCCTTGGTTTAATCAGGTTGCGAAACATGATTTTAATGTGGGATATGATTTTAATCATGAGGCTGAGGCAACAAAATATTTTACAAAAAGAGTATTCCAACATTGGGTAGAAGAATATAAAATTGATGGCTATAGGGTGGATCTTTCCAAAGGATTTACCCAAACCAATACTCTAGGTGATGTAAATGCCTGGGGCCAATTCGATACGCAAAGAATTGAAACCCTTACTAGAATAAAAAATGAAGTAGAGGAAAAGGACTCCAACGCTTATATGATTTTGGAACATTTTGCACATAACCCTGAGGAGTTGGAACTTTCCAATAGAGGTTTTATGCTCTGGGCTAATGCAAATCACGAATACAATGAAGCGACTATGGCTTATCCCGGAAGCTTGGGTGCCGTGGATTATAAGCTAAGATCATGGGCAAAACCAGGATTGGTTGGTTTTATGGAGAGCCATGACGAAGAAAGGTTGATGTATAAAAACCTAAATTTTGGAAATAGTAATGCCGGTTATAATACTAAAGACAAATCCACAGCTTTAAATAGAATGGGCTTAGCGGCGGCATTTTTCTTTACTATTCCAGGCCCAAAAATGCTCTGGCAATTTGGAGAATATGGCTACGATTATTCCATTAATTACTGCCCAGATGGGACCATTAACCCGGATTGTAGAATTTCAAACAAGCCCATTCGTTGGGATTATTTAGAAGAAGCAGAAAGATTAGATCTATTTAAAAAATACCGTGATTTAATCCATTTGAGACAGTCGTTCCCAAATATTTTCAGAACTGAAAACACGTTTCCAAGTTTATCCTCCAGTCAAAAGTATTATCGACTAGAAAATAATGACAGTACAATCCTCATCGCAGGAAACTTTGCTATGCTTAGTAGTAATATGACTTTGGAATTTGCTCAATCCTCAGTTTGGTACGATTATTTTTCAGGAGATAGTATACCAACAAATGGAGATATCGATACCATTTTTGCTCCCGGAGAATATCATATCTATAGCAATTTTAAAACCTCAATTTCGAATCAGTTGGATAGTAATAGGATAAGCAGCCTTGATACATCCTATGGAAGTTTTGCTAGTGTTTTTCCGAATCCAGCAAATGATAAGCTGAGTTTTTTGCTAGATCTTGCTAAGGAAGATTTTGTTTTTATCCATATTTCTAACCCGCAAGGAAAGGTTTTATTAGAAAGAAAATTTTATAATCAGCCTCAGGGATTTAGCCAGATAGAAATAAGTAAATATTTAAAAATGGACCAGCTTGCCAATGGTCTTTATTATTATAGTATAAATAGCAGCAAGCAAAATCAGTCCGGAAGTTTTTTGATTTTAAAATAATAGTATCCAAAGGTTTGTAGCTATAACTGCATCAAAAAAATTAAGTGTACTTTATACACTTACTAATTTTTTACTACATTTGGTTAACTGAAATTAAACAGGCCCTGCATGAATAAATATTACAAATCACTTTTAATAGCAGTTCTTTCAGTATTTAGCTTTCAATCTATTCAAGCCCAAACCATTACTGGTCGTATTCTAGACGAGCTTGGAGAACCCTTACCTGGAGCGAACATACTGGTTAAAGAACAACCTAAAATTGGTACTGTTACCAATTTCGATGGTTATTATACTCTCACAGGATTTAGCCCAGGCAAAATCACTTTAATCGTTTCCTTTATAGGTTATGCGGATAAGCAAATTGAAGTTGACGCTAGTTCTGGAGGAGAAGTTAAAGTGCCCCCAACAAAACTGGAAGAATCATCAAACAACTTGGATGAGGTTGTTGTAGTTGGATACGGAGTTCAGCGAAAAAGGGAGAGTACTGGTACCGTTGTTAGTTTGGATAGCAAAGACATTAACGACATTCCCACCCCGAGTTTTGAAAATGCAATACAAGGAAAGGCACCGGGAGTGCAGATAATTACGGGTAGTGGTTTAGCTGCCTCGCCTTCAATTGTGCGAATTAGAGGTATATCCTCTATTAGCGCTGCTGGTGATCCTTTATATGTTGTAGACGGAATTCCCATTTCCCAAGATTTCTTTACCAATGGAAATAGCGGAGGTATGAATACCAATCCTTTGGCTAGTATTAACCCCAATGATATAGAAAGCATAGATATACTTAAGGATGCTTCTGCTACGGCAATTTATGGATCTAGAGGCGCGAATGGGGTAATTATTATCACCACCAAAAGAGGTAGGCAGAAAGGACTTAAATTCGGCTTTACAAGTACCCTAGGAGTTTCCCAGCCTACCAAAGTACCAGAAATGCTAAATTCCTCTGAATATCTTCAACTATTTGAAGAAGCCTGGATTAATGACGAAAATACCGGTACACCATCCTTCCCGTCTTCCATTCCCATGTCTTGGGAAGAGGCTAAAAAATACGATACGGATTGGGTGGATCAAACCATTGGAACTGGGTTTAAACAGTTCTATGATTTCAATGTTCAAAAAGGTAGCAAAGATTATAATTACTATGTAGGCTTGTCCTACGATATCAACGAAAGTTATTTATTAGGTAATTCATACGAAAGACTTTCTGGTCGTTTTAATGGAGATTATCGAGTAAATGATAAATTAAAAATTGGTGTTAGCACTAGTCTTTCTAGAGGTGATAATAACCGGGTTGACGCCGCCTGGAGTGGTGGTCTTGGAGCGGCAATGTCTACCGCATTGCCAATTTATCCAATTTATTATGACGAGGATGAATATAGCTTTGATGGTAATGGTGACAGCACATTAACAGCGAGCAAGGGCGATTATTGGTTAAAAGCCGGAATAGGAAATAATCCAGTGGCCAATAGAGAATTAAAAAGCTGGAGAGTTAGAGAATATCGTTCTATCAACTCTGTGAATGTAAATTATACACCCATCGAAAACCTAAGCTTCATTGCCAACGGATCCTATGACTATATGGGCCAAATTGAAGATGTACATCTAACCGGAAGTGAATTACACGGTTTTGAAGGGATTGGCGGGGTGGCCTTTAGAAGTCCAAGACAAATTCACAATTACAGTGGCTTTGTTACCGGTTCTTATAATTGGAAAATAAATGAGGATAATAATATTACCTTTTTGCTAGGAACGGAATATCAGCAAAGCCAAAATTATGTTTCCGGAATTACAACCTTAAATGAAGATAGTCTTTTAACCACCATCAATTATGTTTTGGATGTTGATGATCCTTACTATAATTTGGAGAATAAAGAAAATTATGATTTCGATAGCACTTGGTTGGAACCTAATAAGAGGTTTAATTTCTTGAGTTATTTTACCAGAGTAAACTACTCCTATAAAAACAAATATTTTGTTCAGGGAGTATTTAGAACAGATGGTTCCTCAAAATTTGGCCCTAATAAAAGGTTTGGATATTTCCCCTCCATTTCTGGTGGATGGATAATGAGTGAGGAGAAATTCTTAAAGTATAATGCGGTTGTAAATTATTTAAAATTAAAAGCCAGTTATGGATATGTAGGTAGTGCTGGATTACCACCAAATGCATGGAGGAGTATTTATGCTGTAAGCAATACCGGTTATAATAATAGCCAAATTGTTTATCCTACCTTATTGGAAAACCCCAATTTGCAATGGGAATCTTCCACGGTATTTGATTTAGGTGTGGAATACGGATTATTGGAGGATAGGATAGTTGGAGAAATCTCATATTATCACAAAAGATCCAAAGATGTATTTTTGAGTATTACTCCACCTTCTTATAATGGAACCGGACAGTTCTGGGATAATGTTGGAGAAATTTTAAATGAAGGTGTAGAATTTTCTATAACCAGTAGAAATCTTGTTGGAGAATTTCAATGGACCACAAATTTTAATATTGCCTACAACTATAATGAATTAGTAAGTATTGGCGGCTATAGTGAAGATGCAGTTTCTGGAGGTACAAACGATACTAGAACAGTAGTTGGAAAACCTGTTGGGACTAACTTTTTGGTTCGCTTTTCACATGTTGATGAGGAAACTGGAGCCCCAGTATATTTAGATATTAATGGTGAAGAAACGCTAACCTGGGATCCAAAAGATCGTGTAGCAGTAGGAAAAGTATTGCCAGATGCTATTGGAGGAATTACCAACACCTTTAGATATAGAGGACTTGATTTGAGCTTTCTATTTGTTTATTCCATTGGAGGAAATATCTACGATTCATCCTCCAAAAGACAATTAGGTGTTGTAGATGAATGGAATAAAACACCTCTAATTTTTGATAGATGGCAGGAGCCAGGAGACGAGGCCACCTATGCCAAGCTTACTTTGGATAGAACCAACTTAGGGTCAACAACCCCGTGGATAAACACCGACCTTTGGTTGCATGATGCCTCCTATGCTCGACTGAGAAATCTTACCATTGGATATACCTTACCAAGAAAAGCAGTGCAAAGAATGAAATTAACTACATGCCGAATTTCTTTAACTGGTAGTAACCTTTTAACTTTTACTAACTACCCAGGTATTGATCCAGAAATTGCCAGAGATTTTGAAAATGCTACGGATAGAAATATGAGTCCAAATATTTCCTACCTAACTCCGCCCCAGGAGAAAACATATACCCTATCTATAAACTTAACTTTCTAAAAAGATGAAAACGATAAAACACATTGCATTTTTCGCGGCATTTGTCCTTTTCCTTTCAGCTTGTGAGAAGGTTTTGGAATTTCCTCCAGAAGGAATGAATATAGAAGAAGAGGAAGCTCTGGCTACCAAGGATGATGTATTAAAGTTCCTAAATGGTATTTATGATGTTACCGCCAACTTTTTAGGTGGAAGGTACCAAGGAATTGCCGATGTTCTTGGAGATGACTTAATGAAACCAGAGGGAAATAACGACCTGATAGAAGTATATGATCACAACACAACATTCTTTAATACTTCTACCAATGGCTATTATTCCAACCCTTATTTCGGGATTTTTAGAGCTAATAGAATAATTGAAATTATAGATGATTATGATTTTTCAGAATCTGAAAAACAAAGAATCGATGGTGAGTGTAAATTCTTACGCGCATTAAGTCATCAAAAAATAATGGAATTATATGCTCAGCCTCCTGGCTTTACATCAGATAATAGCCATTTGGGAATAGTTTATAAAACCCAATCTGTTTCGGGGATTTTAAGTCGTGGAACCCTAGCCGAAAATCTGAGCCTATTACTTAGCGATATTAATGATGCAATAAGCCAGTTGCCGGAAGAAAACGGGGCTTATGCTACCAAAGATGCAGCAAGAGCATTAAAAGCCAAAGTTCTATTTCAAATGGGAAGCTATCAAGAATCAGCAGATTTGGTAAGTACCATCGTAAACTCTGGAAAATACAGCCTTGGAACCGATATTGATCGTTTTTTACAAGGTGCAAATTCCCCAGAGGCCGTTTGGAGTATTGTAAGTTTTGTGGATGGATCCATTATCGACGTACGTTCTGGGTTTTTCAATGGAAATTATAAACAATTCAATAATGGAATTCCTTTATTAAGGGCAACACCAGATTTTTATAATATTTATTCTGCGGATACAGCAGACAAACGAATCATTCAGTTTTTTGAACTTCAAGGATTAACGCCTGATGAATTTGTGGTTTGTAAAAAGTTTGATAAGGACTATTTTAATGTTCCAGTTTTTCACCTTACAGATCTTAAGCTTCTACGAGCGGAGGCATTGGCCGAATCTGGTGGAGATCTTAGCCTGGCAGTACAAGATGTAAATGATATTAAAGAAAGGGCCTATGGCCATTCGGCAAATAACTTACAAGCCACAGCCACAGCTTCAGAAATTATTGCCGCTGCACAATATGAAAGAAGAATAGAAATGTTTGGCGAAGGAGATAGAATCCAACAATTGAAGAGAAGAGGAGCTATTGAAAATGAAAATATTTTTATTAGAACAAATCCTTGGAATTGTAATGGAATGGTGATCCAATTTCCAATTTCTGAAAAGTCAGCCATTTTTGAAATGAACCCTTCTGGAGGATGCAACTAAAATTTTAAAAGATGAAAAGGAATAATTTTTTACTAATAATTTTTTGTCTTGCCAGCCTAATAAGTTGCAAGCCAGATGATCCAAAAAGCATTGGCCCAAAGTATGACACCTCTGAAGGAATTAGCGGTTCTTGGGAAATTCATAGCCTAGAAGTGGTAGATGAAACTTTGCCAGTTCCAGAAACTAGGGACATTTCAGACTATTTTATCACCCAAAATAGCAAGCTGGGAATTAGTTTTAATGTTGAGGATAATAGCTATACAGTGGATAATGCACAAGAACCAGCCAATCCTTTTGGTAGCACAGGACTTTATTCTTTTGATGATCCTGACTATCCTTCGCAAATGACCTTGTTTAGCTCCACCCAGGATACTGTGGTTTTACACTTAAATAATATTGTGAGAAGCATAGACCCATATATGGGCTATAAAATTAAGAAGGAGGCCTGTGGTGGTTTATATGCCTCTTATATCTATACTTTTAGAAGGTTGTAATTATGAAAAATACAATTCAAAAAATATCCTTTTTACTCCTATTCTTATTTTCTATAGGATTAAAAGCCCAGGTTAGTACCGAGCCATCAGAAGATATTAAACCTGATGAGCCGCTTAAAATAATTGTAGACATCAGTAAATTGGATGCTAGTCTAGACCATGTTGTAAACCTCCAAACAGCTGCGGCAGATGGAGAAGATCTGTATATTTGGACTTGGAGCCCAGCGGAGCACCCCGTTGGTCACCCGCTCACTAATGGTTTAGGAGCACAGGCTTGGAAAAATTCCAATGACTCTTTAAAAATGACTTTGGAAGCTCCAAACATTTATAGTTACACCTTAACCCCAACGGAATTTTATGAGGTTGATGCAGCTACAGTTTACGCTAATGACATCCATTTTTTAGTGAAGCCCAAAGATGGAGGAGGATTTGGAGATCCGGACAGAAAATCTGAAGATTTATCAATTCCAATTGACCCGCCATCCTTGGAAAGAGATCCATCTTATATATTTCCATCCTTTGCAAGGGATAAAGATGTTATCGCCATCATTTATGAAAATGATAGAGAAGGAAAAGAAAGCATGCAAAATCTAGGTAGTGACGAATGTTATTTCTTTACGGTTCTTAGTCTTTCAGATAGTACCACAATGTCAATTGCCAGTTCCTTTTTTACTGCAGGATCAAACCCACTATTAAAAATGGACTATGTAGGTGGCCAAACCTTCAAAAAAATTATTCAGCCACATTCCTATTTTAATATTCCCGATGGTATTAGCATAGTGAAAATGGATATCACCATGATTCGTAAAACTTACTCTTCTTCTGCAGATAGAGCAAGTTCTCAAATTGAGTTCATTATGAACTGTGAATAGAATTTAAGATTAGTCTTAGAGGTTGAGAGACTCTGCTCTTGGATTTTGTCCTTGGCAGAGTTTTTTTTTGGCTATTCATTTAAAATTTTACTTCAATGAAAAGAATTTTCGGAGTTTATTAAAAAGGCTATTGTGTTTAATAACTAATTACCTTTGTGCTAATGAAACCATTCTATAGAATTTTAGGTTACGCAAAACCGTATAAATGGTATGTGGTCCTAAATGTAGTTTTCAACTTTTTAGCCATCCTATTTTCTTTAATATCAATAGGCTTGGTGATACCTGTTTTGGAGGTGATTTTTGAAAATCAAAAAACGGCTTTAAATCCACCAGTATACGATGGTAATTTATTGGCCTATGCCAAAGACACACTTAATTACGAGGTGGGTTCTCGGATTGTGGAAAACGGTCAAGTCGACGCTCTTTTTTATCTCTGTATTCTTATAATAGCGGCATTTTTTCTGAAAAATTTATTTCGATATCTCGCTTTATATTCCATTACCCCATTGAGAAATGGTATTACCAAAGACCTTAGGAAAGCTCTTCACGATAAAATTCTGGAGCTTCCTATTTCTTTTTTTACGGAACAAAGAAAGGGAGATGTGATTTCTAGAATGACAACCGATTTAAAGGAAATTGAATGGTCTGTATTGATGATAATTGAAATGATTTTTAGGGAGCCTGTAATGATCATTTCCTCCTTGTTTTTTTTGGTTGCCATGAGTGCAGAACTCACCGTTTTTGTTTTTATTCTACTACCCGTTGTAGCTTTAGTAATTACTTCAATAGGAAAGAGTTTGAAAAGATCTTCAACTAAGGCACAGGCCAAAATGGGGGAGATTATGTCTCAAACTGAAGAAAACCTATCTGGATTAAAGGTTATAAAAGCATTTAATGCGGAAGGTTTAAAACGCAAACTATTTGATTCCACAATCGGCTCCTATTTTCGATTGATGAATAGTGTAATGCGAAAAAATGATATGTCCTCTCCTCTTAGTGAATTTTTAGGAGCGGTGGTAATGGCTATAATCATTTGGTATGGTGGAGGCTTAGTACTGGAAGAAAATGGATTTGAAAGCAGCACCTTTATCGGATACATATTTTTATTCTACCAGATAATCCCACCAGCCAAGGCTTTGTCTAAAGCCTCAAATAATGTGCAAAGGGGAACGGCTAGTGCGGATAGAGTTTTTGAAATATTAGATGCTGAAAACCCAATTCAGGATCAGAAAGATGCCATCCATTTCAAAAGCTTTAATGAAGCATTAAGTTTTGAAAACCTCAATTTTTCCTATGGCGAAAAAATGGTTTTACAGGATATTAACCTCAAAGTGGAGAAAGGAAAAATGCTGGCTTTGGTGGGACAATCTGGAAGTGGTAAAACTACCTTAACCAATTTGGTTCCTCGCTTTTACGATGTAGAAGAAGGAAGTGGTAGTATTCGCATTGACGGTCATGAATTAAAAGATATAAAACTTAAAGACCTCAGAGGGCAGATGGGAATGGTTACCCAAGAATCCCTATTGTTCAATGAAAGCATACATTATAATATTGCTCTAGGAAAACCAAATGCGAGCCGAGAAGAAGTGATTTCAGCCGCAAAAATTGCCAATGCCCATGAGTTTATTGAAAAAATGGAACATGGATATGACACTAATATTGGTGATGGTGGTTCCAAGCTTAGCGGTGGTCAAAAACAACGACTAAGTATCGCTAGAGCAGTGTTAAAAAATCCACCAATTTTAATTTTAGATGAGGCAACCTCTGCCCTCGATACAGAAAGTGAAAAGCTTGTTCAAGATGCACTTTTTAAATTAATGAAAAATAGAACTTCCCTGGTGATTGCTCATCGATTAAGCACTATCCAACATGCAGATGAAATTGTTGTTATGGATGAGGGGAGAATTGCCGAGCGTGGAAACCATCAAGAACTAATGGATAAGGATGGGATATATAGGCGCCTGGTAGAAATGCAAAAATTTGATTAAAAATGGGAATGGAAAAAATTGAACATATTGGAATTGCAGTAAAGAATATTGATGATTCCAACTCTTTATTTGCCAGCCTTTTTGGAAAAGCTCATTACAAAATAGAAGCCGTGGAAAGTGAAGGAGTGAAAACTTCCTTCTTTGAAGTAGGTCCTAATAAAATAGAATTGCTGGAGGCTACAAATGAAAATAGTCCCATAGCTAAATTCATAGAAAAAAAGGGCGAAGGAATACATCATATAGCCTTCGCCGTGGATGATATTTATTCAGAAATGCAAAGGTTGGAAGCGGAAGGCTTTGCCCTAATAAACAAGGAACCAAAAGAAGGGGCAGATAATAAGCTCGTAGCATTTTTACAGCCAAAAACTACTAATGGAGTTTTGATAGAACTTTGCCAAGATCGTTGATATTATCTTCTTCAGGATGGAATAACCAAGTTTGGATTCCCATTTTTTCGGCGGTAGCAATATGCTGTTTAGAGTCATCAATATAAAAGCATTCTTCCGCTTGGAGTTCATTTTCTTCTAAAACAAATTCGAATATCTCCGCATCGGGTTTCCTCTTATTGATTTCGAAGCTATAATATACTTTCTCGAATTGTTTGATAAAATTTGAATAAGAAAAAATCCCCGTTCTTTCTTTGATTGCTTTAATGTGTAATTCATTGGTATTACTCAGCAGAAAAATGCGGTATTCACCTTTTAATCTTTTCAATAAATTAATAGATTCTTCGGGTATTTTACTATCAATTAAAGCATTCCATGCATTAGCAATATCATCTAAAAAAACCTTCCTAAAGAAATGAGCTTGCAAAGCCTTTTCAAACTCTTTGCTACTTATTTCACCCTTTTCATATTGATTAAAAACTTCCACTTCTTCTTTCAGCGAATCCAATGCACCTAATTCGCTTAGTGCCTTTTTGGTTTTACTTGTATCTATAGGAAGTAAAACTGCACCGAAATCGAAGATTAGATTTTTAATCATAGTTCTAAAATTTTGGGCAAGGTAATGAGTGTCCACGGATTTTTTAAAAATTTCTTTTCCCAATTTTTAATTGTAAAAAGGAGAAAATAATTCAAAAACACCTAGTTTTTCTATCTGTGAAATGTTAAATAAATAATTAAGAAAACATTAAGATGCTGATATACAAGCTTGTAATTCTTTTTTAGATGGGGGCTGATATTTATTAATAGGAATACTCTCACTTTTTGTTCACCTTTGAAGTACTAACTCTAATTCCTTAAATAATGAAGCGATTCATAAAATTTGGGCTGGGCTTTTTATGCCTATTAGTCTCAACAAATTTTGCTTCGGCACAAGCCGGAGATTACTCCTTAACAATTTCAAACGGTAATACCTTTAGTCCTCTCGGGCCATCAGCTACCAATGTGCCAAGCATTGAAGCAGATGGAGGTACAGCTATAGTGGGAATTGGTTTTGATTTTTTCTTTGAAGGTATTGCCTATGATACAATAGCGGCATCTCCAAATGGATTTATTTCTTTTAACCCTGGCTCACCCACCAATCATGGAAATGATCTAGATGGTATTGGAGCTACGTCTAGACCTTTAGTAGCTCCTCTTTGGGATGATTTGGATGGTAGCGCTCCAAACGCTGCTTCCAAAGCTAATTTTGAGCTCAGCGGTGTTGCGCCAAACAGGGTATTTACCTTCGAATGGCTAAACTACGAGTGGAATTGGCTTTCTTCTGATTCAACTGTTTCCTTCCAAGTGAAACTTTATGAAACGAGCAATGAGATTGAATTTATTTATGATAACAATCTTAAAACACCAAACTCCCCAACGGCATCAATTGGCCTTACTGGGCTCAACACCTTTCTTTCCTTATCAGGAATAAACTCAGGTAGTGTTACAACTTCTAATCAAGTTGAAACCGCAAATATTGATTCTGTGGTAACTGGCCAGCTTTTCAGATTTACTCCGCCGTCATGCCCTTCACCCACTTTTATTTCCTTTTCTCAAATTACCGGAGATAGTTTAACCATCAATTGGGCCGGACAAGGCGCTGGTCCATGGTATGTGAATTGGGGCCCAGCGGGTTTCACACAGGGTAGCCCTACCACAAATTACGATACAACGAATGTTGGAACTCTGCGTGTAGGAGATTTAAATTTTGGAACCACATATGAGTTTTATATCAGTGAATATTGTGGGCCTGCTAATCAAAGTAATTGGTCAGGACCATATGCCGGTACAACTGTTTACGCTCCTCCTTATTTAGAAGACTATATCGGAGGCTATCCAGGTGCTGATTTTAGCGAAGCAAGAGGCTTTATTGGGGAACCGTCTAATATTACAGGAACAAGTTCGGCTTGGACTGAAGATGGAATGAGCAATAACGGTACTACAGGTGCAGCAAAAATTAATATTTACGGAACGGGAGTACAAGAATGGATGTTTAGTCCAAGAATTGATCTAGGAAACGGTAGTATTAGTTACCAAGTAGAATTCGACGCTGCCCTTACCCCTTGGAATGGCACAACTACAGCCAGTATGGGGGCTGACGACACTGTAAGATTAGTAATTTCAACCGATGGAGGCGCAACTTGGAATAGGTCTAATACATTAGTTGAACTCAGTTCCGCGGATAATATCCCAAATGGAAATGGACAGCACTATGTTGCAGATTTATCAGCCTATTCTGGAATTGTAATGTTTGGGTTTTATGCTGAATCAACGGTTAGCAATGCTGACAATGATTTTTTTGTAGATAATTTCCAAGTTAGAGTACCACCGGCTTGCGCTGTGCCGACTCTTATTTCTACTCCAATAATAGGTTCGGATTCTGTTCTAGTAAATTGGGTTTCTTCCGAAGCAGCATTTAATTTAGAATACGGTCCTGCGCCTTATAGCCAAGGTGGTGGTGGAACTAGCATTTCGGTAACAGACACATTCCTTGTTATCAATGGATTAAACCCGAATACGGTTTATGAATTTTACCTACAATCTGATTGCTCTTCAAATGGAGGTGGTTTTAGTGTATTTTCTTCGGTTCAAAGTTTTAAAACAAATTGTGCTCCTTTTACAGCTCCTTATACAGAGGATTTTGATGGCACTTCTTGGGCTGCAATTACTACATACGACCCGTGCTGGACAGTAAATCCAAATAGTGGATTTAGATGGCAAGTAGAGACCGGTACTACTACCTCTGGAAACACTGGTCCTGATAACGATTTTTCAGGAAGTGGAAATTATGTGTATACAGAAGCAACAACTGGAAGCAATGGAGATTCAGCCTATATTCTATCTCCAAGTGTAGATATTAGTCCTTTAAGCAGTCCATATTTAACTTTCAGATACCATATGTATGGTTCTGATATGGGAAAATTGGATGTGGATTTTTGGGATGGTCAAGCTTGGCAAGATGCCGTTTGGTCAATTTCTGGACAGCAACACAGCTCAGGTGCTTCTACCTGGTCTGAGGCTGCAGTAAACATAGATAATCTAAGCAGAACTAGTGATACTATTCAAATTAGATTTAGAGGAATAAGAGGGCCAGACTTTCGATCAGATATTGCAATTGATCAATTTGTACTAGGTGAAGCACCGGCTTGTCCTTCTCCTCTATTTGATAGTATATCTGAAATTAGCCCTTTTACAGCAATTATCAATTGGACCTCTTATAGCGGAAATAGCAATATAGAATGGGGACCAATAGGATTTACCCAAGGTACTGGTACCGGTAATTTGATTTTTAATACGAGCCCATCTGACACCCTTACTGGTCTTTTAGCCAATACTTGTTATGATGTTTATATTCAAGATACTTGTGGTGTTGATGGTAGTTCTGATTGGATTGGCCCATTTACTTTCTGTACGCCAGTTACTTGTCAGGCACCCACAAATTTAGGGATAGATCCAAGTCTATTAACCACCAATTCTGCTTCCTTAATTTGGACAGGTGGGGGAGCAGCATTTTTTGAACTTGAATATGGCTTGGCGGGATTTACACCAAATACTGGTGTAGGAACCCAGCTAATAGCAAGTAATGATACCCTAGCTATTTCGAGTCTAAGCGGAGGCACAGCCTACGATTTTTATGTAAGAGATAGTTGTGGACTAGGTGATGTGAGTACCCTCTCAGGACCCTTCACCTTTATCACTGCTTTTACTACAAATTATTTGAATGATTTTGATCTAAGTGCCATTCCATTTGCATGGCTTGAAGCGGACGGTAAATTAACTTCCAACACCGTTTTCACTTCTGGTGCTTCTTCTTGGACCTTTGATAATTTCCTAAATATTGGAGGAGGTCAGAATGGGCAAAAAGCTAATATTTATACCGCCAATCAATTTGAATGGTTGATTTCACCTTCGATTTATTTAGACCCAAGTATCCCCAATTTACAAGTAGAATTTGATGCTGCAGTAACGGTTTGGAATCAAAGTACCCAAGGATATTTTGGAAGCGATGATACCTTAGCTTTAGTTATTTCTACTGATAATGGTGCTAGTTGGGATAAGGCCAATGCGCTATGGGTAGCAGATGCAAGTGATACTGTTGATGCAGCCGGAGAGCATATTGTTGTGCCACTTACAGGTTATAGCGGTTATGTGAGATTTGGACTTTATGCAGGTTCCACTCTTGATGATCCAAATGACAATGACTTTTTTATTGATCATTTTGAGGTTAGGTCTCCAGCAAACTGTACTAGCCCTAGCGCTATTGTTGTAGATCAAATTGGTCTGGATAGTGCCCTGGTAAGCTGGACCGCCGGAGACCCTGCTTCCCAATCTTGGTCGCTTATTTACACCCTTGGAAATCAAGCAGCTTCAGCAGGAACTGTTTTGAGCTCAAACAATGATAGTTTGGTATTAAATGGCCTTAGTGCTTCCACAAATTATTGTGTTTATATCGTAGAACAATGTGCTACTGGTTTTTCCGATACCATTGGACCAATTTGTTTTACTACACAATGTAATTCATTTGTTGCCCCTTATTTTGAGGATTTTGAAACCAGCACATCTGATTGTTGGAGTCAAAGCCAAATTACTGGAACAAAGGATTGGACCATTGCCAATGGATCTACTGGAGGTTCAATAATCCAGGCTTATTCTGGTTCTAATAATGCGCAATTTACCTCATCTTCAGGTGGCCCACATGTAAGTAGGTTTATCAGCCCGGTTATCGATGTTACTAATTTGGCAACTGTAGAGCTTAGTTTTTGGTTTGGCCAGGAAGATTGGGCAGGAGATCAAAACTATACCAATGTATATTATAGAATAAGCCCAAATGACCCTTGGATTTGGGCATGGGGAGACTCTACTAATATTTCAGTTTGGACCAAAGATTCAGTTATTATAAATGCAAGTTCTGCCACATTACAAATTGCTTTTGAAGGAATAGATCTTTACGGTAGAGCTAATGTTATTGATGATGTTAAAATTCAAGATCCAGCTTCGGTTTGCAATGCTCCAAGCAATTTAGCCGCAGCGAATGCCAACTGTGATGAAATTGATATTTCATGGACTAGTGATGTAAATGCTACAAGCTCTACAATTTTATACGGCTTAAAAGGATTTGCACCTTTAGGTGGTGGTGGAACAATAATGGCTGGAGTGTCTAGTCCACTTACCTTAAGCTCACTTAGTATGGATGAGGATTATGATTTTTATGTTCTGGACAGCTGTTCTGGTTCTGCAAGTCCGATGGCTGGACCTTTCAGTTTTAAAACGGATTCAATTGGTCCTTTATGGGCGAATTTTTCTATACTGCAAGTGAGTCCTACCTTAACGGATGCTGATGTAGATTTTGATGCAGCTGCTTCTACCAATGTTGATTCATACAGTTGGGATTTCGGAAATGGAAGTACTGCTACCGGTGTAAATCCAACAGCAACTTATACTTCAAATGGTACCTATGATGTTACCCTTACTGTTACCGATAGATGTGGTGCTGTTGATGACACTACTATTAGTGTTGTAGTAGGCGGAATTAGTATTATAGAAAACCAATATGAGGCTAAAGTTCAGGTTTTTCCAAATCCTTCAAATGGAGTATTTAGTGTAGTTCTAAACTCGAAAAACACAGAATATAATGTTGAGATTGTGGATTTAAGCGGAAAGCTCGTTTACAAGAGAGAGGCTTTAATTACTGGTGATGATCATAAAATTGATCTAGGTGATAAGGCTTCTGGAGTTTATACTCTAAGAATAACGGGAGAAGGTTTAAATATCACTAGAAGGTTGATGTTGAATTAAATTTAGAGCATATTGAATATGTTTTTAACCCCGCAGTATAAAATACTGCGGGGTTTTTATTAAAAATCCTTTTTGGTTTTTGAAAAAAAACTATTTTTGCAGCCCTTTCGGGCCCATAGCTCAGTTGGTTAGAGTAGATGACTCATAATCATTTGGTCGCTGGTTCGAGCCCAGCTGGGCCCACAGCTTGAAACCCCGCGAAATGCGGGGTTTCTTGTTTTTATACTATTTCATTCCCGTAGTTGGATTTTATTTATTAATCCGATTTATACCGATTTATACCGTTTTTCAGGGTGAATGTTTTAATATTGTTTAAGCATTTTAAAAATGGGAAGACTTTCTGCAAAAATTATTCTTGGTACTTCCTGGAGGCGATCTAAAAAAGGTTACAATGTAAAAATTCGGATTTCCAAGAATAGAAAATATAAATATTTGGCCCAACCCTATTTTTCTGAAAAGGAAGAATGGGATTTTATTTCAAATCTACCTAATAGAAATCACTCTGATTATCGATTTTTATTGAGGGTGCTTTCAGAACGCGGGGAAAGATTAATAAAAGAAGTGGCTCATTGCAATGAAAACAATCTTTCCCTGGAAGATTCTTTTTTAATTATCAAGGATGGCCTTAAAAGCGAATCCTCGAAACTAGTTAGAATAGCCCAGCTGGAAGCAGAGCTGAAGGAATTAAAATCCCAACAATTTGTTGGTTTGTTAGAGTTTTATGATAAAGTTATAGAGAATAAGGCAATTGAAGGATATTCAGTTGATGCTTACATTGCTATGAAGCGGTATCTAACCGAGTTTATTGGAGGGGGTGATGTTAGCCTACATCATATTGACTATGATTGGGTAAAGCGATTTAAAACTTTTAAAATCAAGGGGGGTTGCGGAAATGGAGGGGTTGCAGCTTACCTTACAAACCTGAGAACCGTTTATCGAGAGGCTCAGAATATTCCATCTATTGGATTGGATAAAACTCAGGATCCAATTATCGGTAATTTTCCGAAAAACAGGTCCTCAAAGGCAAAGGAAATCCCTGAAGATTATTTGGATGCAGAAGATTTTAAAAAAATATCAAACTACAACTGTGAAAATTCCAGAAATGAAAAAATCAGAGCCATTGCGGTTCGAAAAAGAGATCTGTTTTTATTGCAGATTTTTATTGGGGGCCATGATTTTATAGATGTTTCAAGGCTAAAGTGGGAGAATGTTAAAAACGGCAGAGTCCGATTCCAGCGGTATAAAAACCGGCACGAGAAAAACGGCGGTCCTGTAGTAAATAATATTCTAGTGCCTGAAGCAATGAAAATAATTGAGCAATATGGAAATATGGAAAACGAAAGGATTTTTTCATTCATAAAATCTCCAGATCAATTTCCGGAGCAATATAAATGGGAACTTTCCAATTACTATAGGTTTCTTCAGTCCATGAAAAAAGAGCTTAAAATAGCCAAGGCCATTAGAACTAAATCGCCGAGATTTGCTTTTAGGACTATCGCTGGAAAATTAAAGGTGTCTGATTTGTACCTTGAAACAATTCAAGGTCATGCTAATAGTTCAATAAGTAGAAATTACCAGGGAGGGCTAGAGCTTTCGGAGTTAGATGCAGTCTTAAAGATCATTATTTCGAAGATTATACAATAGATCCTTTTTTGGCAACTAAAATTTATTTTTTAATGCCCCATTTAAGGTTGTTTTGACGTCATTTTTACCGTTGATTGTCGCGAAACCATACTTCCAAAATAATTTTTAAAGAAACAGGGGCGCCTAAAACCCTTATTAAGACTAGGATTGTGTAGCGTTTTGTAAAAGACGTGCAAATTTGCACGTAACGTAATATTGCGGTATATTTGCATTAATAACATCCGCCACGCCTCTGTTGAAAAGCACGCGCAAATTGGCGGATTTTTTTTGTTAAATGATCTATTCAAAACCCCCTCTATCAATACAAGATCAGATTAACCTTCTTCGAGCTAGAGGAATGGTTATTGGTGATGAGAAATATGCTGGCAACTATTTAAAGAATATCAGCTATTACCGATTAAGTGCTTATTGTTTACCATTTCAAATTTACAATAGCAAAAAGGATCATGAATTTAAACCTGGAACTACATTTGAAAATGTGCTTCAGTTATATTTATTTGATCGAGAATTAAGATTGTTTGTTTTAGATGTTGTCGAGCGACTTGAAATTTCCTTAAGAACGCAGATAATATACCAGTTCTCTATTGAAAAAGAAGGGTGGTGGTTTTTAAACCCTGGCAATTATCGGGATACTGACAAATATCAAAGGCAAATCGAAAAAATCAAGGAGGAATTGAACAGGTCAAATGAAGTTTTTATTAGGCATTATAAAGAGAAATATTCCTCCCCTGAAACTCCTCCAGCTTGGATGACTTTTGAGGTGATCTCGATGGGTCTTCTTTCTTCCATTTTTAAAAACCTACTAAATGGGAAGGAGAAAAAAGAGATAGCCAGGCACTTTGGTTTAGCTACTCCTTACATTCTTCAAAACTGGATGCATAGCATGACTGTTGTTAGAAATATCTGCGCGCACCATGGTAGACTCTGGAACAGAGTTCAAACCATATCTCTTGTTTTCCCGCAAAAAACGACGGACCTCTGGTTGTCTTCTAATGAAATAAATGCCAATAAATTTTTCGCCTTTTTCTCTTGTTACCTTTACCTATTGAAGAGAATAAACCCCAAAACCACTAAAGTAAAGCAGTTCAAGGCGTTGCTCAGTAAATACCCTAACATAGATGTAAGTGCTATGGGGTTTCCGGAGAATTGGATGGATGAGAAATTGTGGCATTAACATTCCCAAAAAAAAACCTAGAACACATTTTTAAAGTGCAAAGATTTTTTTCGGATTAAAGAATTTATAGGGCAATTAGCTCTTTTTCAGGTTCTTCATTCCATTCTTTTCCCAGCAAAAGCCGGCCGTTTGCCTTTTTACTTCTTTTTACGCCATCCGCTCCCCAAGCACCCCATTGTTTAAAGAAGAAAGAAACGTCCTGCTCGTCGCATTGCTCCTGAATAGAAACTGCCCAGGATGGTTTCATCGGCCTTGCTTTATGGCCACTTTCACCCCCTACAATCACCCAATGAATATCCGTGAAGTTAACTTCTCCTAAGTCCTCTAATAAGGGTTCTAGTGATAAGAATCTAGTTTTGGCATTAACTTCTCTTAAAACATCAATGCGGTTTTTTGTTTTTTTACTTCCCACACTGACACCAAGCCATACATTGTCAGGTACTTTCTTTCCAAGAAAATAGGATTTTAATCTAGCCTCTCTTTTTGTTAAAATCTGATAAGTATGCCTAGGTGTTCTTTTTATTATATCAAAGACTTGATCGAGAAATTCAAAGGGCATTTTCTCGTGAAACAGGTCGCTCATTGAGTTGACAAAATATTTTGTTGGCTTTTTAGTTTTAAGCGGAATTTGAAGCCTATCAGGCATTATAGTAAATTCAAATCCGTTTTCATATCCAGGCGTGCCCATGGCTTGAAGTCGTTTTGCCATGGTTTCAGCGTAGCAGTTTTTACAACCTGCCGAAACTTTATTACATCCTGTTGAAGGGTTCCACGTTGCCTCTGTCCATTCTATTTTTGACTTGCCCATTTCTTTAAAACCTTAAAAACCACCCTTTTCTTTTTCCGGTGGACGTTATCATAATTCACCAATGGTGAGACCCCAACATAATCAATTTTTTTATTTTCTTTAAGAGCTCTTATTTCAGTTGCCGCATGTTTTCCGACATGGCCCTGACCCAAGGTAAAAGAATAAAGCTCAAAATTATCAGTTATTTTTCCTGCAAGAACATTTTCTTGAACTAAACTTCTGAATTTCTCAATTTTTGTGAGTTTTTTTGTTTCAAATAGATTGAGTTGGCTTTTTGCGGCGTCCTCGTCGAGGTCAAAATCCGCCTCACCATTTATTTCGTTCCGTTTCCAGCTGATATTTAAAAACTTATCGACGGCAATTGGATGAGTTGCACCAAAGATAAGCCCATAAACATTGTTTCTTTTTTTGATTGTGTATGGATATAGCTTTAATCTTGAGTTGGAATTAAGCTTTTGTTTGATTTGGTTTATAAGATGCCTATGAATAAAATTATACGGGTCTTTTTTTGCTGCGTTCAAATCAAAATCGAAATATTTTTTAAACTCAGGGGCTTTACCGAAGCGCAAAAAGGATGACGAAGAAACAAAATAGAGAAAATCTGTACTTCTTATTGAGCCAAACTGTTGAATATATTCTAGAGTTAAAAATTTTATTCCGTTTTGATCAAGAAAAACTAGGGATGGAAAAGCCTTGATTAGATTAAAGTGCGACTGAAATATAGCTTCAAAATCATCATTTAGAAGGGTTAGATTTATTCCCGATTCAACTTCAGGATTTTGGATTAAAAAATTACTGCAAGCGACTTTGAGTTTTTGAAATTTCTTCAAATCGTACTCATTAAAATAAAGGTGAACGCAAACTTTTTTCCTTTTAATAATACTGATTTGTTCTTTGATTTTTTGAAGGATACGAATAGGGCTACCAGGAACCCCGTTTTTATCTAAACCCGTGCCAGCAAAGAAATCAAAGATGTAAATATTCCTGACACTAGCCATAACCCAAGTAGGAATCCAAGCCTGAGCGTAATCCTCAAAAATCTCCAGTTTAGCTAAAGTTCCTTGGTCGAATGGTTTGTCATGAAGGTCTTTTGAGGGCATAGGGTGTGAATTTCAAACTTAATTCAATGGGTTCTTCTCAATTAAATAGTTAATCATTGCGGATCCGGACACAATAAAATATTTTGCTGTTGCAAAGTCTATTTCTGATATTTCGGTATCTCCATGGCGTATGCCTTTTGTATTTGAGAATCTATTAAGGGAGGTGATTATAGTTTTGAATTCACTTCCTATGAGGCCTTCTTTCTCCGCCATAGGAAGTGCTTTTCCTATTGTGCCTTCCGGCAGGTTAAAAATGATTTTTAATGTGGACTCAATTGCGGAAACAGTTTCTTTAATAGTATTTTCATAATCAGGAGCTTCTTTATCGGAAAGGAAGGAAAGGGCCTTTTCAAAATGAACCTTAACAGGCTCAAATTTTTCCTTTTGTCCACTAAGGTTCTCTATGGAAATAATTTCCTGATCATTTGTGATCGGTATAAACTGCCAGTTTACCAACCGGTACGCTGAATTGTGTTTAATTAAAATGTTTTGAGTCATTTTCTTAATATAATTCCTGCGGGGAGCACCCCTGGAGTCCATGATCAATCCATTATTCTCGATATTTAGAATAAATTCAACTAAGTCATATTTTTTGAACCAGGGTAGCTTTTCAAAAACACCACTCAATTTCAATAAGCATTTTTGGGGAATGTACTCCAATGTGCTATACATTGGAACGGCTTCTAACCTTTGGTCAAGATTTTCAATCCAAACTTTTTTAAAAAGGTCTTCGAAATCGTTTAAATAATAGGGTTGAAGAAACTCATATACAATATTCCAAAGGCCGTTGGATAATTCCTCATCTACTCCCTCAATTTGGAATACCTTTTTTGGTTGGAAACCGTATCTTTCTGAAAAACCCATATCTAATTCAATAGATTAATTTTTCCACATCTTCAAGACAAAGTCGGAATTTTTCGATCCATTCTCGAAAATCTCACCCTCGGCCTCAAAGTAAATTCTTCCGTTTGTTTCAGTTCTTATAAAGCCAGAGCCACTTATGTGAAACGGATTAACCATACCTCCAATAACATCGCTTCCGAATGATTGATCTGGGATATTAAAACTGGTGTTTGTGGTAAGCTCAATAAAATCATCATCCTCCCAGGTAATACGCAAAATATTCCCTGGGTAAGTGGTTAGGTTAAATTCTGTACTGTCAATTACTCCATTCTCAATAAATAATCCCGAATAAAGTCCAAAATACGTCGCTCTTGTCTCATCTTGACATTCAGAGCCAGTAAAACCTACAGGGCACGCACAACTCCCGTCGTTACAGGCGCCTCCGTTTTGGCATGTTACTTCTTCACAAGGTTCTTTATTGCAAGAGGAAGGAATATAGAATAAGCCCAACATCAATAACAAGCTGATAAAGGTGTTTTTAATTTTCATGGATGTAGATTAATAGTTAAAGTTTTGTTGAGTTACTCTCAAATTTTGAGCTGAATATTTCATCAACCACATCAAGGAAATTTTCTTTTGAAATTGTACCTGCATTGAGGAGGTTTTCATCAGATTCTGAGTGAGTGAATTTTAGGAATAGGTCTTCATAGAGAGCTAGAAGCGCCTCTTTTGGACCCATAATTTGGAGAATTTTTTTTCCGCTGTTTGGAAGCGGATTGAGTGTAGAAGACAATATTTCCTTAGTTTTCTTCAAATCTCAATTGTTTCATTGGTACGTTGTTTAATCTCCTTAAGGTTCTTGTATATATCCTTAGAATACATCTGTAAAACCCCTTGATATTGCTCCACATCATCCAGTGTTTGGATTTTATTCAAGGCTGTAACCTGGAAGGCTAAATTCATGGAGAGTTGATTTACATTAGAGTTTATTTTCTTCATTAACCTCTCTCTCTCCTCTAGTTTAAACTGGGTTATAAAGTGCTTTTCCTCCTCAGAACTCAACTGATTTTGTAGACGCTGAACTTCACTATCATTCAATATCCTCTTTGTATAATACCCAAATATTATAATACCTGGCGTCGTGGCTAAAGCGCTTCTTAGCGCAAGCCCAAAGCTATATTCCTCCGTGATTACCGGAATAACCAATGATAAATCCAAAAGAGTGTAATAAACCAACAATATTAGACCTGAATTCCAAACTTTTTTGTGGAGCCCTTGAAATTCTTTTGCTAAATAAAACGCAAAAAGGACAGGAATAATCGAGGCCACTTTCCAAAACCAAAACCAATCCTCCCAGTAGAATTCAAAATTGGCACCGATAAGAGGCCAATTAACATCTATTTTTTTTGGCATGAAAAGATAGAGCTCCTGAAAAATGGGGTGAGCCAAAATCAAGACCATGAAGATTATTGCTTTTCCTCCTATCCTTTTCATTATTATTTAGACGGTTTCTTTTTCCCAGCCTGAATTCTTAATTTCTTCCTTCGTCCCCCATCGGTTGCGTCATAGTAGAAAATATCCACTGTAGTGTCTCCTTGCGTTTTTCGATAAAATTCATAATGTGGTGATGGTTCATATTCTGCATTAATCTCAAGATCATCACCTGAGCAAACAGGACTTTGGTTTGAGAATTCTGTTCCTTCATTATCTCCATGGGTTATGGAAACAATATTTTCAGTCGGCTCATCATCATTCTCAGCATCCCAATATTTTATGGTTACTGAATTGGATCCAGATATTTCGCGATTCAAAAAAATATCAATTGGGTTAGATGTTGATGCGGGGCAGTTAAAGCCAATTCTTTGGTTATTACTCATTGTTTTTTAAAATCAGGTTAATACTAGGTAATATAGGAATTAAAGCGAAAATTAAAAGTCTATTTTTTTAGTGAACGACCCTAAAAATTTAGTGAGCGTAAAAAAACCATTAATTTTTAGATTTTAAACTAACAATTAGTTCTTTCAAACTTTCTACCACTTCCTTTTGAGCATCGAGTTTAATTTTTGTGGTCTCGTAAAGCTCTTTGTAATTCTCTTCTTCTTTAGATAAACCACCTTTTAGGGTGTGTTTTCCCTCAGATTTTAACTCACCTGATGGGAATTCATTCTCATCAATAAGCATATTTCCTTCTCCTAGGATGAGCCACCTCGGGTTTACATCGGGATAATTAAGTAATATATCCTTTAACGCGTTGGAGTTTATTGGTGTTAACTTGGATTTTCCAGTAAAATTTCCATACGTAAGCCCAATTTCTTTACAAAACGGCACATAGCTAACACCGTGATACTTAGCGACTTCTAGTACTCTTTCTTTAATATTAGTAGATTTATCCGTCATTTATTTGGAAATTACAAGATGTATTACCTATGTTTGCTTCATCAAATTATGAAAAAATCACAACTCAATGAGTGGTCAAAACGAAAACACAGAAACATTTGCTAGCATCGGTCGAAATCAAGTTTTAAAGACACTTGTTTCCTGTTTGGAAAAGCACAAGCCTTTTACCGAGAGCTACCCGTTTTGTGCCAAAAAATATGGTATTCACGAGTACACTATTAGAAATGCTATTCCAACAAGGGACATACTAAAAGCGGCCAAGGAAAACCGTCGTTCATCTAATAAAACAAATCGCAAAACCGTGCCATTCACGAAATCATGAGCGCTACATCTTTCATAGAATCCCTTAAAGAAAACAACCTAATGGTTATTGACGCAGGTGTATATGAAGATCTAATGAGAGATTTAAAGAATGCTGTAGCTAATAATCAGGTGAAGCCAGCCTTTTACAAAACCAAAGAAGTAATGCGAATGCTGAATTGTAAATCTGATAAGTTGAAATCAATACTAAATGAAGATTACTGTCTTTTGGTTAAGGGGCTGGATGTGGGAACCTTCACTGCTGAGAGTGTGGAAAGAGAAGTGTTAAGAAGAAGCGGCCAAAAGTATTCCGCCAAAAGAGTTAAAAAATAAGCCATGCAAGAAAATATTTTAGCCCCTACTATGGAAGGCCCCGCAAGAAGCATTGCGGTAAGTTTTGCGGTAAAAATTGACGACAAAATTGAACAATTGAGACTGCAAACCAAGCGGGTGATTCACGAAGATCGCCAGTTACTACAGGCGAACCGTAGAATTATGAACAGTTTATATCCTAAGTGCTAAAGAATGAAACTAACCACCTCATATAGTTCACCCATTGTAAAACAATTAAAACCCAATACCATGTACAGTTACACACAATTACAATTAGCTATTTCCAGCTATAACCTTGCACTAGAGCAGATTCACCAGAACACCCAAGCTCTAAAAACCAACACAATTCCAGATCAAAATACCGCAAAACGTCTATTGCGGGAAAAATCGGAATACCTGGCCATGCGAAAAGCAGCGCAAGAGAAACTATCCGCTATTGACCGGAATAACGAAGTTATTATAAAACCCTTAAGCGCCTAAAAAATGGGAGAGTTTAAACCATCTAAAACTGCTGCCT
>CAXBKQ010000005.1:0-168531 GCA_963976435.1 uncultured Cryomorphaceae bacterium | reverse complement strand
AATTTAGAACCCCAACATTGGCAGAAGATTTAGCACAAGGATGTATTGCCGCAGCAAAATCTAAAGCCCAAGGAGTTTTTAATATTTCAGGAGATGATTTTTTAAGTGTGCTCGAAATAATTCAAGGAGTAGCGAAATTTTGGAAGCTATCTATGGACAATGTTACGGTAGTGAGTTCCACTACATTAAGCCAGGATGCCAAAAGACCTCCCAGAACTGGATTTGTATTAGATAAAGCAAAAAGGCTATTGAATTATAAACCCCATAGTTTTCAAGATGGCTTAGCAGTGGTGGATCAACAATTGACTGCTGCAATGGCCTAAAAGAAGAATTGGAAATAATTGTAAATATTTTTAGAAAATTAAGTTTAGGCACAAATATTCTTTTATATTTGCACCCCGAAAATGGATACAGACTTTAGGTAAAGATATACTGAAATGAAAAGAACTTATCAACCCTCCAACAGAAAGAGAAAAAATAAACACGGATTCCGTGAAAGAATGGCTTCCGCTAGCGGTCGTAAGGTATTAGCTTTGCGCAGAGCTAAAGGACGTAAGAGGTTAACCGTTTCACATGATGGAAATCATAAAGGTTAAGATGTTCTTTTAATTGATCATATTTAAAGGTGTTGCCAATGGTAACACCTTTTTTTTTACCTAATTTTTTAATAATCAGAAATTCAAGGAATTAATATTATGCCAAAGGATAATTCAATAAAATCTGTTTTAATTATTGGAAGTGGACCAATCGTTATTGGTCAGGCTTGTGAGTTTGACTATGCCGGATCACAAGCTTCAAAATCCCTTAGAGAAGAAGGGATAGAAGTTACTTTGATAAATTCCAATCCCGCCACCATTATGACAGATGAGGTGGTAGCCGACAATATTTATTTATTGCCTTTGGAAGTTGAATCCCTAGAAGAAATATTATCCAAACATAAAATTGATGCTGTACTTCCAACCATGGGAGGGCAAACAGCTCTTAACCTTTGTATAGAGGCTGATAAACAAGGAATTTGGGAAGAACATAATGTAAAAATTATTGGAGTTGATATTGATGCTATTAATATCACCGAAAATAGAGAGGAATTCCGCCAGTTGATGGGAGATATAGACATCCCTGTTGCACCATCACAAACGGCTAAATCCTTTTTAAAAGGAAAGGAAATAGCACAGGATTTTGGATTTCCTCTTTGTATTCGAGCATCTTTTACCCTTGGAGGTACAGGAGCAACTTTTGTTCATGAAAAAGAAGAATTTGAAGATGCCCTTTCTAGGGGATTGGAAGCTTCACCTATCCACGAGGTTTTAATTGATAAAGCCCTACTTGGCTGGAAAGAATATGAACTAGAATTATTAAGAGATTCTAACGATAATGTTATCATCATTTGTTCCATTGAAAATATGGACCCAATGGGTATACATACTGGTGACTCAATAACTGTGGCTCCGGCTATGACACTCTCTGATACTACCTATCAAAAAATGAGAGATATGGCCATCCAAATGATGCGTTCCATTGGAACCTTCGCAGGTGGTTGTAATGTGCAATTTGCAGTGAGCAACGATGAAAAGGAAGATATTGTTGCCATTGAAATAAACCCCAGAGTTTCTAGATCTTCAGCTTTGGCTTCAAAAGCTACAGGTTATCCCATTGCAAAAATTGCTGCCAAACTAGCATTAGGCTATCATTTGGATGAATTAATGAATGCCATCACCAAAACAACTACAGCCTATTTTGAGCCTACCTTAGACTATGTAATCGTTAAAATCCCACGTTGGAACTTCGATAAGTTTGAAGGTGCAGACAGACGTTTAGGAATTCAAATGAAATCTGTAGGGGAGGTTATGGGAATTGGTAGATCCTTCCAGGAAGCTCTTCACAAAGCCGCTCAGTCTTTAGAAATAAAAAGAAATGGCCTAGGGGCCGATGGTAAGGGTTATAGCGATCAAGACAAGGTTTTGGAGATGTTGGAGAAAGCTAGTTGGAATAGAGTCTTTGTTATTTATGATGCTATTCAACTAGGAATACCTTTGAGGAGAATCCATGATATTACCAAAATTGATATGTGGTTCTTAAGGCAAATTGAGGATTTGGCAAATATTCAATCTGAAATAGAAAAATACCAGCTTAAATCTCTGCCTAGGGAATTGCTTTTTGAAGCGAAAATAAAAGGATTTGCAGATCGTCAGATAGCTCACATGATGGGATGTTTGGAAAGTGAAATCCATAATTTAAGAACAGATCAAGGAATCAAAAGAGTTTGGAAATTGGTGGATACCTGTGCTGCGGAATTTCAAGCACAAACGCCTTACTATTATTCCACTTTTGAAAATGAAATAGAAATAGATGGCAAACGCTATTCTGAAAATGAAAGTGAAAGGACAGATAAACCAAAAATAGTAGTGCTCGGGTCTGGCCCCAACCGAATTGGCCAAGGAATTGAGTTTGACTATTGCTGTGTTCACGGGGTTCTTGCCGCTAGGGAATGTGGCTATGAAACTATAATGATCAATTGCAACCCAGAAACCGTATCCACAGATTTTGATACCTCTGATAAACTATATTTTGAACCTGTATTCTGGGAGCATATTTACGATATCATTCTTCATGAAAAACCAGAAGGAGTAATTGTTCAGTTAGGTGGGCAAACGGCTTTAAAGCTGGCGGAAAAGCTAGATAAATACGGGATTAAAATTATTGGAACCAATTACGATTCCTTAGACTTGGCCGAAGATAGAGGGAGGTTTTCAGAATTGTTGAAAGCCAATGAAATTCCATATCCAGAATTTGGCGTAATTACCAATGCTGAAGAAGCTAGAGAGCTGGCAAACGAATTGGGATTCCCGATTTTAGTGAGGCCCTCCTATGTTCTTGGTGGACAAGGGATGAAAATCGTGATAAACCAGGATGAATTGGAACATCATGTAATTGAGCTTTTCAAAAGTATTCCTGGAAATAGAATCCTGCTAGATCACTATTTAGATGGTGCAATAGAAGCTGAGGCCGATGCTATTTGCGATGGTGAAGATGTTTATATAATGGGAATTATGGAGCATATAGAACCTTGTGGTATTCACTCTGGAGATTCTAATGCAACCCTTCCACCATTTAACCTGGGAGACTTGGTAATGCAGCAGATTGAAGACCATACCCGTAAAATTGCCAAAGCTCTAAATACAGTTGGTTTAATAAATATTCAATTTGCCATTAAGGATGATGTGGTTTATATTATTGAAGCGAATCCAAGAGCCTCCCGTACAGTTCCATTTATCGCTAAAGCGTATAAGGAGCCATATGTTAATTATGCCACAAAAGTGATGCTGGGTAAAAACAAATTGAAAGATTTTAAGTTTAACCCTCAAAAGAAAGGTTGGGCAATTAAACAACCAGTATTTTCTTTTAGCAAATTCCATAAGGTGAATAAATCTTTAGGACCTGAAATGAAATCTACAGGAGAAAAAATTTATTTCATAGATAGCCTTAGAGATCCAGTCTTTAAGAAAATTTATGCTGAAAGAAACTTATATTTAAGCAAATAAATTAAAAGTGAAGTTTTTATTATTCGGACTATTTGTATATCTGCTTTATTCTATTTTAAAATATAGGATATTAAGGCCTTTTCGACAGGGATATGCTAATGGGTCTAGACAACAACATCAAAATAGAACAAGAAATTACCAGAGAAATGATCCCAAAAAAGAAGGGGAGGTAAGTATAGATTATCAACCTTCAAAAGGAAAAACCAATGACAAAGGAATTGGAGAATATGTGGATTATGAAGAGGTAGATTGATTTTTACAGTCTTTCATTTCAACTGAAAATTGTTAAAATAAAAATTAAAAGGACGGATTTCAGAGCTTTATCTGAAATCCGTTTTTTATTAAAAATGGGTTTAGTAAATTTCCGATCCATTAGAATGTAAGTTTTGAAATTTTACTCTTACCAACAGCTAAACATTAGCCATTTATGAGCCTTTTAAAAAACAAAGAATTCCAATTAAAAGCATTGGGTATTGCCATTTTTGCTTTTTGTTCAATCTTAATTTCTTATCCCTCCCTACAAGGAAAAATCCTGAATCAACATGATATTAAAATGTCGAGAGGAAGTAGCTCTGAGGTGACCAAATACAGGGAACAAGGAAGACAAATTTTATGGACCAATGCTCTGTTTTCTGGGATGCCAGCGAATTTAATAAGCGTGAAAAATGACAGTGAACTGGTGAAGTATATTCCTGTAGCCTTCATGATTTTCCCCAAACCTATAAACATCATTTTCCTTTTGATGATAGGTTTTTTTATACTCCTCTTAAGTTTAAATGTAAAAACCCGGATAGCCATAATTGGTGGTTTAGCCTATGGCCTAAGCTCTTATTATTTGGTCTACCTCGTTGCGGGCCATAACACCAAAGTTCATGCTTTAGCCTATTTACCCGGAATTTTAGCAGGCTTAATTTGGCTATATCGAGACAAGAAGATTTTCCTTGGATTGGGGGTTTTTACCCTTTTCTTTGCCCTTGAAATTCAAGCAAGGCATCCTCAAATGCTCTATTATATGCTATTCACTCTTGGATTTTATTTTATTTTCCAACTGCTTGAATACATTAAGAAAAAGGAAATATTAAGTTTTCTTAAACTCAGCCTTTTTGCCGCCATTGCTTTGTGTATTAGCATAGCCTCCAGCTATTCCTATTTAAGCAATACCATGGGATATGGTGAAAAATCCATACGCGGGAAATCTGAACTTACCATTGGTGTAGATAATAAAACCGAAAGTGGTTTAGATGCAGGTTATATTACAAACTGGAGTTATGGAATTTCGGAAAGTATGTCTCTTCTTATTCCCAATTGGAAAGGTGGCGAAACCAAAGCCATTGGAGCAGATAATAAAGCGCTTGATGTATTGTCTAACCCAAATTTTAAGCAATCTATAGCAGGTCAAAATCATTATTGGGGACAACAACCAATTATTTCAGGACCAGCTTATGCAGGTGCTATTGTATTTTTTCTGGCCTTTTTAGGAATGTTTTTCGTAGATCGAAAAATAAAATATGTATTAATTGTAGGAATCCTTTTTTCTTTAGCTCTTGCTTGGGGAAAAAATTTCCCAGCTATGACGGATTGGTTCATTGAAAACTTCCCCTATTACAGTAAGTTTAGAGCAGTTTCCTCTTTTATTGTAATTCCCTTACTATTAATTCCGGCCTTAGCCATGCTTACTTTAAACAAGCTTGCATCTGATAATATTTGGACTGGTGAAACTAAGTTGTTTGGCAAAATATTCCCTAATAAAAAGGTGATTTGGGCTGGCTACGGAATGGTACTAGCATTTTGTTTGATTTCCTATGTTGCTCCTGGTTTGGTGAATTCATTCCTTTCAAACCAAGAAGCAGAAACCCTTCCCGGACAATTAAGCCAAGCTGGATTTAATGCCCAACAAGCATCCACTTTTATCCAATCTTTTGAAGATGTTCGAAAAGAAATCTTTAAAGCTGATGTATTGAGAACCATAGGGTTTTTGGCCATTGGAGGATTATTGTTATGGCTTTACTCCAGGAAAAGTCTAAGCCAAAATTTGTTTATCACTCTTACAGGTGTTTTGATTTTTGTTGATTCTTTTTCAATTGATAGAAGATATATGAATGAGGATAATTTCGTGAACAAAAAGTCAATTGAAAATAATTACGGCATTGTACCTAGTGCAGCTGACAGACAAATTCTACAGGATCCCGATCCTCATTATCGAGTTTTAAATTTAACAGTTTCCCCATTTAATGATGCTACCACCTCATTTTTACATAAATCGATTGGTGGTTATCACGGTGCAAAAATGAAAATTTATCAGGATTTTATTGAAAATCAGATTAGTCCGGATTTAACTAAAATCCAACAAGGTTTCCAGGCTCAAGGCGCTCCAAGTCAGGTTTTTGCCAGTACAAATGCCCTGAATATGTTGAATGCTAAATACCTAATTGTAAGTGCAAATCAGGCAATTAGAAATCCTGCAGCCTTAGGAAATGCTTGGTTCGTAGAAGAGTTGAAAATGGCTAAAACAGCAGATGAAGAAATTCAAATGGTGGGAGAAATTAGTCCAGCTAAAGAGGTAGTGATACGTGAAAATTTTGCCAAGGATCTAAGCTCTTATAGTTTCGCAAAGGATTCAACAGCATCTATAAACTTATTGTCTTACGACCCAGAATTGATGGTTTATGAATCTAATAATTCCAAACCTGGCCTAGCCGTATTTTCAGAGGTTTATTATCCCGAAAATTGGAGAGCCTATATAGACAATGAAGAACAGCAAGTTATTCGTGCCAACTATGTGTTACGTGCGCTTAAAATTCCGGCAGGAAAACATAAAATTGAATTTAAATATATTGATGAAAGGTATGAGTCTTCTGCAACTGTATCTTGGATAGGCTCATTGCTGGTATTAGTAGGTGTACCCATCTTTTTATTTTTATCCTACAAGAAGGAAAGGGAGTAAATGCCAAAAAAAAGAATATTATTATTCACATATTATTGGCCTCCATCAGCAGGTCCTGGAGTTCAGCGATGGCTAAAATTCTGTAAGTTTTTAAGTCAAATGGATTTTGATATTACGGTTATCAGCCCCCAAAATCCTAGTGCCTCTAATTTCGATAGTAGCTTAGAATCTGAGATTCCCCAGGAAATTGAATTAATTAAAACCAAAAGCTTTGAACCCTTTGAGATTTATAAAATCCTTAAAGGAAAAAGGCGAAAGGAAAACATTGGAGTAGGTGGTATAGGCTTATTCGATAATCCATCTTTTAAACAAAGGGCTTTTAATTATATCCGAGCAAATTATTTTATTCCCGATGCTCGTAAAGGATGGAACAAATTCGCCATTAAAGCCGCGGAAAAATTAATAGCAAAGCAAAACTTCGACGCCATAATTACCACAGGGCCACCACAAAGTAGCCACCTTATCGGATATTATCTTCAAAAGAAATTTTCTTTGCCTTGGTTGGCAGACTTTAGAGACCCTTGGGTAAATGTGTATTACAATAAACTTTTTCCACGTACAAAAGCTTCTATTGCCAAAGATCAAAAACTAGAGGATAAGGTTCTGAAAAATGCCGATGCTTGTTTGGTGGTTAGTCCAGGTTTGAAAGCAGAATTTTCCAATAGAGCCAAAAGTATTGAAGTTGTTTATAATGGTTTTGATGCTGAAGATTTACCAACTGGAAGGAATACTAAAAACCAAAAATTTAAGATCAGCTATATAGGGAATTTTAAGCCCAACCAAAATTGTGAAAGCCTTTGGAAGGCAATTTCCAATTTCAGTAAAAATAATAGGGAGGCTGAATTTCAAATCACACTGATAGGAAATGTAGATCCATTAGTTCAAAATTCCATTTCAGAATTTGGTCTGGATAATTATGTGATTTATGAGGCTTATAAACCACATAAGGAAGCAACATTAGAAATGGTAAATGCCGATGTTCTTCTTTTTATTATCCCTCAAACAGAGGACAATGAACTAATTTTAACAGGAAAACTTTTTGAATATCTGGCTAGTGGTACTGAATTGTTGAGCATTGGCCCAGAAAAAGGAAATGCTTCCTCTATTATTAAGGAAACAGGGCGTGGGGAAATGTTTGATTATGCCAATGGCAATCAAATAGAAAAAAGATTGGAGGATTTATACCAATCTTGGAAAGATGCTGAAATAAACACAAAATTGGATAGAAAACTGGTAAACAAATATTCCCGTTTGGGAATGACAGAATTATTAGCCACAACACTTAGGAAACACATAAAATGACTAAGAAAATTGATTTAAGCAGCTTTGAAAGGGATTCCCATTTTTATAGTGATATTCAATTGCTTATTACTATCAAAAGTTTCGACTTACAAGCTATTCGCGCTCGATATTTAAAATCTAAAGCAAATGTATCTGGTAAGGCTGGAAGTGTGGAAAGAAGGGCAGTTTCTAAAGGCGGCCTAGCAAAATTAAGCCTTTCCCAAGGTAAAATTGTGGAGAATAAAATTGTTTCCGAACTATTTGAACCTCGCGGCATTGACTATAAACCCGGTAGGTTAGCGCTCTCTTTAGAAAATGAGGTTCATATTTTTAAAAACCAGCAAAACTTTAGGATTTCAAATCCATGGTTTAGCTATATTCATACAGTAGATTTTCATCATGAAGATGAAAATAGAATTTTGGTAACTTCTTCAGGATTTGAATGTTTACATGAATATGATTTTAGTAAATCTGAATTGAAATGGGATTGGTATGCCTGGGATCACGGATTAGATCTTGCCAATAACCCCGAGGATAATAGTCCTATTTATTTGACGAGAAATGAAGATAAAGCTGCCGAGTTGAAAAACTCAGGAAAGGCCGTTTTACTAATTTCAGATCCTCAAAAAGATCATCTCCCAACGGCAAAAAGAGCGGCATTTATTAATACAGCACGCTATGATTCAAAAGATCCTAATTCAATATTCCTAACCTTATTCCACGAAGGAACAACGCGGTTGCTGGATAAGAAATCGGGAAGCTCGAAAATAATATTGGATGGCATGAGATCTCCACATGGCAGTCATCGATTTGATGATAAGCGCATAATAGCTACCAATACAGCGGGTGGATCTGTTGAATTATTAGAAGGGGAGGAAAGGCTGAGTGTAGAATTTAAAAAATTGGCCAATAAAGACCCTCAATTGGGAGAAACTGAATGGCTGCAGAATTCTATTCGATATGGTTCAATAATAATAAGTATAGATTCGAATAGAAATTCCCTGGTACTTTTTGATATTGACAAAAGAAAATATGATATTCTAAGCTATAATGAAAATTGGGCAGTACAGGATTTAATGGTTTTTAATGCCGATAATGAAGAGTTAATAGACCAAGCTTTAGAATATTTAGATTCTTTAGATAATCCAACGGATTAATTCATAAGCTTCGGCATAAGAGGCACTAACCTGAATACCTCTGGTTTTGGCAAGACCAAAGAAATATTCTTCATCCATATAGTTTCTTCCTTCTTGGGATTTATAGCATTTTAAAGCTTCCATCTTTGCGCTGATATGTCTACGATCAAGGTTAATATGGCAGTTATTGGTGAATGTGAGGTTGTTCCATGGTAATTCATAACCCAGAATTTTAGTATGCTTAAAAGCTCTTAATCCTTCCTTGTGAATGGTATTATGATCCTGATGCATATCCATAGAATTGGGCATTAAAACCAAATCAGGTTTTATTTCCTTTCTTAGTTTTATGAGCTCTTCGAGAATCTCCTGCCTATATTTTGGAAATTCTCTTACGGGAAAGTCGAAGGTTCTAATTCTATCTTCATCGATACCTAAAATAGAGGCCGCATTTTTTAGTTCTTCAAATAATATATTCCCTTCAAAACCTGGAGGGAGGGATTTAATACAGGGTGAGAAGGCAATATAATAGATGATGGCTCCTTCTTCTGAAAATCTTTTTAAAGATCCTCCACAGGAAAATTCACCATCATCTGGATGCGGTGCAAGAACAAGTATTTTCTGACCTTCAATTACCATGTCACAATATTTTGTATTTATTCAAAAAAACAAGGCTGCAATATCAAAATAAAAAGACTAATCCGAAAGTTAAATGTCAATTCCTTATGTTGCCCTTAATTTAATGCTAATGCCATTGAATATTGCTAATCCTTTACAATTGGTATTGATATATTTGTCTTCTACATTTCGATTAATGAATACTTCATCCTATTTTAATTCACCCTTAAGAAATTTATGAAAATTGCCAGCATTCTTGGAGCTAGACCTCAGTTTGTAAAAGCAGCCATGCTCAGTAAAGAATGGGCAAAACTGCCGGAAATTGAAGAATGCATAATTCATACTGGCCAGCATTTCGACAAAAACATGTCTCAGGTATTTTTTGAAGAAATGAATATCCCAAAACCTCAATACAATCTTGATATTAATAGTCAGAGTCATGCAGAAATGACCGGGAATATGATGATGGCCATTGAAAAAGTTCTATTAAAAGAAAAGCCAGACTGGGTAGTGGTTTTCGGGGATACTAATTCTACACTTGCCGGTGCATTGGTGGCTAAAAAATTGGGAATAAAAATAGCTCATATAGAAGCGGGATTGCGTTCCTATAATAATGCGATGCCTGAGGAAATCAATAGAATAATCGTGGATAGGATTTCAGATTTACTATTTTGTCCTAGCCAAGGAGCAATGGAAAATCTAAAGGAGGAAGGGCAAGAATTTGGGAAGAGCCATTCGGTTTTATCTGGAGATATTATGTTCGATGCCTTGCTTAATTTTAAAGATTTGGCAATACAGAATTCAAGTTTGAAATTGGGTTTGGAAAATAAAGCATTTGCCTTAGCTACCATTCATAGAGAAGGAAATACTAAGGACTGGGAAAATCTAAAAGAAATTATTGAGGCCTTAGAAGAAATAAATAAAAACCTAAGAATCGTTTTAGTAGCTCATCCAAGAACGAAAAGGATGCTTCAGGAAAATAATTGGCAAAGCAGCCTAATTTTGATTGAGGCCCAAAGTTATTTTTCCATGCTCAGCTTAATGTCGGATTCGGACTTAATAATTACCGACAGTGGTGGTTTACAGAAAGAAGCCTATTGGATGAAAAAACCATGTTTGATAATAAGGGAAGAAACAGAGTGGATGGAATTGGTGGAAAATGGCAATAACCTTATCGCAGGAACAAGTAGAAATGGGATATTAGAAGCCTATTTGGAAATTAAAGACAGGAAATTAAACTTTGAAAAGCCTTTTTTTGGAAATGGCACTACAGCAAAATGTATTGTTGAGGAGATTCTCAAATTCTCCATGTAAAAATTGAATTATGAATAGCCTTTTCTTACACTGGAGAAAGGAAATTTTTTAGAAAAGAACAATTTGGGAATAATTCAAAGACAGGGATTAAAAAGTAGCATTGTTAACTATGTTGGCATTGTAATCGGTGCTTTAAGCAGCCTTTTTATTTATCCTCTAGATTGGGATACTTACGGTAGTATCCAATACTGGATGGCGACTGCAGTAATGCTAATTCCTGTGCTGCGATTGGGAAGCACATCCCTCATTAATAAATATTTCCCCTATTTTAAAGAAAGGGGAATTGCAGGTTTTTTTAGCCTTATTCTCCTAATAACTCTATCCACTATGTTGGGAATGAGTATTTTACTTTTTACTGTTAAATACTTTGTTTCTAGTTTTTCCGATAATGAAAATCTTACTAATTTCTTTGAAGATTCATCCTTTTACCCTGTTTATATTCTCAGCGTTTTATTAATTTTTGCTAGCCTCCTACAGCAACAATCCTCAAATTTTAAAAGGATAGTAGTACCGGAAATTCTTACCACCTTCAGCCTAAAGCTTATCCTTCCTAGCTTGGTGATATTGAGTTTTTATAATTTCCTAGATATTGATGGTGTATTTAGAGCCCTAGTTGTTTATAATGTACTGGTAATTCTCTTTCTACTGATTTATGCCAAAAAACTCGGAGCCTTAGATCTTGATGGGTCGGTACTTAAAAAATTAACACCTAGCCTTAAAACTGATCTTCGTAAGTATTGGATTTTCGGTGGTTTAAATTATTTCGGAACCATTTTGGCCTATAAAATTGATGCCGTTATGATAGGGAATATTCTCAGCAAAACCATGGTGGGATATTATAGTACCTATCTTTTTTTAGCCAGTGTTTTGGAAATTCCATTTCGATCCTTCAACAGGATTTCTGGTCCTATAATTTCCCAGGCTTTTGAAAAGAATCAGCTTGATCTTATTGAGGATATCTATAAAAAATCTTCCAAAAATTTAATGGTAAGTGGACTCTTGGTATTTGGAGGAATTTGGCTGAATCTAGATTATCTATTTGAAATAATGACCAATGGTGAGGATATTAAGATGTATAAATACATATTCTTATTATTGGGATTATCCAAACTTTTCGATACCCTCACTAGCGTTAATAATTTGATTTTAATTTATTCCAAATGGTATAAATACAACCTCTATTTCCTTTTATTACTGGGCAGTTCAAATATTTTTTTAAATATTTATTTCATCAATGAATTTGGAATTATTGGTGCTGCATATGCTACAGCTATCTCCATTTTCGCTTTTAATACGGTGAAATCTCTATTTATTTTTATAAAATTTAAAATGCATCCTTTCACCAAAAAATCCTATTTACAATTAATAGTCTTGCTGCTTATATTAGCCCTTGAACCCATTGTAAATCTCGATTTTCATCCTATACTAGCTGTAGTAATTACCAGTATAAGTTTTGCTATTTGTTTTTTAAGTTTTGTGTGGTTTAGTAAGATGAGTGAGGAAATAAATTCGAGCATACGGAAATTGGCTCAGAGGCTGGGGCTTAAACTCTAATTGTCCTTTTTACTATCCTGGATTGATAATTTCCAATACTCGCCTATAAGTATCTCGGTGTTTTTTATAGAAGAGATTGTTATTATGCCAAAGCACTATATTCTCACCCCCATACATTTTGATGATTTGGCTTAATTCATCAAGCTTTTTAAATATTTCATTGGCATTTTCTAGGAAGGGTGTTTCCATAAAAATTAAGGGGCTCTCCACTAAATTTAGCATTCTCCTGGACTTTAGATCAAAAACAGGAAAACTATAGCACAATCCACAACGAAAGCCTGGTTCTTTAGAATAAACCATGCTACTGTCCTTTTTAAAACCAATGGCCTCCATTATCTCCCAGGTTTTTGGTATTGAAAACCTCAAATAATGCTGCCTAAGCTCAGTTAAATTTCCGGAGGGAAGGGCAGAGTTTAATTTTTCATATTCCCTTCGCATTTGCTCCTCATTATTATAGGTATTATAACTAGGATGCAGGCCTATTCCTATATTTTCAAGCCTTAACTTTTTAAAAACCGATTGAATTTTAGGATCCCTAACATTATAGAAGTTTTTGTCAAACTTGCTATGGGTTCTATCCGTTTTGAAATATAGTATAGCCTTAATTTGTTTGCCTTTCAGGCTATTAATTATAAAATCAAAGGAGAAAAAAGGATCTTTAGAAAGACGAAGCTTGCTGCTGAAAAAGCTCCATTTATCTTGGATTATTCTCTGAAATTTTAAACTTCTTAAATTTAAATATACAGACTGGAAAAGACTTTTGATGCTTTTCCATTTTGTAATCATATCAATATCATAGCTTATTGTTGCGGAATAGCTATGGTCTTTAAATTGAGAATAGCCAATCTTCTCAAGAAGCGATCTCAGAAGTTCTAAATATTCATTGACAATTGGCCTATGGTAAAAATTATTTTTAAAGGCTAATGAGGCTTCCAAGGGAAATCTTTGATGACGATCTAGTTTAGCATCATAAATCATTTCTTCCCATCTACTAAGCATAAAAAAGCTAGACCCAATTAGATCTGATTTTAGCACATATTCCGAGTCTGTTATTTCAATTATCGGCTTTCCATACAAGCAAACATGGGGATGTGTTTTTCCAGAAAGTTCCAAACTTGTTTTTTGAACATTTTGAGGGATGGAGGCCTTTTGATATAGATTTTTAGGATTTTCTGTTTTGAAAAAGAAATTTTCAATTTTTAAGCTTTTCCCATTTTTTCCTTCTATACAAAAGTGATCTTCTTTCGAGGTTTTATATTCAATTTCCAAACCTAAAAATTGTTCCATAAGGCAGTGAAAGGTGTATTTCACTTCTTCTTGACAATTGTTGGGAATAAGAATTTTTATTTTTTCCATTATTCAAAAGTGAAAGCAAGCTCCATTTCCTTTTGATAGAGATCGATATTGTATTTTTCCTTTACTGCCTTTAAGCCATTTTGCCCCATTGTTTTTCGGAGATTTTCATCCTGTGCAGTTTTCAAGATTAGTTTTTCTTGCTCCTTGGGATTGGAAAAAATTAGTCCAGCATTTTCCTTTGTTAATAGATCTTGTTGAGGTTTACAATTACTGGCCAGGATAGGAATTTCCCCAAACATATATTGGAATATCTTATTAGCAATTCCCGACTCATGCTGAGGATTTTTAATAAATGGTGCAAGTCCTACATCTACAAAATTTAGATACAAAGGAAGGTCACTGAGATTTATCCAAGGTTCATAGAGCATTTTACCAGCCTTTATTAAACCACTTGAAAGATGGTGAAAACTCTCCTTATCTGCCGCATCTATAGGGCCAATCAAAAGCAGCTTGCATTTGGCATTTTGCTGAACCACTTTTTGGAAGGCTTCTAAGGTTTCAAAAATCCCCCTTCTTTGACCGATTACTCCAAAATAGAAAAAGATAATATCACCTTCATTTTTAAAATTTTGGATGTGCTCAGGAATCTTTTCTTCCGATTTGGCACTCATGGAATCCAATTCTGGAACATTGGGGATGATGAAAAACTTGGCTGGATTTAAATTATACTTTTTTGATAAACTAAGTTTAAAATCCTCGCTTAAGACAATAATATGATCTGCCATTTTTAGATAGGGCCCTTCAAGCTTGGTCCATTTTTCCACTTTGGCCAATTTAGAGCGAATAAAACCTTTTGTCCAATTATAGGATTTTACCGCTGTAGGGTAATTTTCGTGCAGGTCTAAAGTAAAAGGGATGTCTCTTTTGGATTTGGCTATTCCATATTTCGCAGAATGGGCCATATATAAATCATGAACATGAAGGGCATCTAATTCTTCCTCATCAATAAACTGTGCAATATTTTTTATCCATAGATTTTTATAGGCGGAGCTAATATGGTATAAGAAATAAAGCTTGTTTTTTTTGGATTTGGAAATGGGTATTCGCCTTGTTTTTAGCTTTTCAATAGGAGGGTAGTTCTTATTGTCGAAAGCAAAGCAAAGGGCAATAACTTCATGGCCAGCCTTTTGGAGTAATTTTATTTCGCGCAAAACCCGGATATCGGAATTCAAATCATTGTCTACAATTACACCTATTTTCATCGATTATAATTGATAATTGTATTTAGCAGCTAACTCAGAACAAATATTTTTTAAACTTTGCTGATCCTCTTTTGGCCAGTCTTGATATTTTGGAAAAGGACTTTCCGATTGAGCATTTATCCTTTTACCCATCCAAGAGGAAATTTCTGCTTCTTTTAAATCTATATTTAAAAAAGTCATCATCTCCTCAATTTTGGATGGAGACCAAAAATTGAAACTGATTTCAAAAAAGTTATTCGGATTAAGAGTATTTGAAAATTCCTCAATAAAGGTATTGGTTTCCAGCCAAAGCCAACTAATTTTTTCAATATCGCTAAACCTTTTCCAATCTTCATAATATGGACTGTTAGGTAGAGGTTCTATTCTATTCAATTCGGATTGTTGTTCAGCTTTATACCAAGATCTTCGAATTCCAGATCTTACAAATTCTCCAGGATGTCTATGTATATGAACAAATTTGGCATTGGGAAAAATTTCCAACATCTGTTGGGCAAAGAAACTCGATCTACTATCGGTGAAAATAGGTCTTCTATTTGCTCTAGCACAATTTAGCAATAGTTCTTCTCTACCTGCCAAAAACAACTCTTTCATCAATTTTTTTTCCGACTCAGATCTATCTTCAATATTAAGATTCATCTCATAGGCCAATTTACCTTGAGATCTCATCACTGGTTCTGGATGATGATATACTTTTAAATTGCTTTTACTTTCTAAAACTTGGCTCAACCATGCTGTTCCACATCTTCCGGATGAAAGGAAAAAAACAGGAGTATTTACCTGGCTAAACTTGGATTGGCGAAGCTTGAACAAATCTAGTTTTTGCTCAGTTTCACCATATTCAATCACCCTTTGTAGGTCTTTGAATTTTTTGGAATTTAGAAATTTTAGGTATTTAAACATCTTTAGGCTTGTGTGGCAAAAATATATCGCCTGCTTATCACTTTGGAGCTATATCCTTTCTCTTGCAATTGGTTTTGGATATGACTTATGGTATCTAGTCCCTCTCTATCATATCGAGCTGCAATAGCAAGGTTTTTTGGCAAAATTTTGTTTAATCCTTCAAGGGCTTCTATTTCTACTCCATTTAGTTGAATTACCATTTGATGGCATTCCTCTACATTATTTTCAGCAAGAATATTATCTAAACTATTTACGGGAATTAAAAGCTGTTCTTTTTTCTCACCTTTCATTAGGGCAGATCCTGACTGATTATCGCCTTCCTTTCTGAAAAAATCCAATTCATCTTTTTTGTTCCACACGCCACAAGGAACTATGCTGCAGTTGTTTAAGGAGTTTTGCTCTATATTTTTATATAATAGCCTTAAATTGTTGGGCATAGGCTCAATGGCTATACACCTACCTTTTTCGCCTACAACTTTGGCCATCTTCATAGAATAATATCCCATATAGGCTCCCATTTCTGCTACAGTATCACCTTCTTTAACATCATAGATGCTATTCTTTTTTGGGCCGCTGTATTTCAGTCCACCTTCGATAAAGCGAATAACAATATCCTGAGCTACTCTCATACATTCAAAGGGAAGTTGGGCTTTAATATCCTTAGACAAAAGATTGTAAAACTTTCGATCCTTCGCTCTAGGGGAAAGGCCATAAAAAATATAACCATCTTTTAATTTCACAAAAGGATCTCCATCCTCATCAACCCCACATCTTTCAATGTTTAATTGTTTTAATTTGGGTAATAGGCTAAACCTATCTCTAACAAATCGAATGGTTTTAATCATTATTTATCTGATAATTCAATACTAAATCACTGTTTGGCTGCCAGTTTGCAACAATAGCGCAAATTAATCTTTTCGTTTTTTATACACCTAAGATTCGCCTAATTATGAAAAAAAATAATGCTATTATTTAGATTCTATTATTGGATTCGGGATTTTCACTTATCATGATAGCTATTGCCCGGAGCATCCATGCATCTCCCCAGCGGATATAAGAAGACTTATCCGTTTTACCATTTTTATAAATTCTATAATAGTAGCGGGAGTCTTTTTCATTATATAGATGATTGAGGCTAAACGCAAAAACCCTTTCAGCTAGCCTATGGTGATCTTTATTTTTGGATCGACAAAGGCTAATAATACTTTGAGCGGCAGATTGAATGTCGATCGGGTAGGTTTTATGATCGGACATCCTCGGTGCGGCATTATCCGTAAAAAAATGTTTTAGGTAATATTCAAAGCCTTTGTTTAAGACATTTTCAAATTTGAAAAAATCATTGGCATAATCCCGAATATCCAAATAGGATTCTAGTACAAATCCTGTATGGTAATTATCCACACGAGTATTTAAGTTTTTTGGATCGGCATTATAATACCATTCCCCCTGTTTCAGTTGATGCTTGGCAGTAAATTGTGCTGCTTTTAACCCCAAGTCTTGCCATTGCGCATTTTTTCTATGGGAATTTGTTCTTAGTAAAACGGCTGCTGCAAACATACTGGCATTATGGATAATATATTGATCTTGTGTGGTATAGCTAAAACAAATATCGCCATCCTCATCTAAATGCTGATGAAACTCTTCCACAAAAAGCTGGCAAACACTTGAAGCAATATCCAAATACCTTTCCTCTTTACTAATCTCATAAAGATCAAGAAAAGCCATGGCACATTGGGAGCTTACTGTGGCTCTTGGAGTGTTGGCTTTCATAATATGTGCGGCAGATGGCCAGTCGAAAGGCTGGCCCCAGGCATAGTGTTTACTTTGTTCACTACGCATGGCAATAAGCTCCTCACCGAGGCTGATGGCTTGCTCTAAATATCCTAGTTTGGAGCTACTTTTAGAAAATGAAACTAAGGCCCTAATTATTTGAGCATGGGCTTGGGGGTATTGGCGATGCGATTTTACACCTAGAATTTTAGATAATAAAGGCCTCTGATGCATCACCATCAAATTGAAAGGATAATAGAGGTATTTACCAATAAGAGCTACCTTTTTTAGCCCATTTATTTGTTTGAAAAATCTGCTGGTATAGGGATCGCTAACATCATGGCTGCGGAAATTTTCCTTTTCTAGAAAATGCAGCCCTTTTTCAAAGATTTGCGATTTTTGCTTTATATCTATCATTCTCTGCAAACCTTGTTGAAGCCTTTAATGCCGAATTTTTCTGTTGCTATATTTTAATTGGCTTTAGTCCAAATGGTACTTCTTCCAAAAATTGAAAAGCCAATATATCCTTTTAAAAAGAGGGTTTTATCATCTTTAAGCACTGCAAAAAGTGAATAGGTGCTTCCTCCTCTAGGATCGTAAATTTCTCCTTCATTATATTCCTTTTCACTTTCATCCCATTTTAGAGCTATCATAATATTGGTTCCAACAATGGTGCGTTTTCGCAGCTTGCTATCCGGATTTTTGGAATCTACTTTAGGACTGGTTCCATCATCATTTTTATTGTTTTTCAACCAAATGATTTTACCATAATAGGCATCACCCTTTTTATAAACTTTAATTTTCGCGTCTTTCTTTTCATTGTACCAAATTCCCAAAATTTTATCGTTTTGAGCTTTAGCCATACTCTGTATTCCAAAAATAGCGGCGATAACAAAAATTACACTTTTCATAAATTGTTTTTAAGTTCAAGGATCTTCTTATTTGAATATTTTGCAGAAGCCATGCTGGCATTCAATTCAAATCCAATTATCAATAATAAGGCATTCACATAAATCCACAAAAGGATAACTAATAAAGTACCAATTGAGCCATAAAGTTTATTGTATTGAGAAAAATTGCTGATATAGTAGCTAAAGGCAAAAGAGCTCAATAAAATCAATACTGTGGCTAAAATAGCACCCGGTGAGATGAATTTCCATTCTCTACCCTTGGAAGGACCTATATTATAGAGAATAGCAATAGTAAGTAGAGTAAGGATAATCATTAGCACATATCTAACGATATCCACCATAAGAGTTGAAACGGAATCCAGATTAATATAGCCAAGCAAGGTGTTTAATACATCGGAACTAAAAATTATGATGATCATTCCTATTAAAAATACTATGGATAAAAAAACGGTGAGGCCAATAGACACCATTTGCTGCCTTAAGAAGCTTCTATTTTCCAATTTATGAATGGTATTACCCAAATTGGAGAGTAAGGCATTGATCCCATTTGTGGCAAAGAATAGGGCGAAAAGAAATCCTACAGAAAGTAAATCTGGCCTTTTATTCACCAAAATATCATCAATAGTAGTTTTTGCAGCTTCATAGGTGTCTGGAGGAAGTACTATACTCAAGAGCCAAAAAACCTCCTGATCAAAATTATCAATTGGGACGTAGGCTATTAGAGAAAATAGAAAAATAATCCCTGGAAAAAGGGCGATAAAAAAACTATAAGAAATACTTGCCGCCCTATTCGTTATTTGTCCTTCCAGTATCCCCTGGAAAAAAAAGCTTGTCACATCATAAAGGCTCAATCCATCAAAAAGTGGCAGTTTGATGTTTTTGGATCTTTTTTGAATAAGAATCCAAATTAATTTGAACCTTCTGATCATAAATCTAAATTGCTTTTAGGCTAAGATCGAGACTTTTTACGGAATGGGTTAATGCTCCTACCGAAATAAAATCTACTCCCGTTTCTGAATATGCCTTTATGGTTTCTTCAGTAATTCCTCCAGATGATTCTGTTTCACATTGCCCATTTACCATCTCCACGGCTTTATAGGTATCTTCAACACTAAAATTATCAAACATTAATCTTTGAATTCCTCCGGATTTTAAGGCCTGCTCAATTTCCCTGAAATTCCTGGTTTCCACTTCTATGCCTATGTTTAAATTATTTTCTTTTAAATATTCCTTGGCCTTTTGAATGGCAATCTCCACACCTCCAGCAAAATCTACATGATTGTCTTTAAGCATAATCATATCGTATAATCCCATTCTATGGTTTCCTCCACCACCAATTTTTACGGCTAACTTTTCCAAAGGTCGCAAATTAGGTGTGGTTTTACGAGTGTCTAAAAGCTGAGTTCGGCTTCCTTTAATAAGTTGCTTTAAGGCATCCGTTTTGCTAGCTATCCCACTCATCCTCTGAACTATATTTAAGGCCAACCTTTCCCCTCTAAGCAAACTTCTCTCTCTTCCTTCAATATATAAAACAATATCCCCAGGACTAACTCTTTCTCCATCCTGAAATTTAATTTCGATTTCTACTTCGGGATCAATTCTTGAAAATACTTTCTTAAAAACATCTAGTCCGGCAATTATTCCTTCTTCTTTTGCTAGTAATTTCATTTTTCCAAGGGCATCCGCAGGGATACTACAATTACTGCTATGATCACCATCGCCAATATCTTCTGCAATGGCTTGATCAATAAAATTTGAAAGGTATTCATCCATATTTTTCATAAGGCAAATTACCAAACTTTTATTCCAAGAATCAAGACTTTAGGCAGTCATTTCAGATTATTTAGATTTGACGATTGGTAGAAATGTCTTCTTAGCTAAAAAAATGAAAATAGTATTTCTAGAAACGGGTAAAACCAAGGATAAAACCATTCAAAATCTGGCGGAAACCTATTATAAAAGATTAAAACATTATGTTGGTTTTGAGCTTGTTAGTATTCCAGATCTTAAAAACACCAAGTCCATGAATAGGGAGGAGGTGAAAAGAAAGGAAGCTGAATTAATTTTAAAGAGAATTGAAGGATCGGATTTATTAATTCTTTTGGATGAGAATGGAAAGAGCTATTCTTCTCTTCAATTTGCAGATCAATTGCAACAAATGATGAATAGAGGTCCTAAGAGAATTGTTTTTTGCATTGGCGGGGCTTATGGTTTTGATAAATCGGTATACGATAGGAGTGATGCCAAAATTTCCCTCTCCAAAATGACTTTTTCCCATCAAATTATCAGGCCCATTTTTGCCGAGCAGCTATATCGTGCTTTTACTATATTAAACAATGAACCCTATCACCACCAATAAAATGAAGACTTTGATTTTTGCCAGTCATAATGAAAATAAAGCCAAAGAAATAAGAGCTCTCCTGCCTGTTGGTTTAGAATTAAAAACTCTAAATGATATTGGACTAAAAGAAGAAATACCCGAAACAGGGATGAATTTGGAGGAAAATGCCAAATTAAAGGCTCGTTTTATTTTTGAAAATTACCATGACATCTGTTTTGCAGATGATACCGGCCTGGAGGTTGAATGTTTAAATAAGGAGCCAGGAGTTTTTTCAGCTAGATATGCTGGACCACAAAAATCTTCCGAAGATAATATGGCCAAACTTCTTGTAAATATGGTGGATCAAACCAATAGAAAAGCTCAGTTTAGAACGATTTTCGCATTTATTGATAAAGATGGAAATGAAAATCTATTTGAAGGAATAGTGGAGGGAGAGATTAGTTTGGAAAAAATGGGGGAAAAGGGATTTGGCTATGATCCAATTTTTATTCCTCAAGGACATAGCTTAAGCTTTGCCCAAATGAGTGCTGAAGAGAAAAATAAAATCAGCCATAGGGCAAGAGCACTTAGGAAATTTCTGGATTTTCTGAATTCTCAGTCCCATTTTGATTAGAATCATTTTCAGGATTCTCAAAAAAACTAAATCGCACATTACCATACTTCCTAGAAGATTGAAAATTGGGAATATGCGACAAATCCGAACGAGTTTGATGTTCCATAATTAACAATCCTTCCTTTTTTAATAATTTTTTTTCAAAAATTAAATTTATCAGCTCTTCATAATCTTCAAAATCATAAGGTGGATCTGCAAATATTATATCGTAAGAATTAAAATCTTTGAGAACAAAAGTTTTTACATCACTCAAAACAGGAAATAATCCTGTAGACTCCATTTCATCAGACATTTTATCGATGAAGGAAACGCAAGCTTTGGAGCTGTCAACAGCAATTATATCGGTACAACCTCTGCTTGAAAATTCATAGGATATATTTCCAGTACCACTAAAAAGATCTAAAACTTTTACTTCGTCGAAATAGAATTGATTGTTTAAGATGTTGAATAAAGATTCCTTAGCCATATCGGTGGTAGGCCTTACGGGTAATTTTTTTGGAGCAGAAATTCTCTTCCCTTTATGGGCTCCACTAATTATTCTCAAACTCATATTTATTCTATTATAATATTCACATGCTGCCCAAAAGGCTAGCAGATCTAAGAAGGGATTCCTTTTTTATGGCGCTCGAAACATTCAGAGATTTAGGTATTTCTACCTTATTCACCTTCCCAATATAATTGCTCAAAAGATCAAAAAATTTGGCTTCAGATTTTAAAAGGCCAGTAATATTTACTTCCACCTCCGGTGCTAAAATTCGATGTTGTTCGAAAGCGAAAAGCAAATAGTAAAGTAAATCTTCTTCCACCTTATAGGGGAATTGATTAAACATTAAAATTCTACCATCCTGACAAATTAATAGATCCGAATAATTGTTTTCAATATGTAGATGGACATAGGTTCCATATTGAGGGTAGTGGTTGTATAGTTGAACAAATGCTTTGGAGTGATGAAACTTTTCTGAATGGGGGAAATTGAAGTTTAGCCAATCATCCAAAGTTTTGGGAAGAGAATAGGAACAAATAATATGTTGTTTGGCCCAGTTTTCATTTTTTACAATTTCATCAGTATTAACTCTGCTAGACAATGCTAAAATCTCCCCTCCCATATTCTCTTCATAAAGTTCCAAAGGGCTAAGGCACATTTTTGCGGAATCAATAAACCAATTATTGGACAGTCCATCCTCGAAATTGAATTCAAAGTCCAAAAAAAATTGTTCCAGGCGATTTATAATTTCATCAATAGAAGCATTTCTATTCCATGAATGTTCATAAAAGGCAAGAATATTTTTCTTATTGGAATCGTAAATGATAAATGCTATCCCATCCTTTTTAAGGAGAAAGGAGCTATGGCATTGTTTGAATCGATTTGCGTCTAAAGAGCTATCTTTTTGTAAATAAAGGCTTTTTATGTCTTTACTTCCAGTTTCCACTCAATGAAGGTTCGGTTAATGAACCAACTATTACGGCATGCTCTTTATCAATGAATTGGCTGTATTTATCCAAAACATCTTTAAAGATTTGAGTGTCGTCCGCTTTGGCTTCAAAAACATTTACTATAGCATCTTTCACTGTTATTTTGGTGGCATCCAATTGAATTTTTTCACCTTCTACCTCCGGAACAGTTTCTAGATCTGCAGCATTAAATTCTTCGCCGAATAATTTTTCTTTTACATTCTGAAAGCCAATAACCTTTACTATGATGGTATCGACATTCATATCTTGCTGATAAATTTTATCATATCTCATAAAGGAAGAATCTTTTCTCTCTTTAATGGTGATTTTACCAGTGTCGATAAATGAAATTAGGGTTTGAAAATCTTTGGCAAAAATTCCATTTTCATCCTTGTAAGCTTTTTGGGCTTCACGAATATTCTCTAACTTCTCCTGAATCAGAGCATATCTTTTTGATTTTAACTCCTCATATTGAATTGGTTCTTGAATGATTGAATATAACCAGTAGCCCAGAGCAGCTACTACTCCTACCAAAACAATTTTTATTAATAGCGAAACCTTAGAATCCATAGTACTTTAAACGATGTTTACAAGTTGCAGTTGCCACAAATCTACAATTTTTTTTTATTGACCAATTTCTTTAGTTGATCCTTTTTGGGATTATTTTTGACCTGTGGAATTAAACCAAAAAAATCAATTCAATAGGGCACTAATAAAGAATTTTAGTTTTGAACCTACTCAAGGTCAAAAGGAGAGTTTTAAACTCCTATCTGAATACTGCTTAAATCTAAACCCGAATAGCATATTTCTTTTAAAGGGATTTGCTGGTACGGGTAAAACCAGCCTCATCAAAACCCTGGTACAAACTCTACCCGGGTTTAAACGTAAATCTGTATTATTAGCACCAACAGGTAGAGCTGCAAAGGTTATTAGCCAATATTCATCGCGGCAAGCTTCTACCATTCATCGCCATATTTATAATCCAAAGCGGGATAAAGGAGGAGGCATGATTTTCACCCTTAAGGCGAATAAGGCCACCAATACCATATACATTGTAGATGAGGCTTCCATGATCCAAGATACAGGAAAGGATTCGAGTTTGATTTCTTCTGGCTTGCTACATGATTTATTAGAATTTGTAAAATCTGCTGTAAATTGTAAAATTCTTTTTGTTGGAGATACAGCCCAGCTTCCGCCTGTACATACCTCCCTAAGTCCGGCGCTTAATGCTCAATACCTGGAAAGTAAATATGGTTTAGAGGTCATGGAATTTGAAATGACTGAAGTGATGCGCCAATCTCGTGAATCTGGAATATTGGAAAATGCCACCCAACTTCGTCAAATGCAAAAGGATGAAATCTTTGAAAGTCCAAAATTCAAGTCCTCTTCAGATTTTTTAAGACTTATTGAAGGCTATGAAATTGAAGATGCCCTGCAAGATTCTTTTAGAGATGTTGGTAGGGAAGGTACAGTAGTTATTGTTCGTTCTAATAAAAGGGCAAACCTCTATAATCAACAAATAAGAAGTAGGATTCTTTGGCAGGAAGACGAAATATCGGCTGGGGATTATCTCATGGTGGTTAAAAACAATTATTTCTGGCTTCCAGAGTCTTCTAAAGCAGGCTTTATAGCCAATGGAGATACCATTGAACTTCTAGAAATTTATGAGTATAAAGATTTATATGATCATCGATTTGCAAGAGTAAAAGTAAGGATGGTAGATTATGAAGATATTCCAGCATTCGATACCGTATTATTTCTGGATGTTTTGGATATGGATGCCCCATCTTTGAAATGGGAGGAAAGTTCTAAACTTTATAAAAAGGTTATGGAGGATTATATGGATATTCCCCAAAAATATAGAAGGCATCAAGAGGTGCAGGCAAATCCATATTTCAATGCACTTCAGGTGAAATTCGCCTATGCTATAACCTGTCATAAAGCTCAAGGTGGACAGTGGGAGAATGTTTTTGTGGAACAGCCCTGGCTACCCGAAGGAAAGATAGAACTTGATTATTTAAGATGGCTCTATACAGCACTCACAAGAGCATCCTCAAAATTGCAGCTTATTGGGTTTAGGGATGACTATTTTGAAGAGTAGATGGCTTAGCAATGAGTATAAAAAATTTCTTTTATTGAGTTTTATCAGATCCCAAATTGCCTATAGTCTTACAAATCAAGGCTAGTAGGGCATCTTTTTTCTTCCTTACCTTTGAAGCCAAATTAGAGCCATTGAAAAAAGCAATTGCCAGCATAATATTTTGGATTTTTGGTTGGAAGGCCAAGGTGAACTTAACTGACGATATGAAGCATTCTGTGATGATTGCTGCACCTCATACTTCCAACTGGGATTTCCCAATTGCCCTAATGGCCTTTTGGAAAATGGAGGTTCCCGTTCGTTATTTCATTAAGGACTATTATACCAAAGGGATATTGGGCTGGTTTTTTAAATGGACAGGAGCCATTGGTGTAAATCGCTCAAAGGAGAAGAACCACCTTACAAATTTTGCAATCGAACAATTAAAATCAAATAAAGAGCTCATCATACTTGTAACTCCAGAAGGTTCTAGGAAAAGGGCAGAAAAATGGCGTACAGGATTTTATAGAATCGCGAAAGCGGCAAATGTTCCTATTTGTTTGGCTTATGTAGATTTTCCGGATAAAGTTACTGGGATTAGAGAGGTTTTTCAGCCTAGTGAGGATTTTGAAGCTGATATGGAATATATCCAGAATGCCTATGCTGATTATCGCGGTAAATTCCCAGAAAATTTCAATCCTAAGATTTATTAGCCTTCGCTAGTTGGGACTTCCTAATAAAAATAATAGCCCTTTAAATTCTTTAGACAAAAAAGACCTTCTCAGTATTGTTGGGATTCTAGTACTAGCCCTATTTTCCAGATTTTTATTGATTTCAGAACCTGCGGCAATACTCAATGGAGATGAATGTATTCAGGGCCTTATGGCAAAACATCTTGCCGAAGGGAAAAGTCTTTCCTTGTATTTTTATGGACAGGCTTATGGATTTTCTTTTCTTGAAAATATTTTCATTGCGGCCTCCTATAAATTGAATGGTTTTGGCGAAAACTCTCTTAAAATGGGGGTTTTTACACTTTGGTTTACGGGGATAATTTTCCTCTACCTTTTTCTAAGAAGCCAATCTCCAAATAAGTTTCGAGGCCTACTTGTACTTTTAATCCTCGTTCTAGCTTTATGTCCTTCTTGGATGAGTTTTTCTACTCAGGCAAGAGCTGGCTATGTTTCGGCATTTTCCCTAACTTCCTTAAGCTTATGGTGGTGGCAAAGCTTTAAATTCACCAATCTCTCCCTACTAATTCAGGCCCTTATTACCGTTCTTATTTATGAGAGTCAGCCGCTTTGGTTTCTACCATTAATTCCTTTCCAGCTCTACTATTTAGCATCCCTTAAAAACTGGAAAAAAGGCTTCTTTTATTCTTTTATGTCTTTACTGTTTTTCGCTGGATTTGCCTTGTATAAAACAAGTCTAAATAATTTTTGGTCGCCCGAAATTTTTCGTTTTTCACAAGAAACCTTTTCCCATAATCTAAACCTCCTTTTCGAAAAAATTGGGCAACAATTTAGTGGTCTTTATTATTTAGGGGTGGATAGGGAAATTCCTGGATTAATGAAACCCTTCATTTGGCTTTACAGTTTGGTTTTTTCCGCTTCTTTAGTGTATAGTTTAATTAGAATTATCAGGAGGAAATTGGGTTTTAAAATGGATATGGTTTATATTTTTTCCATTGGCCTGGTCCTTTTGATCTCTCTCTTTCTCAAAAGCTTTAATACTCGATATTTATTAGCCTTAATGGGATTTTCCATATTCCCAATTTTTCAGTTTTTAAGCCATCAGAATAGAATTTTGGCCCGTCTTATTACTTGGCTTCTTGTCGCTTTTGTTTTGATAGCTATACCCATCTTTCCAGAAAAATATTATCACCCAGAAGAAAGGATACATTTAAACGAAAACTTAGCCATTTTTGATTCACTAGATAACCCAAAGGCCTTTGTGATGGATCCTTTAATGCAATGGCAATTCATCTTTTATTCTGAAGAGAAAATTAAATGCAGGTATCACAGTTTAAATGATCGCTATCTGGAATATTCCTCGGCTGTTAATTCTGCATTGAGCAATGCTGAGCCTTATTTGTTGTTTTCCAGAACATATAGATTGAAAAAGCCTTTCGAAGCAGATTTTCAAACGGTGGATGGTGGATATAGTTTTATCCTAAATCCGGAAAGAGCTTATTTAAAAAAGAATGGATTTGAAATTGGGGATTAAAACTCAAATTCATAAGTGATAGGCTCTTGCTTTTTAAAATCATAAAGTGTTAGCCTTCTTAGGGTATAATAGGAAATCCAATACGTACGAAGGGAGTTTAAATAAGATTTCCGAGCATTGTCTTTTTCGGATTGGGCGAGGTTGAGGTCGGTAATGGTGATCTTACCTGTTAGATATCTTTGTTTTGCCACATTATACCTTTTCTGAGCAACGGTGTCTGCCTTAGCAGCAATCCTCAATTGATTTTTTTGCATGTTAAAGCGGGTAACTTGTAAATAAATTTCCTGTTCAAAATTTATTTCGTCTTGCTTTACATTTACCTCAATTAAATCTCTATTGGCCTTTGCTCTTCTCACCCTGGATTTGGCCCTTCCCCAATCCACCAAAGGAATACTTACACCTACTGTTACTAGATTTTGCTGGCTAGGATCGGAATTATAAGTTTGATCTAGCGCTGAGCCTTGTTGGGATAGTCCAAAATTGGCATTCATATTTAGCTGATATCCACTTTGACCGCGAGCCTGAGCTACAGCTTGGTCTGCCTCCAACCTTCGCCTTCTAAATTCCAAAACTGCCTGACGGTTTTGTTTAGCTTGTTCCATTGCTTGCCCTAGATCCACTTCAAAAAACTCCACATTTTTGGGGATGGATAGGTCAATTTCCTTCCTCACATCAATTCCTAAAAATCGTTTAAGGGCCTGTGTGTTTATCTCATAATTCAGCTGTGAGTTTGAAAGTGAATTTTGGGCGTTAAGTAGATTTAACTCTATTTGTAATAGGTCGTTTTGAGCAATTTTACCCAGGTTGTACCTTCCCTTTGAAATTTTAAATAAAGTATCATTATTATTCACATTGAGTTCAGCTATCTGAACATCAATCTTGGAGGTTAGAGCATTAAAGTATAATTCTGTAGTCTCTGAGGAGATCCGTTCAATATCTTCAACATAGGAACGCTGCGACTCTTTGTATAATAGGGGTTGTATTTTTCTTTCCCATTTCAAACCATTATAGAGAATCATAGGCTGGGAATAGTTAATATTAAATGGTGCTGCAAAAAAGCTTGTAGATTCATTAGGGCGAATGATTTGCTGCCTACTGAGGGTGGAAGAAAGAGAAAAAGTTCCACCGGTAAGTGCTACATTTTGCTCTAGATTTAATCTAGAATTTAAAAATAATTGTTCGCTGGAAAGGAATTGAAAAGTACCATCATTTTGAGGAACCCTATCAATAGCATTTGAATAATTTGGCACAGTACCAGAAAGGGACAATTGCGGTAAGTAATTAGCTTTAAACTGTTTGTAATTCCAATAAAGGTTTTCCGCCTGGTTTTGAGCTCTATAATATGAGGGGGATTCTTTTTTTGCTTTTTGGATTACGGAATTCAAATCTAAATACTCTACATCCTGTGCCAATAGGCCAAAGCAAGAGAGTAAGCTAATTGAGGTCAATAATAATTTATTCATATCGTAAGGACTCTACAGGATTCTGTTGTGCAGCTCTTTTTGCTGGGGAAATACCAAAAATTATCCCCGTTAAGGAGGCTACACCGAAGGAAACTAAAATAGCAATAGGAGATACTTCTGTAATAATATCTGAAAAACTAGAAATGAGAAAGGAAGCTAAAATGCCAAATATTATGCCTATCAAACCCCCACTTAAGCTTATTAAAAGTGCTTCAAATAGAAATTGACTAATAATATCTTCTTTTTTGGCACCTATGGCCAATCGCGTTCCAATCTCCTTGGTTCTTTCCAATACTGAGGCCAGCATTATATTCATAATTCCTATTCCTCCCACAAGCAGTGAGATAGCGGCTATGGCAATTAAAACATAATTGAAAATGTCTTTGGTTTTTTGCTGTTGCTCTAATAATTGTTGAGGGATGCTAATTTCAAAGTCTACCTGATTATTGTGAGTCCTTTTTAGTAACTTACTAATAACCTGTGCGGTAGATCCCAAGTACTCACTATCCTCCACCTGAACTACCATTCTGTCGATTTGATTGTAATTAAAGGGAACAATCACAGTTTTGGAAGATTCTTCATCCTCATCGTCTTCATCTTCACCTCCTAAATCAGCTTTTAGTTTTGCTCGATTATTATAGCGTACCAAAACGGTTCTAATAGGCGTGTAGATATCCATATTATAATCGCGGATTCCTAAATTATCCTGAGCTTTTTTTGAAACAGCCTTTTCCTCAGTTATTCCTATTACCGTTAACCATTGCTTACCACATTTAATTTTTTTACCTAGTGCTGTGGTGCCGGTAAAGAATTTCTTCTTCAAACCATTTCCAATAATGCAAACTGGTTCGGCATTTTCCATTTGCCAGGAGCTAAACATTTTTCCTTTGTCAATAGCTATATTCGAAATATCAAAATAGGAAGTTTCTATTCCTATTAATTTGGCACTTCTTCTTCTGCCATTGTTAATAACATAGGTGTCTATAATTATTTCCGGACTAATTTGGGAAACGGTGGGTAAAACCTTTTGAATGCTTGTTACATCCTTTAAATCAAGGCCTTTGCTAAATTTTGTTTTTTCACCTTTTTCATCAGCATCAAGAAGATCTTCATCCACCTGTTCAATAATGGGTTTAATAACAATATTGTTTACCCCCACCAATTTTATTTGGTTTAGAATTTCTTCTTGGGCCCCCTTTCCAATGGCCAACATAGTAATTACTGCTGCCACTCCAAATATGATACCCAGGGCGGTGAGAATGGATCTAAGCTTATTAGCCAACAGGGCTTCGAAGGCAATTTTTAGGTTTATGCTATTTCTTGGGCTAAGTTTAAAAATCATTAATGTTGAGTAGAGGCAGTTAGCTTTTTAACTTCAGATTCTTTGGCAGATTCAGGTTCGGTTAGGTAAACCTCTGCACCTTCTTCCAATCCATCTAAAACAATAACAAATTCCTCATTGGAACGTCCGAGTTTTATCTCCCTTTTAGAGGTTCCTACCGAATTTTTCAAATACACAAAACTTAATCCATCCTGATTATACACTGCCTCAATAGGAATTTGTAGGGCATCTTCTAAAACGTGGGTGATAATATTATTACTGGTGGTCATACCAGGTCTGTAGGTACTATCACTTTCATTCACTTCAATCTCTACTTCAAATACTTTGGAGTCATTTTCTTTACGGTTCTCTCCAACATTTGCCACTTTGGTAATTGTTCCTGTTAATTCCGCTTTCGGAAAGGCATCTAAACCTAATTTCACAGCTTGCCCTTCTTTAATTTTTCGAACATCCACTTCATTTATATAAGTGATAGACAGCATAGAGCTTAAATCGGGGAGTGTGGCTACAGCTGGGTTCCAAGGCGAAATTCTTGATCCTGCTTTTTTCTTAGTGCCATCCCAATTTCGTTTATAAATAACCATTCCAGCTTTAGGAGCCATAATGGTAAATTCTTTTTCTAAATCTAGAAGTTTGGTAAGCCGATTTTTTTTCTGTTGTAATTCCGCTGTGGCTTCGCCCATTTTGGCTATGCTTTGCTGTTTATTGATAATGTAATTTTCTTTGGCTCTTACCAGATCATCCTTTTGCTTTTGAAGGTCAATTTTTATTTTTTCAATGGTGGCTGGAGGCTCAAATTCGGATTGTCTCAATTCAATTTCCTTCTGCTTTAATTGAAAAATATAATTCTCCAACTCATTCCTTTTCTCCCTTAGGGTTAAGGCAGTGTCTAGCTTGGTTTGGGTAAACTGACTCATGGCCTTGTCTAACTCAATCTGAACATCATTGATTCTTGTGCTAATGTCTGAACGGTCTAAACTGCAGACATAATCACCAGCTTCAACATAGGACCCCTCGGCAACTAAATCTTGAATTTTCACATTGTAAAGACCATAACGCTGCATACCTCTAGGGCCAGCAATGTCTTCAGAGTTTTTGGCAATTAATTCTCCTGAACTACTTACAAGATCTTCAAATTTACCTTTAAAAGCTTTGGCGGTAATATCCTGGTTGGTTTCATTGGAGCCTGTAAACGACCAAACTAAAATTATCAAAACTAGTGATGAAACAAGGACTAGGGCTAATCTATATTTTTTCATTTTTTTGGGCTAAGGTCTGGCCAAATTTAATGGTATTTAAACGCTTCCATGCGGGCTTGGAAAATTTTTACACTTTTTTAACAAAAAGTGTGCAAATCTTGCCATACGTGGAATGGTCACAATTTTATCAATAATTTGGTTCGATATTGAAACTGTTTGTTCGTTAACGGTACAAAAACCCTTCTGTTGTTAATTTTTTTTGCTAGACTGTCCAGAATGAGGTGTAGGGAATATCTTCTTTTTGCACCTTTGCTATACTTTAGAAAAATTAATGATCAAGCAAGTTTACCAAGACAAGATTTCTTTTTACGAAAAAAATCTTTCCCTACTAAAATCCAAGGATCTCAGATTCTCTTTTTTCAGATTTCTGTTTATCATTCTCGCAGGACTTTGTTTTTATCTCTATTTAGATTTAAAGGAAAATTTGTTTTTATACACCAGCATTTTACTCCTCTTGATTTTTGTACAAGCCTTATTAAAACATTTGGTACTAAGGAAGGAGATTAAACGCACACGAGCATATATAAAACTGAACAAGGAGGAATTAGATTATCAAAATTCTATAGCCTATCCAAATAATGAGGGAAATGAATTTAAAGACCCAGAGCATATTTTTGCCAATGATCTAGATTTGTTTGGTTCCAATTCACTTTTTCAACATTTAAATAGAAGCTCCACCCTTAAAGGAAGAAAACTAATTGCCGATCGTCTTAAAGAAAATATAAACTCAAATGATATTGACAAAAACCAAAAGGCAGTTCAGGACTTAAGTGGAAAGCTGGACTGGCGTCAAAAATTTAGAGTTATCGGTTTAGGACAAAAAGAGGAAGCTGAGGTGGAGTCTCAATTAAAATATTGGTTGAGAAATTCCAAAGCTAAAGCTCCAATTAGCTCCCCTTTTCTACTTATTCCTATAGCATTGATTGGAATAGGGCTATTGATAAATTGGTTAATATTTCCCAGCTTGAATAATTTTAATTGGTTTTCCTATGCCTTTGGTATTAACCTACTTTTAGTTTTTAGCCAATTTAAAACCATAAAAAATGAATATTCAGACCTGAGTGGAATCTCCAAATCCTTGGCCGCTTATTCCGAATTATTGGAACTAATAGAAAGTGAAGATTTTGAAAGTGAGCTACTTTTGGATTTGAAGGCAAAAACACAAACTAAAAAAGGAAAAGCAAGCTCTTCCTTAAAGGAATTATCTAAAATATTAGATGGTTTCGATCAATTGAATAATGTTCTTGCCCTAATTCTTACCAATGGCTTATACCACTTTCATTTACATAGCTTAAGAAAACTTTTTAATTGGAAAAGTAAAAATGAAAAAGCCATCTTTGAGTGGTTGGATGCATTGGCAGAATTTGATTACCAAGCTAGTTTGGGAAATTTCAACTATAATCATCCTGAATATAATTTTCCTATTCCACTGGAAAAGGAAGGTTTTTCCGCTGAGAATGTTGGGCATCCCCTTTTAAAAGCTGGAAAACGAATTGATAATTCTATCAATTTTGACAATTTTCAATATGTCTTACTAACCGGTAGTAATATGTCGGGGAAAAGCACCTTTTTAAGAACCTTAGGATTGAATTTAGTTTTGATGAAAATGGGAGCACCTGTTTGTGCTTCCTCATTTAAAGCCTATCCCTTTGTATTATTAACGAGCATGAAACTGGTAGATTCCATAGAGAAAGAGGAGTCTTATTTTCAAGCAGAAGTGATAAGATTAAAGAGAATTCATGAAATTTTGAATGGTGAGAGAGCCTGTTTTGTTTTGCTGGATGAAATTTTGAGAGGTACAAATTCTGACGATAAAAGAAATGGTACTCGCTTATTTATGGAAAAAATAAAAGCCTACAATGCCAAAGGTGTTATTGCTACACATGATATAGATATTGCAGATTTGGCAATTGAATTTCCCGAATCTTTCGCCGCATATTATTTTGAATCTACAGTGGAAAATGAGGAATTGAAGTTCGATTATTTACTGAGAAAAGGGGTTTGTAGAACCCCCAACGCAACAAGATTGATGAAGGCCCAAGGAATTATTTAAGTTTATGGAAATATTGCATAATTATTGAGAGCCAAATGGCTTATTATCAAAATGAAAAAAGAATGTTTAAAAGAATAATTCTCCCTCTACTTTTTCTACCCATGCTCACAGGAGCAAAAGCTCCAATATTATCCGATGAATCTAAAGTCTATGTAGTTACCTGTGGTCCTTACCAAGGGGAACTATATTCAGCATTCGGACATAGCGCCATTAGAATTTACGACCCGGTAAATGCCTATGATGTCATCTATAATTATGGTGTATTCGATTTCAATCAACCCAATTTCTATTTAAATTTTGCTAAAGGTTATCTTAATTATCAATTAGCAAGAGCACCATATCAAAGATTTATTTCCCCTTATATTCAAGAAAATAGGTTTGTACATGAACAAGAAATAAATCTAAGAAGGGATCAAAGGCAAAGGGTTTTCGATTTTTTAGAGAATAATGCTCAACCCGAAAATCGCAATTATTATTACGATTATTTTTATAATAACTGTGCTACAAAAATCAGGGATTCCTTTAAAGCAATATTTGGTGATAGTCTTGTTTTTAATGATGATCATATAAATACCAATTACTCGGTTCGGGACTTAACGGATCTTTATCTTCAAGATCAGGCCTGGGGTGATTTAGGGATTGATTTATGCCTAGGCTATCCTATTGACAAAAAGGTTGGAGCTTCCGTTTATATGTTTCTTCCCGACTATGTAGAACAGGGCTTTAATAATGCCTTTATTATTTCTAAAGAGGGGAGGGAAGAGGCTTTGGTAAAAAGAACTATAAACACTTTTGATCCTGGACCAATAGAGCTTGAAAAATCTTGGAACACACCCTTATTATGGTTTTCTTTAATTTTGATTATCGCCTTAATTCTCAGCTATAAGTCACCCCTAAGGTTTAAAAGGTTTAGGATTTTCGACATCCTTTTATTTGGGATTGTTGGATTAATTGGTCTGTTTTTAAGCTTGCTTTGGGGGCTTACGGATCATGCAACGGCTGCCTATAATATGAATATACTTTGGGCATTTCCCATCCATTTTATTATTGCCATTTTAATGTGCTGGCCCAGGAAGTTTGGCTTTTTAGCAAAATATTTTAAAATTAGTTTTTGGGCCTATTTGCTTGTTTTGATCAGTTGGTATTTTCTTCCTCAAAATCTAAATGATGATTTTCTACCCTTGATCATTTTATTGGCATTTAGATCCTTCAAACTTTCTAAAATATTAAGAAAGGAGAATTAAGGCTATCCCAATAAGGGCTGGTAATCCTTGAAAGAAGAAGATGGTTTTTTGTACAGAATAGCCACCATAAATTCCTGCAATGGCAATGCAGGATAAAAAGAATAACATTACATTTTTCGCCCAAATAGGATCAGATATCAGCAAAGACCATATGAGGCCAGCCACTAAAAATCCATTATATAAACCCTGATTTGCAGCCATGCTTTTGGTATTAGGAAATAAATCCCTGGGCATAGCACGAAAGGTTTTTCGTCCTAAGGTTTCCCAGGCAAACATTTCCATATAAAGCACATAACTGTGAAATACAGCAAGTAGAATAATTATTATTTTGATAATTAATTCCATGATTTTTGGGATTTGAATATTTAAATGCTCGGAAAGGATTAGCTTACTTTAATTTTTTCACCTCTAAATTCTAATAGGTCTCCAGGTCGAATTTTCTTTCTTCTTTGTGTTTCTATTTCTCCATTTACAAGAGCTTCACCGTTGGCAATAGCCAATTTTGCTTCTCCACCAGTACCTGTAAAACCACAAATTTTAAGGAGTTTATTCAATTCAATGAATTCCTTTCCTTCCAGATCAAAGTTTGTCATTAATAGGTGTTGAATTTAATTAGCGACATCGCTCATAAACTTGATTCTCATCAACCTCAATTCTTCTTCATCGTAATCTCCATCAAACTCCTCACTTGCCACTTGCAGATCATCGGTTTCAGATTCCATGAAATAATCGTGTATTTCTTCAATTTGATCTTCCTCTAAAATACTTTCAATAGCATAGTCTATATTCACCTTTGTACCAGAATTCACAATATGTTCGATTTCTGTTAAGAGTTCCTCCATACTTAATCCTTTTGCAGAGGCGATGTCTTCCAGATTAAGTTTTCTATCTGTACTTTGAATGATATAAACTTTTAATCCAGATTTATTGACCACAGATTTTACGCGGAAATCATTATTGGTGTCGATATCATTTTCCTTCACATATTTTTGGATGACCTCTAAAAATGGAGCTCCAAATTTCCTGGCTTTTCCTTCTCCAACCCCGCTAATATTTACCAAGTCTTCTATAGTGGTGGGATAGCTCAAAGCCATTTCGCTTAAGGAGTTTTCTTGGAAAACCGCATAGGGAGGAATAGATTTTTGTCGGGCAACCTTACGAGTAAGATCTTTGAGCATATTGTATAATGCCTGATCCAATACTGCAGCAGAAGCCTTTTGTTCGGTAATTATTTCCTCATCATTGGCATCTTCTTCATAATCATGATCTTCGGCAATCATAAAGCTATGAGGCTTTTGAATAAACTCTTTTCCTTTTTCTGTTAAAAGTAGAACCCCATATTTTTCAATATCTTTTTTAAGATAACTCGCTACAATCGCTTGTCTAATAACTCCTAACCAATATTTTTCATCCTTTTCAGAACCTTTTCCATATTGCTCCAGTTGGGTGGCTTTATATTGTTTTAAAATGGTGGTTAAATTTCCTATCAGGATATTAATTATAGGTTGAGCTTTAAATCGCTGATTGGTGGTTTCTATGGTATGAAGAACTAAATGTAGATCGTCCTTAGCTTCAAATCTCTTCCTTGGGTTTTTGGTATTATCGTCATTTTCTGCGCCTGGACCATTAACTTCGTCAAATTCTTCTCCAAAATAATGCAGTAAAAATTTACGTCTATTCATGGACGTTTCGGCATAGGCCACAATTTCCTGAAGTAGTTGAAGCCCTACTTCCTGTTCCGACACGGGTTTTCCATGCAGGAATTTTTCAAGCTTTTCCACATCTTTATAGGCATAAAATGCTACACAGATTCCTTCACCACCATCTCTTCCGGCTCTACCTGTTTCTTGGTAATAGCTTTCTAAACTTTTTGGCATATCGTAGTGGATTACAAAACGCACATCCGGTTTGTCAATACCCATTCCAAAGGCTATTGTAGCTACGATAACATCGACCTCTTCCATCAGAAAGTCATCTTGATGTTTTACCCTGGACTTAGCATCTAAGCCAGCATGGTAGGGAAGAGCTTTGATGCCATTTACTTGTAAAATTTGAGCTAGCTCCTCAACTTTTTTACGACTTAGGCAATAGATAATTCCACTTTTACCCATATGACCTTTAATAAATCTGATGATATCACGATCTACATTTTTGGTTTTGGGCCTTACTTCATAAAATAAATTAGATCTATTAAAAGAAGCTTTATAAACACGGGCATTGTCCATACCCAAATTTTTCTGAATATCGCTTTGGACCTTTGGGGTAGCTGTAGCTGTAAGGGCTATTACTGGTTTTCTGCCAATTTTGTCAATTATCCCTCTTAGATTTCTATACTCAGGTCTGAAATCATGTCCCCATTCGGAAATACAATGGGCTTCATCAATGGCGAAAAAAGAAATATTGGAATTTTGTAAAAATTCGATATTCTCTTCTTTGGTCAAAGATTCTGGAGCCACATAAAGGAGTTTCGTCACTCCATTTCTAATATCAGTTTTCACCTGATCTGCCTGTCCTTTGGTGAGGGAGGAGTTTAAAACATGGGCAATTCCATTTTCTTCTGAAAAACCACGGATACTATCCACTTGATTTTTCATGAGAGCAATTAAGGGTGAAACTACAATGGCACATCCTTCCTGCATCATAGCGGGAAGTTGGTAACACATTGATTTACCGCCTCCAGTGGGCATAATGACGAAGGTATCCAAACCTTCTATCACACTATTAATAACGGCTTCTTGATTTCCTTTAAATTGATTAAAACCGAAAAACTTTTTTAAGTGTTTTTCCGCAGCTGATACTGTATTTTCCAATTTCGATTTGTGTAATTGACGTCCTCTAAAGATACTACAAAGGTTTAATAAAAAAAATATTGTTTAGCCTTCTGTATGAGTGGGTTTCATTAAAAGTTTTTTTCCTTTGCCAAACATTTGGCAAAAAAAGAAAACTATTAGCAATGGCAAACAAAAAAAGTGAGGAAATGTCTTTCCTGCAACATTTGGAGGTATTAAGATGGCATTTGGTTCGTTCTACCATTGCAATTTTAGCTTTTGCAATTGTTTGTTTTATTGGAAATGAAATTCTCTTTGATGTGATCATCTTTGGACCTAAGCAGGCGGGTTTTCCAACCTATGAGTTTTTCTGCCAATTATCCAGGTCACTCGGTATCCAAGAGATCTTTTGCTTGGATAAAATGCCTTTTGAAATTTTGAACACCAAAATGGCCGGTCAATTTGCTACTCATATTTGGGTGTCTTTAATTGCTGGATTTATTTTGGCTTTTCCTTATGTGCTATTTGAAGTTTGGAGATTTATTAAACCTGGCCTAAAATCTTCGGAAAGGAAGTATTCTACAGGAGTGATTTTCTTCTCCTCCCTTTTATTTCTAATGGGAATTCTTTTTGGCTATTATCTTATCACACCTTTATCTGTGCAGTTCCTTGGAACCTATACCATTTCTGCTGAGGTAGAAAATTTGATTGATTTAAACTCCTATATCACCATGGTTTCCATGATTACCCTATCTACAGGATTGGTTTTTGAACTGCCAATAATTGTTTATTTCCTAGCCAAAGTTGGTATGCTCACCCCAAGTTGGATGCGAACCTATAGAAGACATGCTTTCGTAGTAACCCTCATCTTATCGGCAGTTATTACTCCTCCAGATTTGGCAAGCCAAGTATTGGTTTCTATGCCTATCTTGGTGCTTTATGAAATAAGTATTAAAATTTGCGCTCGTGTGGTTAAAAACAATCGAAAAAAGGAAATTGCTCTTCAATCTAAATAAGGGTACTATAATTGATTTTAGCCCCACAAAATCTAAGCTATGAAATTAAGAGCAGACAATATTGTTAAGAAATACGGCAGTAGAACCGTTGTTAAAGGGGTGAGTTTTGAAGTTAGCCAAGGAGAAATTGTAGGCCTGCTAGGACCCAATGGGGCAGGAAAAACCACCTCATTTTATATGGTAGTTGGATTAATAAAACCCAATGAAGGAAATGTATTCCTAGACAATAAGGAGATTACAAAATTCCCCATGTATAAGAGAGCACAAAATGGGATTGGCTATTTGGCACAAGAGGCATCGGTTTTTAGAAAACTAAGCGTTGAGCAAAATATTAAGGGAGTTTTGGAGATGCTAGACATTTCCAAAACAGAACAGAAAAGAAGGCTTGAGGAATTATTGGATGAATTTAGCCTTCAGCATATCCGAAAAAATAGAGGTGACCTGCTTTCAGGAGGAGAAAGGAGAAGAACCGAAATCGCTAGAGCCCTGGCTGTTAATCCTAACTTTATTTTATTAGATGAACCTTTTGCCGGGGTAGACCCCATTGCCGTTGAGGATATTCAAGGAATAGTTTCCTCGCTAAAGGACAAGAATATTGGAATTCTAATTACCGACCATAATGTTCAGGAAACCTTGGCAATTACCGATAGAACCTACCTGATGTTTGAAGGTAAAATCCTAAAATCAGGAACTGCAGAGGAATTGGCCAATGATGAAACCGTAAGAAGAGTATACCTCGGTCAAAACTTTGAACTGCGAAAAAAAGTGTAAAATTCCCAAAGTTAATTTTCTTTATTCTTATTTATATTAAATAAAAATAAGCTAGTTTTGCCCTTCAAAATTAGTCTTGTGAGGGAGGAAATTAATTTTTCAAAAAAATGCCATGTTTCTTATTCAAGTCTAGATTCTGACTTGCCCTTACTGTTCAAGGATAAAAAGAAAAAGAAGACTAAAAAGAAGTGCTGCAAGAAGTATAAAAAGTCTAAGCATTGCAAAAATTGCCCTTTGAGTTGTTAATTAGTATGCTGCTCTTTTCAATCGGTCGTTGATGGCTCTTCCCAATCCTTCTTCCGGAAATTTTTGGGCATAAATAAGCTTCAAATCAGTAGAGTCCGTCTCTCGTAAAACCTTAAACAATAATCTTGCAGCCTCGTTTAGATCTGCCTTTTCTGATAATACCCATTGATTTTCAGCTACTAAAGCTGAAGTCGGTGTGTGAAAACGGATGGCCCCTATTTTCGATAGATCTTCATGTTCCTTAAAATTTATTTCCTCGTTGAAGATAATTTTTTTGGAAGGAGAATAATGGGAACTTAACATTCCCGGTGCTTTTGGATTGCTAGAAGAGGTTTTATTTGCCTCAACTTTGAATCCCAAAACGCTTTCAATTTCCTCTAAACTTAATCCTCCAAGGCGCAAAACGGAAATCTTTTTTCTGCTTAAATCGATAATGGTAGATTCCAAGCCTACTTCACATTCACCACCATTTAAAATATAGGGAATTTTAGCTCCTAATTGATGGGCAACATGGTTTGCGGATGTAGGACTTACATATCCAAATGGATTTGCACTAGGGGCTGCTAAAGCAAATTTTCCCTTTTTCAATAAATCACGGGTAAGGGTGTGTTTTGGGAATCTTATTCCTATGCTATCCTGACCAGCCGTAATGAGATCGCTAATATTTTTTCTTTTCGGAAGAATAAAGGTTAGTGGTCCAGGGCAAAAGGCCTCATAAAGGGTTTCAAACTCAGGGGCTATAGAATGGCAATATTTTTCCAATTCCGACTTATCATATAAATGAACGATTAAGGGATCAAAAGTGGGTCTGTTTTTTACCTCAAAAATTTTAGCCACAGCTCTTTCAAATTCAATATTAGCCGCCAATCCATAAACCGTTTCGGTAGGAATAGCCACTAGCTCTCCATTGCTTAATAAATCTAGGGCTTTCGAAATATCGATTCCAATTGTAGTCTCCATTAAAAGGCTATATATCCAATTATTAAGGTGATTAGAAAAAAGAAAAAACCTATGATAATAAATGCAAGGTTGATAATAATATACTTCAATATAGTTTTGCCGATTCCTTGCTGATAAAAATTTCGCATGGCCAAAAATAAATACAGAGCAAACCCAATAAGACTTAAAGTGTTGAACATTGGGATACCGATAGACAGCTTATTAATATTCGTAAGACTAAGAATTAGAAAAAAGGCACTTTGGGTATAAAATGCAAAATAAAGATGTTCTAGATAATAGATGTCTTTGCTATTATAAACCAATTTTAAAAAGAAGGAGAAAATAGGAAGGAATAAAAACAAAATCCAAAAGGCTTTGGTTTCCAAAAATCGGGAAAACTCTCCTTCCTTCATGGAGAACTGTTTTTTAAATTGTTTGAAAAGGAAGAGATTCCACCAGCTTTGCCTTAATTCCATTTCCACAAAGGCGCTGTCAATATTTGCATCAGGATGAGATTCGAGGTAGCTGTAAATTTTCTGGATTCCATTTTCATCTTTCCAGGCCATTAAGTCTGTGCTATCTTTTAAGTTCTCGGCAATTTCTTCAGGTACAGCTTCTGGGAGTTCTTGCCGGTTTAAGCCTTGCACCTGCACAATACTATCTTCATTATTAATACCACCAAGAAAGAGAAATAATAGGGAGGATAAAAAGTAGAGCCTCACTGGTTTCATCCACTTAGTTCTTTTTCCATCAACATATTCCAAGGCAACTTTTCCCGGTCTCCAAAACAAATGTCCTATGGTTCTGAAAAATTTACTGTCAAAAGCAAAGAAATTACCCAAACTTTCAATGATAAAGGAAATAAGACTGGGTCTTTTAATATCGTTTATTTGTCCACAGTTTGGACAATAGTTTTCACCCGAAAGTTCGGTTTTACAGTTTATACATGATGAGGATTTAATAATTTTTCTACCCATATAGGTTTTAGTAAAGATCTTCGGAGCTCAGCTCCCCAATGCCTATTAGTCGGTCGTAGCGAGATCCAACCTCTCTATTATAGATTAAAATTTGATAATCGTTTTCGGTTTCCCAATGACTACCTTCTACGGTTTCTAAATCTATTTTTCCAGAGTCCACTCCTATGGCATAACTATAATTATAAAAGCCTTGTTTCAATTTAAAGTTACCAATATATGCTCCTCTGGCATAATCATAGCTCAGTTTGTATTCAGGCAAAAGTTTCCAATCGCTAAATTTCCCAAATAAATATACATCGCCTTCCTCATAGGGCTGTGGATGGGCTAAAAGAAAGTTTACATCTACATAATCTGCCTCCAAATCAGAATCGCCGGCATCTAATCTTCTTACAACATATTGACCATTTATATCAAATTGTACCGCATATTTACTAATTAAACGGGGAGCTTCTGCTCTTATATAAGCATGATATAAGCTGTCCATATTAATCCTCCTAATATTTTGAGAAAGGGTTTGTAAATTTTTGGTGTCAAAGCTTCGAAATTCATTTAATCCCTCAAAGGTGTTTTCATCGTCGTAATTATAAGTGAGCTTAGCATTTTGGATAAATTGGGGTTTAAGGTTGCTAATGGCATTATCCCATCTTTGGTTTTGCAGCAATACTACATTTAAATCGCGAAAGGGCTGCTGAATCACATATCCAGAATGATTAATTATAAAATCTACTTCTTGGTGGCTATTCATTTTATCCACCTGAGTAGCTCTCCTAATTGTTCCTGAAGCGGAGACCATACTTTCATAAACCATAAACCTTCTTGTAAATACAATATTCTCCTCATTGTCATCTCTGTAAACTTTAAGAATATAATTTCCAGATTTGGTAAAACTCAAATCCTGATTAGGTATACTTAATTTATAGTTGGTGTAAGGAACTAATGCATTTAGAGAATAGTCGTAATCATTTATATAGTAGTTCTGAAAATTGTTTAAATAATCCGATTTCATTAAACCAGAAGCCTTCCAATTTGCATCACAATGTATTACGGTATAGCTGTAATTTACAAAGTCTTCATAGAGGTCATCAAAACTTAAAAGAAGTCTTTCAGCAGAAAAAAGCCTGATCATTGGCATGGCTAATGGATCATCAGAAGGGTGAAAACGGATTGTTTTTATGCCTTCTTGATAAATATAATCTTCGTATCGCAAAACGGGTTTTTCGTAATAAGAATCATTTTGTGCTGATAAACAGATGCTTATAATTGTAAAAATTGAAAAAAAGATAAGTTTCAAAGGATAAAATGTTTTGTGAATGAGAAATCTAAAATAAGAGGATTTTTAAACTTTTTATAAGTAAATTTGCAGCCTGTTTAGAATAGTTCTAAATCAGATTCTGGTAAGAGTTTAAGCCATATGGTTTTTACTTTTGCCGCCAATTCAAGATAGAATTTTATTTGATTCTGCTGACATGTCAGACCTTATTAAAATTAAACGCGGAGTAGATATAAAACTTGTTGGCCAAGCCGAACAAATTTATGCTACCGTAGACCAAGCCGACTCGTTCGCCATTAAACCTAGTGATTTTAATGGTTTTAAAGCAAAACTTCTTGTAAAAGAAGGAGACGAAGTAAAAGCTGGAAGCCCAATTCTTTTCGACAAAAACAAGGAATCCGTAAAAATCTGTGCCCCAGTAAGTGGTGAGATTACGGAGATTGTTCGTGGTGAAAAAAGAAGATTAGTAGCCATTCGCATTCTTGCGGATAAAGAAGTGAAATTTGTTGATTTCGGAAAAGCAGATCCCAATTCATTGGATGCTGAAGCTGTAAAAGACAAATTACTAAATTCGGGTTGCTGGCCTCTTATCAAACAACGTCCTTATAATATTGTTGCCAATCCGGAAAGGAGCCCAAAAGCAATTTTTATTTCTTGTTTTGATACAAGCCCTATCTCTCCAGATATGGATTTTGTAGTGCATGGGATGGACAAAGAATTTCAAACTGGAATTGATGCTATCCGAAAATTGACCGAAGGGAAAGTTTATTTGGGTGTTGATGCTAAAACCAATCCGAGTTCTGTTTTCACTTCCTGTAAAGGCGTGGAAATAAAAAAATTCAATGGACCACATCCAGCTGGGAATGTAGGGGTGCAAATCCACAATATTGACCCTATTAATAAAGGGGAATATGTTTGGACGCTTAGTCCTCAAGATATTATCATCATTGGAAGACTATTCCTTGAAGGGAAATACGATAGCCAGATTAATATAGCCGTTACTGGTTCTGAGGTTAATAAGCCTAGGTATTATAAAACACGCACTGGAGCTTCGGTAAAGAACTTCCTTGCATCCAATGTTTCTGATGCTAAACTGAGATATATTTCAGGAAATGTTCTTACAGGAACTCGTATAAATTCAGATGGTTATTTAGGCTTTTACGATCGCCAGATCACCGTTATTCCCGAAGGAGATGAAGAAGAGTTTTTTGGTTGGATTAGTCCAGGTTTAAACAAGTTTAGTATTTCTAGAGCTATGTTTTCTTGGATGATGCCGAATAAGAAATATGCTTTGGATAGTGGAATGCACGGTGAAGAAAGAGCTTTTGTAGTTACCGGAGAATATGAAAAAGTGTTTCCTTTTGATATTTTTCCTGTTCAACTTTTAAAAGCCATTATGGTTCGCGATTTAGAAGCTATGGAAAACCTTGGTATTTACGAAGTAGTAGAGGAGGATTTTGCTCTTTGTGAAGTAGTTTGTACTTCTAAAATTCCTGTACAAGAAACTGTTAGGGAAGGTTTGGATTTAATGTTGAACGAATTAGGAGATTAATAAAGAATTTTAGGTAAAATGAAGTTATTTAAAAATCTATTAGCAAGTGTAAAACCTCACTTTGAAGAAGGTGGAAAGCTGGAAAAGCTTTATCCTGTCTATGATGGTTTTGCTACATTCTTGTTTGTACCAGGTCATTCTACCCATACAGGGGCTCATATTAGAGATGGAATAGATCTTAAAAGAACAATGATTACAGTTGTAATGGCACTAGTTCCAGCCCTACTTTTTGGAATGTGGAATGCCGGCTACCAACATTATTTGGCCCTTGGATTAAATGATAGTGTAAGCTTTTGGGAACAACTTGGCTTTGGTGCCATGAAGGTTTTACCATTGGTGATTGTGTCCTATGCAGTAGGTCTAGGAATTGAATTTGGATTTTGCGTTGTGAAGAAACACCAAATCAATGAAGGATTTCTTGTTTCAGGTATGCTTATTCCTTTAATTATGCCTGTAGACATTCCTCTTTGGATGGTAGCATTGTCTACTGCTTTTGCAGTAATTATCGGAAAAGAGGTGTTTGGAGGAACAGGAATGAATATTCTAAACCCAGCACTTACAGCAAGAGCATTTGCCTTTTTCGCATATCCAACTTTTATGTCGGGTGATAAGGTTTGGATTAATACCTCTTTAAATGAAGGGCAATCTGTAGCTGATGGTTTCTCTGGTGCTACTGCTCTTGGTGAATTGGCTACTACTGGTGATACAAGATTTGAAGCCATGGATATGTTTTTAGGAACCATTCCTGGTTCTATTGGTGAAACTTCCACTTTGGCCATTCTAATTGGTGCTGCAATTCTCTTATATACTGGAATTGGTAGTTGGAAAATTATGCTTAGCGCTGTATTAGGTGGAATAACCATGGGATTGATATTTAATGGTGTTGCTGATTTTATGATTAGCCCAGAGCAACAAGGGTTTATGAGTGTTCCCTATTATGAACATCTCATGATGGGTGGTTTTGCATTTGGTGTTGTTTTTATGGCAACTGACCCAGTTTCTGCATCTCAAACATCCAAAGGAAAATGGATATATGGATTCCTTACAGGTATGTTGTGTATCCTCATCAGGGTGTTCAACCCAGCCTATCCAGAAGGGGTAATGATGGCCATCCTATTTATGAATGTTATGGCTCCTTTAATTGACCATTATGTTGTAGAGGGCAATGTGAAAAGACGTAAGAAAAGATTAAAAGTTAAAACGGCATAAGTATGGACGTTAATAAAAACAGTTATACCTTCATTTTTGCCACTGTAATGGTAGTAGTGGTAGCGGCAATTTTGTCCTATGCCTCAACGAGTTTGAAGCCATTTCAGGATAAAAATAAGGAGTTGGAAAGCAAACAGAATATCCTTAAATCTATTGGTGTAAATGTAGAAAGGGACGGTGCTGAGGAAGCTTTCAAAAAATATATCAAAGAAGAATTGGTAATTAAAGGTGGGGAGCAAGTAATGGAACCTGATGTTGCTGCATTGGATATTAATTTAGCTAAGGAAATTAAAAAGGAAGGTAGTGATCGTACTCTACCTCTTTTTGTGGCAGACAAAGATGGTGCTACCTGTTATATTATTCCTCTAAGAGGAAAGGGACTTTGGGGTCCAGTATGGGGTTACCTTTCTTTACAATCTGATGCCAATACAATTATTGGAGCCACCTTCGATCATGAAGGTGAAACTCCCGGATTAGGAGCTGAAATTTCTAAGGGGATTTTTATGGATCAGTTTCCAGGAAAAAAAATCTTAAAAGATGGAAAATTTGTTTCTGTTGAAGTTAGAAAAGGTGATGCATCTGGAGATTATCAAGTAGATGGAATTTCTGGAGGTACCATTACCTCTGTAGGAGTTGACGATATGTTGAAAGATTGTATCCAAAACTATATCCCTTACCTAAAAGGAAGAGCTATAGCAAAATCATCTACACCTAAAGAAATAGAAGAAAAAAGCATTGAACCTTTGGATTCAACAGCTGTTAAAGTAGATTCACTAACTGCTGCGGCAACAATTATTGAATAATGAGCACAGAAGTAAAAGAAGTAAAGAAAAAAGAACCTTTATTTTCTAAAAAGAATAAAGGCCTAATTACAGACCCTTTAAACGATAGCAACCCGATTACTGTTCAAGTATTGGGAATTTGTTCTGCCCTGGCCATTACCGTTCAGTTGAAACCTGCAATTGTAATGTCGCTATCTGTTTTAGCCGTTTTGTCTATTGGAAACGTTGTGATTTCCTTATTGAGAAATTTGATTCCCTCCAGAATTAGAATTATTGTTCAGCTAGTGGTAGTTGCTTCTTTGGTAATTCTTGTAAATGAAGTTCTTCAGGCTTTTGCCTATGATGTAAGTAAGGAGCTTTCGGTTTTTGTAGGGCTTATTATTACCAACTGTATTATTATGGGAAGGTTTGAAGCTTTTGCTTTGGCTAACTCTCCATGGAAATCCTTTTTGGATGGTCTTGGAAATTCGTTTGGATATGCATGGATACTTATTGCTGTTGCCTTTGTAAGAGAATTGTTTGGTTCGGGGACCTTATTTGGTTTTCCAGTTATTCCAGATAGCTGGTATATAGATAATGGTGGTTTTTATTCTAATAATGGATTCTTCCTTTTCCCTCCAATGGCTTTGATCGTAGTTGGTATCATTATCTGGATCCAAAGAAATAGAAATACTAAACTAATTGAGGATTAATTAATCAAGCGAAAGAATTATGCAAGATTTAATAAACTTATTTGTAAAATCAATTTTCGTAGAAAATATGATTTTCGCCTATTTCCTTGGAATGTGTTCCTATTTGGCGGTATCAAAAACTGTAAAAACCGCTGTTGGTTTAGGAGCAGCGGTGATTTTTGTACTTGTGGTTACAGTTCCAGTAAACTGGTTATTAGAAAACTTTGTCCTTCGTGAAGGAGCCCTAGATTGGGTAAGTCCAGAATTTGCAAGCATTGACCTAAGCTTTCTTAGTTTCATCATGTTTATTGCTGTAATTGCTTCCATAGTACAATTGGTAGAAATGATTGTTGAAAAATTTGCGCCAGCTCTTTATGGTGCTTTGGGTATTTTCCTTCCTCTAATTGCGGTAAACTGTTCAATTTTAGGAGGAGCATTATTTATGCAACAAAAGGATTTTGGTACAATTGGAGAAGCAGGAGTTTATGGACTTGGTTCCGGAATAGGATGGTTTTTAGCCATTGTTGCCATTGCCGCTATTCGCGAAAAAATTCGCTACTCAAATGTTCCTCCAGCTTTAAGAGGATTAGGTATCACCTTCATCGTTACAGGTTTGATGGGGATAGCTTTTATGAGTTTTATGGGTATTAAATTATAAGTAAAGTTTTACGGAGATTAAGATATTATGGTATTATTAAGTTCATCTGTTGTAATTATCACTTCCATTGTAGTATTCTTTGTGGTGATTTTCCTCTTGGTTGGTATACTGCTAGGAGCAAAAGCAAAATTGGCCCCTTCCGGACCTGTAAAGCTTGAAATAAACGGAAATGTTGTTGAGGTAGAATCAGGAAATACTTTGCTTACAACTCTTTCCAATCAGAAAATATTTCTTCCTTCCGCTTGTGGTGGTGGTGGTACTTGTGCCATGTGTAAATGCCAAGTTTTTGAAGGTGCAGGAGATATTCTCCCTACAGAAACTGGATATTTTACAAGAAAAGAAGCACAAGATAACTGGAGATTAGGTTGCCAGGTAAAGGTGAAAAACGATATGGTTATTAAGGTTCCAGAAGAAATTTTCGGAATCAAAAAGTGGGAATGTGAAGTTGTTTCCAACTATAATGTTGCCTCCTTTATTAAAGAGTTTGTAGTAAAACTTCCAGAAGGTGAAACCTTGGATTTTGAAGCTGGTGGATATATCCAGGTTGATGTACCCGAATGTGAGGTTGATTTTAAAGATATTGATATTACTTCCCATCCAAGACTAGGAAGAGATCCAATGGATTTCAAATCTGAGTGGGACAAGTTTGGACTTTGGGATTTGAAAATGAAGAATGATGAACCTATTTTCAGGGCTTATTCTATGGCAAATCACCCAGCAGAAGGGAATATTGTAATGTTGAATATTCGTATCGCTACTCCACCTTGGGATAGAGCTAAAAACCAATGGATGGATGTGAATCCCGGTATTTGTTCTTCTTATGTTTTTGGAAGTAAGCCTGGTGATAAAGTAACCATCTCTGGACCTTATGGAGAATTCTTTATTAAGGAAACAGATGCTGAAATGCTATATATTGGTGGTGGTGCTGGTATGGCTCCGATGAGATCTCATTTATTTCACCTATTCCACACGCTAAAAACTGGTAGAAAAGTTACTTATTGGTATGGTGGACGTTCCAAAAGAGAACTATTTTATTTAGATGATTTTACACAAATTGAAAAGGAATTTCCAAATTTCCAATTTCACATTGTTCTCTCTGAACCTGCGGAAGAAGATAACTGGGTAACTAAAAAGGATGTTAATGATAAAGAAGGTGACGGGTTTTTAGGATTTGTTCACCAAGCGGTGATCGATCAATACCTAAGCAAGCATCCAGAGCCGGAAGAAATAGAATTTTACTTCTGTGGACCACCACTAATGAACGCAGCTGTATTAAAGATGTGCGATGATTGGGGAGTACCACCAGAAAACGTAGCCTTCGATGATTTTGGAGGTTAATAATCTTAAAATCCTAGCAAATGCTAGGATTTTTTTTTGCTAGAAATTACAATTCTCCAAAGGATCATTCTCCCTATATTTCTTTTTGTATCTATTGAGTTTGATGGCAAAATAAATATCAGTTCCAGTAAGTTTGCTCTGCTTCCATAATATAGAACCTATATTGTCTGAACCTATTGTAAATGGCCCCAATCTGGCCCATATTCCCATTCTAGGGTGAACATCGTTGTACAATAAAAAGTTGGCTCCAAACTCATAGGTTTGATTTTCATATCGCAAGGAACTCATTAAAAGGTTTTCTCTTTCAATTGTATTAGCAGTTATATCCATCCTACGAACTATTTGAGAAGCCCAATACCAATATTTATGGATGGAATAGTCAATACTAAAATTTAGAGCTAAGGGAGTTAAAATATTAAAATCAGATCCAACCAAGGAGGCACTAGGGTCACCAAGTACCTGCTCACTGGCTTTAGTCACCAGCTTTTCTATCGTAAGAGTGCTGATGAGGTCGAGGTAGTCTATTTCAACATCAGTAGAAGCTGGAATACGGTGGAATTCGGCATTATCGGTAAAGTGTACATATCCTAAATCCATTATAGATAGGCCTATTTTATAACGATAAGGCCTGGAATCTGTACTTCTCAAAATCAGGCTTGCGCCAATATCCATTCCGAAACCTCTTCCTCTAATTCCTGGATCATAAGTGCTATTATCTCTAGCTAAGCCAGTTGAAAAAGCATATTCCACAGGACCACCACTTGCAACTTGATGGGTATCTGAAAGGGCTAATACCTCACCTTGGTTTGGGTTATCTACATAAAACCCATCATAGCCAATATTATATTTTAGATTTATACCAAGGCTAATAATCCTATCTCTCCTCTTTTGGATATTGGTACTAAAATTAATACCTATTTCGGTCCAAGCCATCCCAGCGGCATCCATAGGATCAAATGATTTTTGTTCAAAAGGTTGCCAATTTCCCAAGGAGGGTTCACTTAAATCCGGGTCTAAATTATTTCCTCCAAAAGCGAATCGGTTGTTTATATAGATTCCAGTGGCAAATTTTCGAAATCGCAAACTAAGAGAAGGCCCAGTAATAAAGGTATTAACACTGGCGTCAAAATCCCGAATGGGATCAAAAAAATCAAAATATAGTGGATCTGAAGGTTGGCTAGCTATTAACTCAGGATTTGAACTATTGAAAGTAAGCTTATCCCTGTTAATAATGGAATGAATAAGGTTTGTATTTTCAATATACTGGTATCCATTATAGACGAAAAATCCTCCAGCTATTAAATTTAGATCCCAACTTAAAAAACTACTATTCGAAAAGGCCGGATTGCTCATCAAGCCATTAACCCCCGAATAATTTCCTATTCTAAGTCCAGATTCATCTTGAGCCTTTAATCCTATCCAAAAACTCGTAATGAAAAAAAATATTGGTGCAATCCTTTTCATTTTCCCCTAAAAGCAAAATTCATAATTTTTTGTGATTAGTTTTACAAGCCCAAAAAAGGTTCAAACCAAACCCAACTATGAAAATTAATAAAGTCCTTTTCCCTGTTTTATTGTTGCTAATTTTAAACGCTTGTACATCTAAAAATAGCATTGAGGAGATTAATAATGTGGGGTATGCGCAAGGTACTACCTTTAATATTAAATACCTAAGCCACCCTTCTAGCAATCTAAAAAGTTCTATAGACAGTTTGTTTTTACTTGTGGATTTGTCCATGAGCACCTATAATGACAGTTCCCTAATCAGCAAAATAAATGTTTCAGACAGCTTTGAAAGAGTGGATGAGCATTTTTATAATGTTTTATCCAAAGCGCTTTTGCTTTCGGAAGAAAGTGATGGCCTTTTTGATGTGAGCATCGGGGCACTTTCCAATTTATGGGGATTTGGCCTTTCCAAAAGGTCTGAAGTAGATTCTTCTATGGTGGACAGCGCAAAAAATAATATAGGCTATCAAAAAATTCAAATAAAGAACTCCGAGGTGGACATACCCCCTGGGATGAAATTAGATTTTAATTCAATAGCACAAGGCTATACGGTTGATCTTATTGCCAATTTTTTAGAGGCTAAAAATGTTGAAAACTATATGGTTGAAGTTGGTGGTGAACTTAGGGCCAAAGGCAAAAATTCAAAAAATAATATTTGGAGGATTGGTATTGATAAACCAGAGGAAAACCTGGACCCTGAAAATAGACTTCAAGCTATTATTGAACTCGAAAATTCTTCTCTTGCCACCTCAGGAAATTACAGAAAATTTTGGCTAGACCCTGTAACCGGACAAAAGTTTTCCCATACCATAAACCCCAAAAGTGGCTACCCAGCAAAAAATGAATTATTAAGTGTTTCCATTATCGCCCCAACGGCCATGGAAGCTGATGGATACTCTACCATGTGTATGGTGCTAGGACTTCAGAAATCTATAAAATTGATTGAATCTAAAAATAATCTAGAAGCTTATCTGATTTTTATTAATGAAGATGATGAATTGGAAGTTTATACTAGCGAAGGGTTTCGCAATTATCTTATTAATTAAGATTAGCATCCACTATAGCAAATTGATTAAAGTGTTTCACCAATTCTTATAAAATTAAATGGCTATGGTTTGAAAACTTAGAATGGGATAAATAGTAATAGTCCCATTTAGGCTTAAAGACTGGAACTGGAAAATTTAGTTAAGCAGATTCTGAAGGCTTGGCGCATTTTTCATCAGGTGCTGCACCGCAAAAGCTACAAGCTTCTCCTTCTTCATTTAGGAATGGACTATTACTAGCACAGGTGCCTGCAAATTCTCCATCTTTTTTCGCCCAAATTTTAATGGCTATTCCCGCAAATGCTAGAGCTAAAAGTCCAAAAGAAATAAAAAATAAGGCCATATCTGTAAAATTTAATAGGGATATAACAACCTGTAAAAGGGCATTATATAATGTTTACTTCCGTTTCTAATTCGAGATCAAAAGTACGAAATATTGAGGCACGAATTTCCTTTGATAGCTTTTGAATATCACTACCAAGAGCATTTCCATAATTCACCAAAACGAGGGCCTGATTCTTATGAACCCCAGCATCCCCCTTTCTATAACCTTTCCAGCCTGCTTTTTCAATTAGCCAACCTGCGGCAAGTTTATGCATTCCGTTTTCAAGGGGATAATTTACTATTTCGGGAAATTCTTTTTTCAAAACAGCAAGCTTCTGAGCGCTAACCACCGGATTTTTAAAAAAACTTCCTGAATTTCCAATTTCTTGAGGGTTGGGTAATTTTCTTTTTCGAATATTGATTACTGCCTCAGAAACAGAATGGATATTTGCTTCCTTGCCCAAAGCCAATAATTCATCCTTTATGGCTCCATAGCTGGTACTTAGAATATGCTCATTTTCCGCCTTTAAGTTTAAATATATCTTTAGGATCAAATATTTTCCCTTTCCACTTCTTTTAAAAATAGACTCTCTATAACCAAATTGACAATCCTCCTTAGAGAAATTTACAATTTCACCAGTGGCCAAATCCAGGGCATCTAAACTGTGAAAGACATCTTTGATTTCCACACCATAGGCACCTATATTCTGCATGGGTGCGGTACCACAATTCCCAGGGATATAGGATAGGTTTTCAATACCTCCCAGATTATTTTCTAAGGTCCAAAGCACAAATTGATGCCAATTTTCCCCTGCCATAGCAGAAACTATAGTGCCTTCAGGTCCAGTACTTTCAAGTTGAATTCCCTTTAAATTGGCATGTACAATTAATCCATTAAAATTTTGGGTTAAAAGAATATTACTGCCACCGCCTAAAATTAATTTTGGGCCCTGAAAATATTTAGTGTTTCTGACTTGATGAAGATCTTCAATGGATGTTATTTCGCAAAAATGAGCGGCTAATACATCGATACCAAAGGTGTTGAACTTTTTAAGGGAAATATTATTTTGGATCTCCATGCAATAGAATTATAATCTTCCTGGGTAAACTTTAAGGGCTGCTCTAATAATCTCGATGGACTTTAATAATGCTTCATTTTTAAGAACATAGGCAAGTCTTACTTGGTTTAATCCTGAATCTGGTGTGGCATAAAAACCCTGTGCCGGAGCAAGCATAACAGTTTCACCATCCAAATCAAAATCACTGAGTAGCCATTGTGCAAATTTATCGGCATTGTCAATTGGTAAAGCTGCAATAGCATAAAATGCACCTTTGGGCATTGGGCAGTGCACACCTTCAATTGAGTTTAATCCATTAACAAGGGTATTTCTCCTTTCTAAATATTCGGCTTTTACTTCCTCGAAATACTCTGGTCCTGTTTCCAATGCTGCTTCGCTGGCAATTTGCGCAAGAGTTGGAGGGCTCAATCTCGCTTGAGCATATTTCATTGCTGTAGACATGAGGGCTGAATTTCTGGAAATTACACAGCCAATCCTTGCCCCACACATACTGTATCTTTTAGAAACAGAATCAATAACAATGGCATTATTGGCTAAACCATCTAAATTTAAGATTGAATAATGTTCAAAATCATCATAAGCAAATTCGCGATAAACTTCGTCGGCAATAAGATATATATCGTGTTTTAGAACCAGATCTCTAAGTTTTTGCAATTCCTTTTTGGAATATAAATAGCCTGTAGGGTTGCCGGGATTACAAATCATAATCGCCTTGGTTTTTGGACCAATAAGGCTTTCAAAATCTTCAATTGGTGGCAAGGCAAATCCATTGTCGATACTAGACATCACGGGAACAACAGAAATTCCAGCTGAAATTCCAAATCCATTATAATTTGCATAAAAAGGTTCGGGAATTATTATTTCGTCACCAGGGTCTGTTATGCTATTCAATGTAAAGAGGATGGCCTCAGATCCACCAGTAGTTACGATTATATCCTCTAAATTAATATCTATACCTACCTTGGAATAGTAGTCAGCCAAACCATTTCTATAGGATTCAAACCCTGCAGAATGGCTGTATTCAATAATATTTAAATCAATATTCTTTACAGCTTCAATAGCCTGTTCAGGAGTTTTAATATCCGGTTGTCCAATGTTTAAATGGTAAACATTTTTACCTTTTTTCTTGGCATCCTCAGCAAAAGGAACCAGTTTTCGTATTGGGGACTCAGGCATTGACAAGCCTTTCTTAGAAATTTTCGGCATTTTAAAAAATTTAATCAAAAAAAAACCCTCACAAAAAATTGTGAGGGCAAATGTATGATTTGACTTTGAATAATGTTAATTCTGGATAAGAGAAGCGCCAGAAGTATTTTCTGGTGATGTTTTTACTGGTTCAACATTTTTCACCACTCCTTTAATCTTTAAAACTACTGTTGGAGTATCTGCATTAGAACTTACAGTAACAGTTTTTGTGAATGGACCAACACGGTTAGTATCGTATTTTACTTTAATAACACCTTTATCTCCTGGAGCTATTGGTTCTGTTGGCTTGGTAGGTACGGTACATCCGCAAGATCCTTTTGTTTTTGTAACGATTAATGGCTCGTTACCTTCATTGGTAAATTCAAATGTCCTAACTCCATTCGAACCTTTATCGATCGTCCCATAATCCAAAACCGTTTCTTGGAATTTAATTTTTGGGGCATTTGGGTTGGCAACCTCTGTTGTTTGAGCCATTGCCCATGTTCCAATTGCGAAAATACTGAGAGTAAATAAAAGCTTTTTCATTGTGTTATTTTTAATACTGATTTGACAAAGTTAACTTTAAAAGTTCCTAAAAAAAAATTTCAAATTAGTCAGCTAAAAATGTGCCAAAGAGTAGGGACTTCTAGACTTACAATTTATAAATTTGCGGGTTTTAGAAATAATATACCCTAAAGATAGAATCCATGAGCATTCCAGCCAATTATGATTATATAAAATCTGAGGAAAAGTGGTATCAATTCTGGCAAGATCAAAAAGTTTTTGCTTCCACTCCGGATGAGCGAAAGGCTTATACCATTGTAATTCCCCCACCAAATGTTACGGGTGTCTTGCATATGGGGCATATGTTGAATAATACCCTCCAAGATGTATTAATTCGAAAAGCTAGAATGCAAGGTTATAATGCTTGCTGGGTGCCCGGTACCGATCATGCTTCTATTGCCACCGAGGCTAAAGTAGTGGCAAAGCTTAAAGCAGAAGGAATAAATAAAGAAGATTTAAGTAGAGATGAGTTTTTAGCACATGCTTGGGATTGGACTCATAAGCATGGAGGAATTATTCTAGAACAATTAAAAAAATTAGGAGCTTCCTGCGATTGGGATAGAACTGCTTTTACCCTTGATGAAATAAGAAGTGAATCTGTAATTCAGGTCTTTATTGATCTTTTCCAAAAAGGAAAGGTTTATAGAGGATATAGAATGGTGAATTGGGATCCTGATGCCAAAACTACGGTTTCAGATGAAGAAGTAGTTCATAAAGAGATCAATTCTAAACTCTACTATATGAAATATCAGGTAGAAGGAGAAGCCGGTAAATTTGTAAGCGTGGCTACTGTTAGACCTGAAACAATTTTTGGAGATGTTGCCGTTTGCATTAATCCTAATGATGAAAGATTTAAAGATCTAAAAGGTAAAAAAGTTATTGTTCCTATAGCCAATCGCTCTATTCCAATCTTGGAAGATGATTATGTTGATATTGAATTCGGAACAGGATGCCTGAAAATTACTCCGGCCCATGACGTAAACGATAAAGCTATCGGCGAACGTCATAAATTAGATATTATTGACGTATTAAACGACGATGGTAGTCTAAATTCCAAAGGGCTGCAATTTGAAGGAATGGACAGGTTTAAAGCCAGAAAGGAAGTTGTAAAAGTTTTAGATTCTATTGGAGCTTTAGAGAAAACTGAAGATTACCAAAATTCTGTTGGCACAAGTGAACGTACAGGTGCTGTAATTGAACCTCGACTTTCAGTACAGTGGTTTTTGGATATGAAGGAATTAGCGGATCCGGCATTAAAGTCAGTTATGGAGGATGAAGTAAAACTGATTCCTCCTAAGTTTAAAAACACCTACCGCCATTGGATGGAAAATGTTCACGATTGGTGTATTTCTAGACAACTTTGGTGGGGGCATCAAATTCCTGCTTGGTATTTTGGACAAGGAATGGAGGATTTTGTGGTTGCTAAAAATCAAGAGGAAGCCTTGGAATTAGCGAAAGCAAAATCTGGAAATTCAGAGCTAATGCCTAATGATTTAAAACAAGATCCAGATGTTTTAGATACCTGGTTTTCTTCTTGGCTATGGCCGCTATCGGTATTTGATGGTATACGAAATCCAAAAAATGAGGAGATTTCCTATTATTATCCAACCAAGGACTTAATTACCGCGCCGGAAATTCTGTTCTTTTGGGTAGCACGTATGATAATGGCCGGTTATGAATATGCAGGGGAGAAACCATTTTCAAATGTTTATTTAACTGGAATTGTAAGGGATAAGCAGGGTAGGAAAATGTCTAAACAATTAGGTAATTCACCTGATCCTGTTAAGCTAATGGAGAAATATAGCACCGATGGTGTTCGAGTGGGGATGCTTCTCACCTCCCCAGCTGGAAATGATCTGCCATTTGATGAAGATCTTTGTGCACAAGGAAGAAATTTTAGTAATAAAATTTGGAATGCATTTAGACTAACCCAAGGATGGGAAATTGTTGATGGCAAACCAAACTCTTCGGCACAAGCAGCGATCCATTGGATGGAGGAAAAGCTTAATTCAGTTCTAGAAGAAGTTGAAATTTCATTTGGCCAATATAGACTGTCTGAAGCCCTAATGACCATTTATAAATTTGTTTGGGATGACTTCTGTAGTTGGTATTTGGAGGCAATAAAACCAAATTACCAAAGTCCTATTGAAAGCGAAACTCTTGCCAAAACCATGGAGTTTTTCGAAAAAATTACTGTATTAATTCACCCATTTATGCCTTTTATTTCGGAAGAGATTTGGCAACATTTAGGTGAAAGAAAAGAAACTGAAACCATTTGTCTTGCCTCTTGGCCAAACCAAGATAATTTTGATAGCCAAGTTTTATTGGAGTTTGAACAAGCTCAATCCATAATTAGTGGGGTAAGAAATATTAGAGCTTCCAAGAATATCCCACAAAGGGAAAAACTGACCCTTAAAATTCCTTCGGCAGATTCTTATCCTAATGTTTTAAAGGATTTAATTATGAATTTGGCAAATCTGGAAAGTATTGAGATGAATGATCAGCAAAATGATATTGGCTTTAGCTTTCTAGCTGGCCCATTTGAATTTTTTGTTCCCGCTGGAGATATGGTGAATGTTGAAGAAGAAATATCTAAAATTCAGAAAGACCTAGATTACCAAAAAGGATTCTTTAATTCAGTAAATAAGAAACTGTCTAATGAAAGGTTTGTAAATAATGCTCCGGAAGCTGTTGTAAATGCGGAAAAAAATAAACTTAAAGATGCTGAGTCTAAAATTAAAGTATTAGAAGAAAGATTAGCAGCACTTAGCAATTAATAGCCTTTATTTCTGCAGAACAATTTTTTGAGAATAGCCATTTACACTTAGAATTAAAAAGCTAGAATGAATACCCTTTAAATCTATATTTATAGATTGTTGGTCTCCAGACTCAATTTTTCTTTCGTAAATAACTTTGCCAAGATCATCACTAATACTTATTTGGTGACTTTTCCTATCATCCAAAATTTTGATTTGAAGAAGGTTCTTTGCAGGATTTGGAAAAACTTCAACAAGGTTTTTTGCTTCTATTTCTTCTTCAAGACTAACTTTTTCTGCTGTATTAGCAAGTACATAATCCCCTTCTTGAAGCATGTTTAAATCAAAATAACCTATGCCATTAGTGGAATTCCCAAGGTCGGTTTTTATTTGCTGTGGGTATAATTCCCATCTATCCCATGGGTTTTTGCGATATAAAACCATTAAGCTATCCTCGGTAGTTTGGGTGAGATCTCCATCCAAACCACTGTTTGTTCCATTGTAATTTAACCTAGCTGAAAGCTCAACATTCTCCAAATCCAAGCCTCTAATGGTCCAAAATCGAGACTTTGAAATTCGATAGTCCTTGTCTTTAGCCATTCGATTGTTTAATGGTCCTGCCCAATGGTGAACAACAAATATTTTACTTGTATCTAAAACTGATTTTGCATCTAATCTAAGTTTACTGTATTGGTCTATATAAAATTTGCTTTGAACGATTTCCCTTTCATCATAGCTGTCGCCGCTTAATAGTTTGCCAGAATAACTGGCTAAGGCAAATTTGGGTTGGAAAGGAAAATTATTTAAGGTTTTGGAGCCATATTGGCCATTCACATTTACTTGAACATTTACCGTGTCTCCATTTGAATCAAAAAGGCTTATTTCTACTGGAACCTCTTGAAAAAATCCTGGAGCCTCTTTAATATTTTGCGCAACTTTTATGAATAAATCCTGAGTACCAGAATTGTAATGAAGTGAATCTATGGAAAAAGATGGAAAACCAGGATTTAAAACCCAATCATTAAAAAAATTAGAAAGGGAAGTACCGGTAAGGTTACTAAGTTGATTTTCAAATTCTTGAGTATTTATGTTTTGGAAGGCATTGTTTTGCATTAATGTACTTAGACCATTGAAGAAAAGGCTATCTCCCAAATAAGCTCTCAAATTGTGCCCTACCATGGCTCCTTTTTGGTAAACATGGGTTCCATAAACATACTCATGTGGCAGACCATAAATGGATCTATAACCATTATCATTAATATGGGCGGTGTTGAGCACCACATAGGCATTGGATCTAACTTCTTTTATATACCTCTCTCTGGAATAAACCTGCTCCGAATATAAATGACTTACATATTCAGCCATCCCCTCATTTATCCACATGTCATCTGCAGTTTCACAGGTAATTAAATTCCCAAACCAATGATGAGCCAATTCGTGAACAATAATATCTTCTCCTCCTAGGGTGCCGTTTATTAAGTTTATAGGAAAGTGAATGCTTGTAGCATGCTCCATTGCACCTATGGTGGTCATGGCATAGCCAATTTTTTGCCACAGGTAGGGACCAAAATGATCCTCTAAACTATGCAAAATGGCATTCATATTTTGAAAGGCTATTTTTAAATTTACTGTATCCCCAGCTTTTGCCATAAGCCAAACTGGAATACTCCCTTGAATTCCATTTACTGAACTTTTTAACTCCTGATAATTGCTCACTGCAACAGAGGCCAAATAAGTAGGGATTTCATTTCTTAAATACCACTCCGAAAAAGTACTGTCCGATCCCTGGTTGTACAAATTGGTTCTAATTCCGTTACAATAAGAATTCAGTGGGTTTTTTGTTAAAACTTTAAAGGAATAGGTGCTTTTTTCTACAAAATTGTCAAAACATGGAAACCATGCTCTACCGTAAGTATGAGGGTCTGCAGCGAATCCAACACCTAAATTGAAATAATATCCGGATTGTCCATGAAATCCACCCCAACCACTAGCGTCCACAGGAGGGTTTCCACGGTAATAAACTTTTAGTTTTAAGGTGTCTCCAATAGAATAATTCCCCCCAAGATGCACCCTTATTATCGTGTCATTGTGGCTGTAATTTAGGTGGTTTGAATTTAGCTTGATGCTATCAACCTGAAGTTTCAATAAGTCCAATTCTAATGAATTTATACCGTTCATTTTTGGACTTAAGTCAATACTGCAAACTCCTTTTAATTGGGAAGAAGCGATAGAATAAAGATCAAGGTCTATATGATAATGTAAAATATTAATGCTGTCACTTTTGCCATTATTATTAATGGAATTCAATTGAGATTTAAATGCATGGATATGTCCTTGAGACTTTTGATCCTGACATCTAAATTGTGCGAAAAGTGGAAAAGCAAATAGTAGGAAAATGGGTAAAAATCTATTCATAAATTAATAATTATTCTGGCGTATAACCTCAAAAAGCAAGGCACCTGCGGCTACAGAAACGTTTAGCGATCCAATTTTACCCATCATGGGCAGTTGAACAACCTTATCACACATTTTTAAATATTCCGGAGATACGCCATTTTCTTCTGAGCCCATAATTATGGCTAATGGGCCTTTTAGGTTTGAATTATAGGCTATTTCTTTTCCTTTTTCTGAACAGGCAACAATGCTGAGTCCGCTATTTTTTAAATATTCAATGCTATCTTTTAGTTTTTCCTCCTTACAAATGGAAATATGGTTTAAGGCACCAGCCGAAGTTTTTAAGGCATCAAAATTTACGGGGGCACTTCCTCTGCTTGGGATTATTATTCCCTGAACTCCTGTGCATTCCGCTGTTCTGGCAATGGCACCAAAATTTCGAACATCCGTAATACGGTCTAGAATTAACAGCAAAGGATCCTTTCCAGATTCATAGGCTCGGGCAATTACTTCTTCTACAGAAACAAAATCAACCGGACTAACAAAGGCAATAACCCCTTGATGGTTTTTTTTGGTAATTCTATTAAGCTTTTCAATGGGAACGCTTTGTTGCTGGATATTATATTTCCTTAAGAGTGGAAATAATTCCTGACTAACATTTCCCTTTAGTCCTTTCTGCAGAAGGACCTTGTCAATTTGTTTTCCGGATTCAATAGCCTCAATTAGAGGTCTAGTACCTATAAGGAGGTCTTTGCCTAAAGGTGTTGTTGTCGGATTCGTCTTGTTCACGTTTTATATCCTTAGAATTATATACTCGGCCATTTCTCCACGATTCTATGGCTTGACCCCAACCATATCTATAGGTACTAGATCGGCTTAATGAAAAATCATTGTCGCTGAAAGGATTACTAACTTTTAAAAAATTAAAGTAGTAGGAGAGGGAAGAAGATTCTTCACCATAAACCCAGGCTTCTCCACTAGTGGATCGATACACCTTATCGGGAGGGCCATACACAACATAGATGATCCCCCTATCAGTTTTCCATCCTTCCAAATAGGAGCTAAAATAAATATTTGCCTCCTGTATCCTAGAATAAAAAGCATTTATTAAAATTTTAGAACGTTCCATGCTTCCAGCTCTGTCCAACCAAAATTCATCAACAGTTTTCTTTTGACTATTGGCATTAGAAGAGACTGCAATTTTTTCAAATTCTCTTTTTGTGGTTAGATAGCGCAAGGGTGGTCCTAAATGTTCCTTTTTAGCAATAAAGGGAAATTCATTGTAGAAGGAATAAACCGTAAAGCCATCCCAGGAGCTGGTATCGATTCTAAAATGATAAAAGCCATTTTCAGGGAGAGTAATTTTTGAATCAGCATCAACAAAAAAACTTGTATCGGGATCGAGTTCAAAAGATTCTGGTGCATTACTGGAATAGGGAGGAAGGGCCAAGGGAAAGTCGCGCTTATAAAAGCTTACAAAATATTTTAAAGCGGGTATTGATCCTCTGTCAATTATAAATGGAATATTGCTGGGAATATGGTTTTTGAATAATATATTCCCAAGAGTATCCTTCATTAAAAATTTTTGTGAGCTTATAGTTTCACCCTTTTTTAATCTCAGAAAATTTTCAAAATTTACCTGACGGTTTTTATCGGTCATCAATATCCGCAATACAGTCTCCTCCGGCGCATTGGCATTTGTTTTCACTTCAAATGAACCAATAATTGCCTTTTTGGGAGGTGCATTTTCTCTATCTACAAAGGTGAACTGGCCGCTATCTAAAATATTAACCATTTCAAAACTTGGAACCAAACTGTAATGAAGGCTGAAACTAGCCTTGTAAGGCTGACCCTCACCTTCACGCATATACAAAAGATTATTACTATTTACCCGGTAGTAAACCTTTGTAAGACTATCATTTACATGAAAAACTTTGAAATTTGGCCTTAGGGCTAAATCTTTGGTATTATATACATAATTAATATTGTGGGCCTGAAATCCCCTTTTACTCCCACAAGAATGGACAGTAAGGAAAGGAATTAAAAGCAAGAGCTTAAAAACTATGTTACTATTGATATTTTCCTTTTTAAATTTCATTTATTCACTAATACACTTTCTGAATTTTGGAAGCTTACAAATAATGTATAAAGATCGAAATTAAATTCTGTCTTTATGATCAAAATCTGTTAATATAGCCAAAATGGATTTTGCTAGTTCTAAAGTCAAATGGATTTTGATCATCCTTTCCAATTGCTAAAAACAAGGAAAAAATCCCGCCATTGGTTTCAAAATTTATTCCTGCTCCTAGTCCTAGAAATATATTTTCAGATGCCGAAGCTTGATTTTCTACATAGGCCAAATCCCCAAATGCTGCCAAATAATTGTTCTGACCTATCAAATATCTATATTCTAAACTAGCAATTCCATAAGCACTTGCATAAATACTTTGCTCATTAAAACCTCTTAGTGTTTTTAGCCCACCAATTCTGTAAATCTCATTTCTAAATAAGCTTTCACCAATTAATGCCTGACTGTTTAGCTGCGTCTTTATAACATGACTTCGAAATAAACTAAAATATTGAGCAACATTTAGTCCCCAACCATATTGATTTAATCGAGATTCTGAGGTTTCTCTTTTTGAGGTGAAAATTTTAGTGGACAAATCATTCCCTTTACTAGGACTAATAAAACTATTGGTTGATTTTCGTTCATAGCCAATAGAATAGGATATTGTTTGAAATGAACCGAGAGAAATTTCACCTGTCGATAATAAAATATTCGAAGAGTTATATCCAATACCTAAATTGAGAAAGCTTCCACTTTCAATTAAATATTTTAAGGTGGCATTGGTGGTTGTATTTACAAAGGAGCTATCCTGTCTAAAAATTTGAAGATCTCCCTGAATTCCAAATCTGCTTCCAAAAAGATAGGGTAGATTCAAAAGCATATTTAGTTCGGAAACTTCATCATCTGGCCTCCTCCAACGAATTTGAATTTCTTCCCCTTTTTTTAAAATATTCAATAAGCGCAATTGAAAATCACCATTAAAACTAATATCACCATTATCTTCAGTATTTAAACCTATTATACCATCAACCTGATTGCTCTTTTTTTCTTTTAGATAAATATAAAGGAGGGTTTTATCCCTGGAAAAGGCTACTGCTGGTGCTCTTTCAAATTCTAAAAATTCAATTTGCTCTATATATTCACTGAGCTTCCTTAAATAGGATTCATCATAGGTCATTCCCTTATAAAACAGTAAGTTATATTTAATAATATTTTTCGAAAAATCACTAAATCCTTTAATTATTATACTGTCTAAAGTGATATATGGTCCAGGGTTTATTTCAATTTTTCCTCTAATGCTATCACCCGAAATAAAATATTCCGTAAAATTTATTTGGGCAAAAGGAAATCCATTATTTTCCAATTCATTGAGATATTGATCACAAAATTTATAGATGTTTTTTGAAGATAAACTTTTGCCTTCTAGAGTATTTTTTTGAGAAAATACTAGGGGGAAATCATCGGTTAAGCTGATTTCGGGTTCTTGCCAAATAAAAGTTTTACCGGTTTTTAAATGCAAAATGGCCGATTTTCCTTGCCAGATGATATTTGCTTGGGAAAGGTAAAAACCATTTTCATATACCTCCGCTTTAAGCTTTGAAATAGATTTTAGCAAATCCAAACTATCTGTTTTTTCTCCTTGGTGTAATCTTAGTTTTTTTTGCAATTCAGGAGAAGGAGAGTCCTCAAACTTGAGTGTCAAAGAAAATTTCTGCCCAAATAAAGAGCAAGAGGATAGGATAAAAAGTAGGAGGTAATATTTCATTTCAACTCCCAATTAACGGGAACAATTCCTTTTGATTTTAAATAGACATTGGTTTTAGAAAAAGGTTTGCTTCCAAAAAAACCCTTTCTGGCTGAAAAAGGGGAAGGGTGGCTGGATTCTAAAATTAAGTGTTTGGAGGAATCGATGAGGTTTTTTTTGGATTGAGCAAATTTTCCCCAAAGTATAAACACGATATTCTCCTTGTTTTCAGAAATTTTTTGAATTACGGAGTCGGTAAATAATTCCCAACCTTTATTTTTATGTGAGGCAGCTTGTTTTTCACGAACGGTTAATACAGAATTTAAAAGAAGCACAGAGTTTTTGGCCCATAAGCTCAGATCTCCAGAAGAGGGAGAAGGGAAATTTAAATCATTCTGAAGTTCTTTATATATGTTTTTAAGAGATGGAGGAAGCTTTTGATCAGCGAGAACAGAAAAGGATAGTCCATGAGCTTGACCTGCTCCATGATAAGGATCCTGCCCAAGGATTACCACTTTTAAAGTTGATAAAGGGCACAGTCTAAAAGCTTCAAAAGCCTTGTCCTTTTCAGGAAAAACATTTTGGAAATTATACTCTTCTTCCAGAAAGTTTTCAAGACTTAAGAATTGAGGATCTTGGAATTCCTTGTCTAGTATTGCCCTCCAGCTTGGATGAATATTGATTTTAGGGAGTGGCATGATGAAATAATTGATTTTGTTTATAGTTAAATAATCAGGGTGCTTCTTATACGGCAAAATAACTAACTTTGTGCGTTAAGAAGGTTCAAAACAAAATAAAATACAATTTATGAAAAAGGTAATCGGAGTATTGGCAATTATTGCCCTAGGTATCCTTTCGCAGTCGTGTGGTTCGAGTGAAAAATGCCCGGCTTATTCTGAGCTTCCAGAGATCAGCGAATCGCTTGATTGTTAATGGAATATTTTGAGCTTTCGAATAGAGAGGAATTGGAGGATCTTCATAAAAAGTCCTTTGAACTCTCTGGAGGTTTATTAATTTTTAAGCACAGTAGAAGATGTTCTATTAGTGCTATGGCTTTTAATAGGTTTACTAGAAATTGGAAATATGATGAAAATAAATTTCCAATTTATTATTTGGATGTCATTGGACAACGAAACATCTCCAATGAAGTCGCTAATAAATATGCTGTGAGGCATGAGTCGCCACAAATTTTATTGATTAAAAACGGCAATTGCGAATTTACCGCATCCCATATGGGTATAGATCCCAAAGAATTGAATGAATTATTAAATGAGTAGATTTTTAATCCTTGGTTTAACTTTAGCATTTCCTCTTTTAGGATGGGCACAGGTGGATACCGATGCCGACTTTAAAAGACAGGTTTATGATAGGGAATATACCTTTGGATTAATAGGACATACAAGAGGCTACTCCATTAACGGTCGATATTTAAAATATTTGGATGGATATAATAAACTCGGCTTTGAATTTGAATTTTCAAAGTTGCGCCATCCCAAAGAGGTAAGAATCCCAAATCAATTTTATAATAACTCTAGAGGTTATGTATTTGGAAGAGAAAATTCTTTCTATACTGTGAGAACAGGAATGGCCTATGAGAGTATCATATTCGATAAAACCGATCAAGGAACAATTTCCATTGCTAGTTTTTTTAGTGGAGGAATTTCATGGGGTATTTTAAAGCCTATTTACATGCAAATTTTACTTCCAGACTCTACGGGTTCCCCAGTTTCTGCGCAGCTTGTTACGGTTCGATACAACCATATCGAACATGGAGGGTCTAATATCTATGGCGAAGCAAATTATTTTAAAGGTATAGGCGAAAGTAAATTTAGACCTGGTATTTACGCCAAAGCAGGTGCGGTCTTTGACTTTGATTTTTTGGATAAAAAAGTAACCTCTCTAGAGGCAGGTATTAGCTATGATTATTTTTTCACCGAAGTACCTATTCTCTATGAGGATGAGGCAGGTGAGGATATTAACGAATTTGGATTTCTACAATTTTATTTAGCCTTAAATTTTGGCTATAAGAAACAATAATTTCAATGAGTGTTGCTGAATTAGAAGTAAAAGAAAGGGCTAAAAAGCCCAAATGGTTGAGGGTGAAATTGCCAACAGGGAATAATTACAGAAGTGTAAGGAAGCTTGTTGATAATTACCAACTACATACTATTTGTGAAAGTGGAAACTGCCCAAATATGGGTGAATGTTGGGGAGCAGGAACGGCTACCTTCATGATTTTAGGAAATACTTGCACCCGTAGTTGTGGATTTTGTGCCGTTAATACAGGAAGACCAGATCAAGTGGATTGGGATGAACCGGAAAGAGTAGCCAGATCCGTGAAATTAATGGATGTAAAACACTGCGTTTTAACTTCCGTAGATAGGGATGACTTGAGAGATGGTGGTTCTATTATTTGGGCAGAGACAGTGAAAGCTGTAAGGAGAATGAGCCCATCTACAACCATGGAAACTCTTATTCCTGATTTTAAAGGTGAAGAAATTAATATTCAAAGAATTGTGGATGTTGCTCCAGAAATTGTAAGTCATAATATTGAAACCGTAAGAAGGTTAACACGAAAAGTGAGAATACAGGCTCAGTACGACAGAAGTATGGAGGTTTTAAAATATTTAAAAGAAAAAGGATTGCCAAGAACCAAAAGCGGAATAATGCTGGGTTTAGGGGAAACCGAAGAAGAAGTTATAGAATCTATGAAAGATTTAAGGAATGCTGAGGTGGATATTATTACTTTAGGGCAATATTTACAGCCTACGCCAAAGCATTTACCTGTTTATGAGTATATTAACCCAGAACAATTCGATAAATACAAACAAATTGGTCAAGAATTAGGTTTTAAGTATGTGGAGAGTGGTCCTTTAGTAAGATCCTCTTATCATGCAGAACAACATTTATTTTAAGTGGATATCAAATTTTTGTAAATTATATTTGTAGCCCTTGTGAATTAAATTAAAGAAGAATTAATGAAAAAAGAAATACTTTTTAGTCTTGCTATTGGAGCAACAGCCATCATTTCAGCTAGTTTGATTTCTCAATCAGATGCTGATTATTACCAGCCTAGGGTTGAGGTCATTCAAAATGATGACGCTTATGGCGCAATTGAATACTTAAACTCCATGAGAGTTGATCCTACAACAGGAAAAATTGACCCTAAAGATGTTATTGCGGCTAGAGAACAAGCGGAATTAATTCAAAACAAAAAAAATAAATCCGGCGCATTAGGTTTGAATTGGTCAAATTTAGGACCTAATAATATCGGTGGACGTACAAGAGCAATCTTGGTGGATAAGGATGATTCCAATATCATTTATGCGGGTTGTGTAAGTGGTGGATTGTTTAAAACCACTACCGGAGGAACTTCCTGGGCACCTGTAAATGATAACTTCAATAATCTAGCGGTATCTAGTATTTGCCAAGCTCCAAATGGAGATATTTATTTTGGTACCGGTGAAGGCCTTTATACCTCCTTAGTTGGAACAGGTTCCAATGCCATAATTGGAGCTGGAATATGGAAATCTACTGATGGAGGAAATACTTTTTCTGTTTTACCATCTACCGTTCCTGCTCCAAATTCTACTGGAGATAAATTCGCAAGTGTAGGTAAATTAGCTACTGACCCTGTTAATAGTGATAGGGTATACGCCTCTACTTTAGGAGGTTTTTATGTTTCAAATGATGGTGGAGCAACCTGGTCTAGAGGAACTTCAAGTTCTATTTCTTTAAGATCTACAGATATGATTGTTGCCAGCAACGGAAATGTTTGGGTAAAAGAAGGTTCGGTAATTTATAAGTCTGATAATGGTGATGTTGGAACCTATCAGGCCGTAACTGGAAATAGCTCTCCAATTGCTAGTAGCTCTAGTAGAATGAGAGTTGCAGTTTCTCCACAAGATCCTGATTATGTTTACATCGTTACCACAAGTGGAAATACTTTTTCTGAAATGTGGCAAACTAAAGATGGTGGTGATAATTGGACTTTAATAGGCCAAGCAAGTTCACAGCTGGATCCACTTCAAGGACAAGGAAGCTATAATTTAGCATTTGCCGTTTCTCCATTGGATAAGGAAAGAATCTTTATTGGAGGAGTAGATTTTTGGCAATGGAGTGCTGTGTCAGGTTGGTCTAGAGTTAGCTCTAGAGATGATTCTCCAACTAATCCTTTTTATGTTCACGCCGATAATCATGAAATTAAATTTGATCCTAAAAATGGCGCTACAATTTATGTAGGTAATGATGGTGGTATTTTTAGATCTACCAATAATGGTTTTACTTGGACCTGGTTGGTAAAAGAATATGTAACTACTCAATTCTATAAAATTGGAGTAGGTGTTAATGGTGATGTAACAGGTGGTACCCAAGATAATGGTACTATTTATATTGATCCTAGTTCCGTTCAACCTAGAAGAGGTGACCGAACAAATTTCATCAGTTTTAGGGGAAGGCTTGTTGATGGTGATGGTGGTTTTGCAGAAGTTTCCCGCTTATCTCCAAACGTAAGCTTTAAGGCTATGCAAAGAGGGATCATTGGACGTTCTATCGATAATAGAGAAAGTTATTCTTTCGTATTGGACGATAATGTTGATCCAAACCTAATTGCTGGAAATAGCGGTTTTGCGAGTTTTATTACTCCTTATAGACTCTGGGAAAAACTTGATGATAAAAACAGCTGGGATTCTATAGCCTTTAGAGCGGATACAGTGAATAGCAGCCTTGGATTTGGAAATGGTGGAACTGATTATAATGGAACTCTTCCACGTCCACAAGCGAGCACAAAATTTGTAGCCAATGGTTTCGAAATTACCGCTGGTTTCCTAACCGTTTCAGCTATGCCTGATGGAACCTTAACCGGTGATGGTACAGGTAATTTCAATGAAGTTGATGGAACTTTTTCGGTATCCTTTAATAGCCCGGTAAGCTTAGAAATAAGAATTAAATCACCAGTGCGATATATTGCTGGAGATACCGTAACAGTAAAAAGTGCTACCAATGAACTGCCAATAGTTCATAAGCTTACTAAAAGTCTTGCACCTGGAGAAATTGAAATGATTCAAGATCCTGTTCAATCAATGTTTGTTGTTGGAACCGTTGGATTGGCAACAAGTCCTGGTGCATTTGATGCCAATGAAGATGGTGGTATCTGGATGACTAGAGGGGCGCTAACTAATGTAAATCTAACTCCAGAATATTTCCACGTTGCTAAAGTAGGAGTAGGGGTTACACCTACCAATATGACGATAAGCCCTGATGGTGATGCCCTGTGGGTTGCTGCAAGTGGTGGTAGATTAAATAGATATTCTAATCTTACCAATGCAAGAGATTCGGCTTCAATATCTGTGGATGACTATTATGTTTCAGGAAGCATCAATACACCGAATAGTAGTGTTATTGTAAATACAAGTATCAATCTTCCAGGATTGGGAGGTAGATCGGTTATTGATATCGATATTAATCCAAACAATCCAGATAAGGTAGTTGTTACTACTGGAAATTATGGTGCAAACACTTATGTTTATTATTCTAATAATGGTACAAGCGCAAATCCTACTTTTACATCTGCACAAGGAGACCTTCCAGCCATGCCGGTTTATACAGCTACTTTCAATTCTAGATCATCGAATGAGAATGAGGTAATCGTTGGTACCGATTTGGGTGTATTTACTACTGAAGATATTTCTGCAGGCACTTCTGTTTCTTGGACTCAAGAGAATAGTGGCCTTGCTAATGTTCCAGTATTCGACCTTGTTCAAGATCGTGTAGTTCGCTTTGATCTTAAAAGTGATGGAAACTCATTTGACGGTAGCATTTATGCAGGAACTCATGGACGTGGAATTTATAAAACAACAAGTACAGCCAATGTTATCAGCAATGAAGAGGAAATTGATACCAAAATTGAGCTTGTGAAATCTTTGGATATTTTCCCAAATCCTGCAAGTGAATTTGTAAAGATTGGACTTGATCTAGAGAATTCTTCAGATGTAATTATCACCCTTAGAGATATTTCTGGTAGACTTGTTAAAACACAGAATTATAAAAATCTAGCAAAGGATGTTGAGGAGATTGAACTTAGCCTTAACGGCCTGAAAACAGGAAATTATATTCTTACACTTCAAATTGGTAAAGAGGTGAAATCAGGAAAACTGATGATTAAAAAGTAAAATAAGATATATTTTTATAAGCCCCATTCAAGAAATTGTTTGGGGCTTTTTTGTTTTCAGGGCTATTTTTCCTACTTCAAAAATTTGTAACTTCATAAATTAATTTTTGCCCATCTAAAGTATGAATCATGTTTTTTCCTCAATAGTTTGTGTTATCAATAAAGATGATGCTGCCTTAGCTTTCCTACAAGAGAGTGTAAACCTTGCCAAAACCTGGAATAGTAATTTAAGGGTCGTTGTATGTGATACTCTACAACATTTTTCTATTGAAAGATTAAGTCAGGAGTCCAGAAATTTTGACCCATTAGGGGAAATAGAATTTGTAAGATTAGAATCCTCTGTTAGGGAAATTTTGAAGTTGTTGAAATATTGGAATGCAGATTTATTGGTTCTTCAGGGCGATGATCAGAGTGAATTGGATAGATATTATAATAAATCCTTAATGCGAAAATTAATTAGAAATGCGGATTGCTCAATTTTAATTAAAAAGGCGGAAAAGGAGAGTCATAATTATGAAAATTTGGTTTTAAATGGCTTTGAGCATCCTAAATTAAAATCAACCGTAGTGAAGGCCCAAAGTATTGGAAGATCTTTAAAAGTGAAGTCTATGTTGGTAATGAACCAAAAAAAGGATTCCAAATTACCACTAGATTATTATAGCCCTTTATCAAATGGAAACTATGAAGTGGAACAGAAGGAAGTGGATAAAAATGGATTTCAAATTAGTGAATTGGTAAGATCGCGAAATGCGAATCTTCTAATTATGAATTCCCCAGATACAAAACTGGGCTTTGAAGGAAGATTTTTTTCTGATGAGCTTGACTTTTTAATTTCTGATTTACCTAGTGATATCCTTCTTGTTCATTCAACAAAAATGAATTCCTAAATATTTATCTAAAGGATTGGAAGGAATCCTTAATTTCGCGCTCTTTAAAGTATACTAATGTTACGGCTAAAACTTCCTACAGACCCAAGATGGGCAAATATTGCAGAAAAGAATATTGAAGAAATTTTAATAGACCATGCATTTTGTGAACAGAAAGCTGCATCTACAGCCATTTCTTTAATTATCACTTATCCTGAACTTTCTGATTTAGTACAGAAAATGTCTGCCTTAGCAATTGAGGAAATGGGCCATTTTGAAATGGTACATCGGATCATACTGAAGAGGGGATTCACCCTAGGAAGGGAAAGGAAGGATGAATATGTTGCCCAAATTTCAAGTTTCTTCAAAAAAACTTCAGATAGGGACGAACGTCTGGTCCACAGATTATTGATTGCAGCATTAATTGAAGCAAGAAGTTGTGAAAGATTTAAAGTTTTGTCTGAAAATATTCAAGACGAAGAATTGGCTAGATTTTATGCCAACCTTATGAAAAGTGAGGCTATGCATTATACCATGTTTTTAAGCTTGGCAAGACAGTATGGAGAAGGCTATAATGTGGATGAAAAATGGGATAGCCTTCTGGATTTTGAGGCATCAGTGATGAAAGACCTTGGAACAAAGGAATATATACATGGATAGCATAAAAGTAATTTTGGACCATTTAAAATTGAATTGAATAATTGAAGGATACTAATTCAAATATTGTTTGTGTAATTGACGATGATAAAATCTATCGTTTTACCATTGAAAGATATTTGAAGGTTCACCAATTATCTGAACAAATAATCGAATTTTCCGATGCGGAAGACGCCTTGAATTTTTTAGAGTCTAATGTGGACAATCCCAATCTCCTACCAGATATTATTTTCTTGGATGTGAATATGCCCATAATCGATGGTTGGAAGTTTATGTTGAAATACCAGGAATTCTGCTCCAAGCTTTGTAAAAATATTCGAATCTATATGTTTAGTAGCTCCATCGATTCTAGAGATCAGGAAAGGGCTAAAGATTTTCCAGAAATTTCAGATTTTATTGTAAAGCCCATTTCGGAACAAAAGCTTAAGGAATTATTTATTTAAAAGATTAATTGAAATTTTAATATGAAAAACACAGCACTAACCAAAGTTCATGAAGGTTTAGGAGCCAAAATGGTTGCCTTCGCTGGATATAATATGCCAGTTCAATATGAAGGTTTAAATATAGAACACAAGACCGTAAGAGAGTCTGTAGGAGTTTTTGATGTTAGCCATATGGGTGAATTCTTTATTAAAGGGAAAGGTGCCTTAAATCTCTTGCAAAAAATCACAACTAATGATGTTTCCAAGCTTGTAGATGGAAAGATTCAATACAGTTGCCTTCCTAATGGTAAAGGTGGTATAGTGGACGATTTACTAGTGTATAGAAGAGCTGAGGAGGACTATATGCTTGTGGTGAATGCTTCCAATATGGAGAAGGATTGGAATTGGATTTCTTCCCAAAATACCGAAGGGGTGCAGATGATAGATCGCAGTGATGAAATTTCACTATTAGCGGTTCAAGGTCCTAAAGCAGCTGAAGCTCTACAAAGCTTAACCGATATGAATTTATCGGAAATGACCTATTATACTTTTGAAACTGGAAAGTTTGCAGGGATAGATGATGTTATTGTATCCGCAACAGGTTATACCGGAGCAGGAGGATTTGAAATTTACTTTAAAAACCAGCATGCTGAAGAAATTTGGAATCGAATTTTTGAATCTGGAAAAAGCTTTGGAATTAAACCTATAGGTTTAGGAGCAAGAGATACCCTAAGATTGGAAAAGGGTTTTTGTCTTTATGGAAATGATATTGATGATCAAACCTCACCCCTTGAAGCCGGGTTGGGATGGATTACAAAATTCACCAAGGATTTTATTGACAGCGATAAACTGAAAAAACAAAAAGAGGAAGGCATCACCAAAAGGTTGGTAGGTTTTGAAATGTTGGATAGAGGAATTCCAAGGAAAGGCTATTCTATTGTGGATGGCCAAGGAAACAAAATTGGTGTGGTAACCAGTGGAACTCAATCTCCAAGCTTAAACAAGGCTATTGGTATGGGTTACCTAAGCATGGATCATAAACAGCCTGGGACAGAAATATTTATTGAAATTAGAAATAAATCTTTAAAGGCTGAAGTGGTAAAAATTCCATTTGTAAGCTAAGTGCTAAAGATCTTCCAAAGAAAAAAGGCTCCCAATTGGGAGCCTTTTCTATTATATATTAAAAGGTATTACGACTAGTAATATCTTTTTCTTCTTACTTCAGCAATATATTTACTAAGTCTAATAACTTGCCTGGTATATCCATACTCATTGTCATACCAAACATAAAGAACACAATTTTTTCCTTCTGCATCCACTATGGTTGCAGGACTGTCAAAAACTGAAGGGCAGGAGTTGCCAACGATATCGCTAGAAACCAATTCATTACTTAAGGAATAATTGATTTGTTCTACTAAATCTCCGCTAAGGGCTGAACTTCTCATCACCTCATTTAATTTTTCCTTGCTTGTAGCCTTGTCTAGTGTAAGGTTTAAAATCGCTAATGAACCATTAGGCACAGGCACACGAATAGCATTGGATGTAAGCTTACCAGCTAAAACAGGCAAAGCTTTGGCAACAGCACTTCCAGCGCCAGTTTCGGTAATTACCATATTCAAACCTGCAGCTCTTCCTCTCCTATATTTTTTGTGCATATTATCCACCAAATTTTGGTCGTTTGTATAGGCATGCACAGTTTCAATATGTCCTCTTACAACTCCGAAATTATCTTCCATTACCTTTAATACAGGTGTGATAGCATTGGTAGTACAACTTGCTGCGGAGAAAATATCCACCTCTTTAGGAGAAAAATTAGTTTGATTTACTCCATGAACAATATTAGGTACATTTTTCCCAGGGGCAGTAAGTAAAACCTTGCTTGCTCCCTTGGCTTTTAAATGACGACCTAATTCAACATCATCTCTAAAGGCTCCGGTATTGTCAATAACAAGAGCATCGTTAATACCATATTGGGTATAATCTATATCCTCAGGATTACTTGCGGCAATCATTCGGATAGTTCTACCATTGATAATTAAAGCTTTATTTTCTAAGTCAGCTTCAACAGTTCCAGGAAATTCCCCGTGCACCGAATCCTCTCTTAATAAAGAAGCTCTCTTTTCTAGGGTAATTTCGCTTTCACCACGAGTTACAATGGCTCTAAGTCTAAGCTGTTCACCCTTTCCTTCTTGGCTCATTAATTCACGAGCAACCAATCGTCCAATTCTACCAAATCCATAAAGAACTACATCTTTAGGACTAGTTCTTTGCATATTCTCTGCACCGATAAAATCCTTTAATTTACTTTCAAGGAAATTTCTTTTAGAACTAAAGTTTGCTCCTTCATTTAACCATTCACTGCTTAGTTTTCCAATATCCATTCTGGATGGAGCAACATCCAAATTAGCTAATTCTTCTAGCAAACTTAATGAGTCTTCAATGGTAATGTTCTGGCCAACAAATTTACGAGCGTATTCGTGAAGGTTTAAAATTTCACTAGCTCTTTGATCAATGAGTTGATTTCTAAATAGAACGGTTTCAATGCCTTTATCCAAATAAAGATCACTGATAGTCTTAATAAACTGCGTTGCAGCTTTTTCTTTTGCGATTCGTTTAGTTACAGAATCTTGATAGTCCAATATTTCAGCCATATTAATGGTTTAAAAATGAGGTTTTTTGAGGCTGCAAATTTAGTTGTTTTATTAGAATGGACAACCAAGTTTAAAAATAATAAAGGCCTCTAAAAGAGGCCTTTAAAAATTGAATTTTATAGGGACTAGAATCCGAAGGCATAATATTTATATCTACCATTTGGCAGGTAGCCTTCTAATACTACAGGATCCTTGGACTTTAGTCCTTTTACTGCCTCATTGATATCCTCAACCTGACTAAGTTTGTTTTTATTGATTTTGGTAATTATAAAATTCTTTGGAATTCCTAGTTCAGCCAAAATTCCAGACTGTATTTCAGTAACCCTTATTCCGTAGGTTATTCCCAGCCTTGCTTTTTCAATTTTACTTAATGATTTAAATCTACCACCCAGGGAACTGATAAATTTGGTGTCATTTCGTTTAATGGCATCGGTATTTCCATTAATATTCCGCAAAACAATATCAAATTTCTGTAGATCTCCTTCTCTATTTACCTTCACTTCAATCTTATCTCCTGGTCTTTTCCTACCTATTAATTCTTGAAGTTCACTACTTTTTTTCACTTGCTTATTATCAATGGACACTATTACATCTCCAGTTTTTATTCCTGCAACTTCAGCAGCACCATTTTCTGTAACTCCACCAACATAAACCCCTACAGTTTCTTTTAAATCTAAGCGTTCTGCAATTTGTGCGGATATATCCGAAATATTTACGCCAATAAAGGCCCTTTGAACAGTTCCAAATTCTAATAAATCTTCAACAACCTTCTTTACAATATTGCTTGGAACAGCAAATGAATATCCCTCAAAAGAGCCTGTATGTGTAGATATGGCACTATTAATTCCAATAAGATCACCCTTTGTATTTACTAGAGCACCACCACTGTTTCCAGGGTTTACAGCAGCATCTGTTTGCAAGAAAGCTTCAATTGCTGAACGTTCTTCAATAATCCCAATATTTCTACTTTTCGCACTAATTATTCCGGCAGTTACCGTTGAGGTTAGGTTAAAAGGATTTCCAACGGCTAATACCCATTCTCCTAATTTTACATCATCAGAATTACTGAATGTAAGGTAGGGTAAACCCTCTCCCTCAATTTTTAATAAAGCAATGTCTGTGGTAGGGTCTTTACCAATAAGCGAAGCATTGAATTCCCTACCATCATTTAGAGTGATGGATATTTCCTGTGCACCATCAATTACGTGATTATTTGTTACAATATATCCATCTTTTGAAACAATTACCCCAGAGCCAGATCCTAATTGGATTTTACCTTGAGAATTTCCATTTGGGCGACCAAAAAAGTACTCAAGAGGGCTTGATGGTTGACGTAATCTTGCTTCAACAGCGGTTTTTACGTGAACAACGCTATTTACCGTTTTTTCGGCAGCAGCAGTAAAACTTGTTTCTGCAAATGGTGAAAATGATTTTGAATTTGTTTGTATTGATGGGGTGGATGGTTCATTAATGATAGTCTGAACCACTGGTTCCTCGAAAAATACTTTATAAAGACTAAGAGTAATTACCCCTCCTAAAATTGAAATAAGGAAAATCTTAGTTATGTTTTTCATATTTGTAAAAGATTAAATTAAATACCGATATTCAATTTTCAATAACTATTCCAAGCGAGCCATATTGCCGCAATGGCATTTGATTTAACATGACTTTAACGAAACTAATTTAATGGAAATAAATTTTTTCAAATACCAAGGTACAGGAAATGATTTTGTCATGGTAGACAATCGAAAATCTGACATTTTGTTGGATCAAAACCAAATTAAGTTTTTATGTGACAGAAGGTTTGGCATAGGAGCAGATGGATTTATTTTACTCGAAGAAGTAGAAGCTTATGATTTTAAAATGGTCTATTATAATTCTGATGGTAGGGAAAGTACCATGTGTGGAAATGGTGGGAGATGTATCAGTCAATTCGCCCATGATCTGGGAATAAATAAGGAAGAATTAAATTTCCTAGCTATTGACGGAGCTCATAAAGCTAAACTAGTGGCCGAGGAAATTAGTCTTCAAATGATCGATGTTTCAGACCTTGAAAAAATAAATAATGATATTTTTTTGAATACAGGCTCTCCTCATCATGTAGTGTTTTTGAATGAAATAGATGAATTTGAGTTAGTGGAGGAAGCCCGGAAAATCAGATATTCTGATCATTATAAAAAGGAGGGTGTAAATGTAAATTTTGTAAAGGTTGAAAATGAGGCTTTTATAAAAATGAGAACCTATGAAAGAGGGGTGGAAGATGAAACTTTAAGCTGTGGCACTGGTGTAACTGCCGCTGTTTTAGCCGCTTTTAATCAGGGTTTAATAAGTTCAAACAATGTAAAGGTTGAAACCCAAGGCGGGCTTTTAAGTTTGAGTTTTAAGGGTGAAGGTTCTCCATACTCCGAAATTTTTCTTCAAGGCCCAGCCCAATTCGTATTTGAGGGTAAAATTAGTTTATGATTTTACTCAAAGGAAAGCAAATTAATTTACGGTCCATGACCATGGAGGATGTCGATATCATTCTCAATTGGGAAAATGATCCCAAAAACTGGCTGTTTAGTGGTACATTAAGTCCTTTTACTTCAAGTGAAATTAATTCCTTCATTAAAAATTCTGAACTGGGAATTTACCAAACCAAACAATTTCGATTTATAATTGAATTGCACGAAGGAAAAACAGCCTTGGGAACCATGGATATTTTTGATTTTGACCCCCATAACAAAAGAGCAGGACTGGGAATTTTAATAGCCGATGAAAGTAAAAGGGGCTTGGGATATGGAAAACAAGCCCTAGGTTTGGCAATTGAATATTGTTTCAAACAGTTGGGTTTACACCAAATTTATTGTAATATTTTATCTGATAACCAAGAGAGTATTGCCCTGTTTCAAAGTCTTGGCTTTAATCAATGTGGCCATAAAAAAGATTGGATCTGGGATGGAACAAATTTCAAGGATGAGCTGATTTTTCAATTCATTAAATCTTAAAAATGATAAAAAAAATTTCCGTCCTTATTATTATTTGCCTTGCTGTTTTTACCATAGTCACCTGCAATTGGAATTCGGAAAAAAAGGCTGCTGATATAAATAACCATCAAAGCTATTTAAATCATCATGATTCGATTAAATACGTGGGCATAAATGCTTGCAAACAATGCCACTATGATAAATACGAGTCATTTATAAGAACCGGTATGGGAGCATCCTTTGGGATTGCGGATAGCACGAAAAGTGTTGCAAACATAAATGGTCATAGCCTTATTTATGATGATCATTTAGACTTTTATTATCATCCACAATGGAAGGAAAAAAATTTGTTCTTAAAAGAATTCAGGCTAAATGAAAATGGTGATACTGTGTATTCCCAAACTGTTAAGGTAGACTATGTAGTAGGAAGTGGACAGCATACCAATTCACATATTTATAGCCGAAATAATCATCTTTTTCAGTTGCCTTTTACATGGTATGAGCAGGAATCGAAATTGGATTTACCACCAGGCTATGAAAATGGATTTAATGTTCGATTTAACAGGATAATTGGCTTGGAATGTATGAGTTGCCATAATGCGATGCCCGAGGCCTTTCTGATGGGATCGAGCAATAAATTTACTAGCATCCCTCAAGGAATCGATTGTGAAAGATGCCACGGTCCTGGTGAAGCCCACATTAAAAAAATTCAATCCGGCGATTTCACCGACACTTCAAATTCCATAGATTACTCCATAGTGAACCCTGGAAAATTAGACTCTCAACTGCAGTTTGAAATATGTCAAAGATGCCATTTGCAAGGAAATATGGTATTAAAAGACGATAAATCCTTTTTTGATTTTAAACCAGGTATGAAATTAAATTCAGTGATGGATGTGTATTTACCAAAGTTTGAAGGGGAGGGGGACCAATTTATAATGGCTTCCCATGTGGATAGGTTTAAATCCAGCAAATGCTTTCAGCAAAGTGACGACTATACTTGTACCTCTTGTCATAATCCTCATGTATCGGTAAAAGAAACCAAGATCCAAATTTTTAATAATAAATGCATTAGCTGTCACAATGCTGAGCCGGTATGCACTGAGGATCCAATTAAAATTAAGGAGGCTGAAAATAATTGTGTATCCTGCCATATGCCTGCTTCAGGTTCTATTGATATTCCACATGTAACTGTCCACGACCATTATGTAAGAAAAAACTACTCGGCAATTGATACCAATGGATTTGGAAAATTTATCGGATTGATATCCATCAACAATAAAAATCCAAGCTTAAAAAGTAAGGTAAAAGCCTATTTACAGCAATATGAACGCTTCAATGAACAAGGTTTTTTATTAGATAGTGCTCTGAGATTTATTTATAAGTATGATCCCAGTAAAAAGGATTTTTCACTTTGGATTCACTATTTATATTTGAAAAAGGATTTTAGTGAAATTGAAGAATTGACGGAGAAAATAGGAAAGGAGAAGCTCCTGGCTCTCAATACCAAAATGTCCTATAGTAACCAAGATGCCTGGACCTGCTACAGAATAGGGGAGGCCAGTATAAAGTCTAACAATATCCAAAAGGCCCTTATATTTTATAATAGGGCATGTGAATTAGCGCCCTATATCAGTGATTTCAGGAATAAATTGGGTGTTGCTTTTTTGAAGGATAATAATTTTAAGGATGCAGAAAGGGAATTTAAATTGGTGTTAAAAGAAAACCCTTCCCATAAGGAAGGGCTTAATAATTTGGGATATTGCTATTTGCAAGATTTTAAATATGATGAGTCAATATCCCTATTTAAATTGGCACTAGATCAAGATCCTGATTACCTTTTAGCCTGGCTAAATTTGGCAAATGCCTATAATCAACTATCAAATACCGTAGAGCTTAAAAAAGTACTCAAAGAAATTCTGAGAATAAATCCGGAACAGCAAATGGCAAGTCAGTTATTGCAAAGCCTATCCTAGGTCTGGCAATTGAGCTGGCTCATTTCTAAATACTAAGGACCCTTCTTCAGTGTCGATCAATATTAGGCTGTCTTTTTCTACCTTATTAGACAGTATCCATCTTGATAATTCATTGAGTATCCTTTTTTGAATTAACCTTTTTATAGGCCTTGCTCCATATTGAGGGTCGTAGCCTACTTCTGTTAAATATTTAATGGCATTGGGACTAGCTTCAATATTGATATTTTGACTTTTCAGAAGACCTTTTAATTGTTTGATTTGCATTTCCACAATTTGCCTTATTTCTCCTTTACCGAGAGGTAGGAACATAATTAATTCATCAACTCTGTTCAAAAATTCAGGGCGAAGGGTTTTTCTAATGAGGCTAAATAATTCCTCTCTTGTATTTTCAAGAATACTGGCCCTCGTTTCTTCATTGCTATTTTCAAAGCTTTCTTGAATGATATTGGAACCGATGTTGGAGGTCATGATGATTATTGAATTTTTAAAATTCACCTTTCTTCCCTTGCTATCGGTTAAATGTCCCTCATCTAAAACCTGTAATAGTATGTTAAAAGTATCAGGATGAGCCTTTTCAATTTCATCTAGAAGGATAACAGAATAGGGTTTTCTTCTCACGGCCTCTGTTAATTGACCACCTTCTTCATAGCCAATATACCCTGGAGGGGCGCCTATCAGCCTACTCACAGAATGCCTTTCTTGATACTCGCTCATATCAATTCTTGTAATTGAGTTTTCATCATTGAACAAGAAGTCGGCAAGAGCTTTGGCTAATTCAGTTTTACCAACCCCGGTAGTACCAAAGAAAATGAAAGAACCAATGGGTTTATTTGCATCTTGTAAGCCAGCCCTGCTTCTTCGTACTGCATCTGAAACAGCAGCGATAGCCTCTTCTTGACCGACCACTCTTTTTCGGAGTTCATCTTCTAATCTAAGGAGCTTTTCTCTATCACTTTCCAGCATTTTTTTCACTGGAATCCCTGTCCAGCGGCTTACAACTTCGGCAATATCTTCATATTCAATTTCCTCCTTTATGAGTGGGGATTTATCTTTTAGAGATTTAATTTTATCCTCATATTCGGCGAGTGAGGTTTCCGTTTCTTTCATTTTACCATATCGGATTTCAGCAACCTTTCCATAATCGCCCATCCTTTCAGCCTTATCTGCTTCAATTTTCAAATTCTCCAGCTCTTCCTTTCTTTTTTGAAGACCATTTATAATTTCTTTTTCATCTTCCCACTTGGCGTTAAGGGTTTTTCTTGATTCTCGAAAATTCGCAAGATCTTTTTTTATATTTTCCAAATGATCACTATTTCCCTCCCTTTTTATAGCTTCCAATTCAATTTCAAGCTGCATGATTTTCCTATCTAGGATATCGATCTCTTCGGGCTTGGAGTTTATTTCCAACCTTAATTTTGAGGCTGATTCATCAATTAAATCGATAGCCTTATCTGGTAAAAAGCGATCGGATATATAGCGTTGGGATAATTCCACTGCAGCAATTATGGCCTCATCTTTAATTCTAACCTTGTGATAGGTTTCATATTTTTCCTTTATACCTCTTAAAATTGAGATTGCAGATTCTGTGTCCGGTTCATCTATCAATACCTTTTGAAATCTCCTTTCTAAGGCCTTATCTTTTTCAAGATATTTTTGATATTCCGCCAATGTTGTTGCTCCTATTGCTCTGAGTTCTCCTCTTGCCAATGCAGGTTTTAAGATGTTAGCGGCATCCATTGCACCTTCACCACCGCCAGCACCAACAAGGGTGTGGATCTCATCTATGAACAATACAATTTGTCCATCTGATTCAATTACTTCTTTAACAACAGATTTTAGCCTTTCCTCAAACTCTCCCTTATATTTTGCTCCAGCTACTAGGGCGCCCATATCTAGACTATAAATTTGTTTTTCTTTTAAATTATCAGGTACATCACCTTGAATAATTCTGTGAGCCATCCCTTCCGCAATTGCTGTTTTACCAACTCCAGGTTCGCCAATTAATATGGGATTGTTTTTAGTTCTTCTAGAAAGAATTTGCAAAACTCGTCGGATTTCTTCATCCCTGCCAATCACAGGATCTAGTTTAGCATCCCTGGCGAGTTCATTTAAGTTTCTAGAATATTTTGCTAGGGAATTGTATTTACTTTCAGAGGAGGCACTATTGGCATTTTCACCCTTTCTCAATTCTTGAATAGCAAGTTTTAGATTTTTAGAATTTATCCCATTGTCCTTCATTAACTGGGAAACGGCATCAGAGCCTTCAGCTATGGACTGTATTAGGTGCTCCAAGGAAATATAATCATCTTTCCATTCTTTGAGTTTTAAATGAGCTCGGTTCAATGTTTCCGTAGCAGATTTTGAAAAGTATAGCTCAGCGCCTTGAATTTTTGGGAAAGAAGCGAGAATTTTATCCAGAGTTTGAATGAATATATCTTGGTTTATTCCCAATTTCTTAAGTAAAAAGGGAAGAACATTTTCATCAATATTGGAGATTCCTTTTAGTAGATGTGCATTCTCAATAGCTTGATGACCAAATTCCATAGCAAGCTGTTTGGCTTGATTAATTGATTCTTGAGATTTTATAGTGAATTTTGATGTATCCATGTTTTGTTTTTCCTCTGCTTAGCTCAATTTTAAGTCCAATTGATTTACAGGATAATTTTAAGACAAACTGGCGCAGCCCTTGGGTTTCTTCTGAATTTTTGACATAAAAAAAGCCCCGAATTTTTCGGGGCTTTAAAAAATTTCAGAATTTATAATTATTGAGTGATGATCAATTTTTTGGTAAATGATTCACCCTCGATATTAATTTTAACAACATACATACCCGCATCCCAATTACTGGCATCTAGGTTAATTCTATTTGCTCCAAAATCTAATTCAGTGCTAAATTGTTGCATTACCTGGCCAATGGAATTAACTATAAGAATATTCGCATTTTTAGGTGTAGGTGCATAAATCGCCAGTTCGCTAAAGGAGTTGGTTGGGTTTGGAGATAAGTCAGCAACAATTACATCTTCTGGTGCAATATATTCTCCTTGTCCAATTACCTCCTGAGGGTTTTCACTTACTTCCTTTAAGCAGAAATCATCAACTGCCCAACCAGGGAAGTTTAAATCATAGTCTGTTGCGAAACGGAATCTGAAAATAGCTTTGATACCTTGCTTTTGGAAGCCAACTCTATAATCAGCATATTGCCAAGTACCAGTGTTGGTTGTATCTGAGAATCCAGGTTTGATAATATCTAAGGCGGTAACAAAATCTGTATTATACCAATTTGTATCTACAGAAGATTTATAACCAACGGTTCTCCATGTTAGTCCACCGTCGAAGGTAACTTCAATATTTCCTCCATCATGGAATGCCTCAGTTTCGAACCAATGTTGGAAACTAATCTCATAGGTAACATTTGAATCCATAATAAAGATCGGTGTGAATAAAGCCGATTTATCAAGATTATCATAAACGCTATCCAATTTTGTCATCCAAACATTAACACCGCTAAAAGGGTTAATGGACTGCAATGGAGTTCCTTTTTCCCAAGATTGATCTTCTGTAAATGTTTCGGAGTTTAATGCAATCCAAGGGGTAATACTAGGATCTGTTCCTTCAAAATCATTACAGTAGCTGGCACTATCGCTTGTAGTCATATCAACTTCACCCAAAACGGTGATTGTAGTACAAAGTGTATCATCCAATGGCACACCATCACCGCGATTATTTGGTAACCTTGTAATAATACAAATATCATGAACTCCAGAAGTTACACCTGCACCATCCCAAAGTGTTTCGATGGTTTTTGTCTGTCTTTGCCCTGAGAACAATCTTGGTTGCATTTGATAAAAATTGTTTTGTTCTATTACTTGTCCATCAATGGTTATGTCTATAATACAGCTATCTAATCTTTTTGCTCCTGTATTTAATATAGTAATAAGCAAGGTTTGATCCTGCCCTGGAATTGGTAATGGAGCTTCGGTTCTCACTCTAATCGGGCTTGCACTATGCTGACCTGGAACCCAAAGTTCAAAATCATCAATTGCCCATCCATTTCTAGTTGCATTTGGATTCGTGGTAATAGCATGGTTGGATTTAAACCTAAACCTTGTTCTAAGAACGGAGTTTGGTGTATTGTTAAATTCATTCAGAGGGTAGGAGCTAAATATCCATCCTCCATCAGCTTGAGAAGAACCTTCAAATGCAGGTCCGTTAAAAACTGGTGAATTTTGAGTTCCAAATTTGCTACCAAGCCAGTTAAAACCAATGTTTTTATTAATATTTGATCCACCTAAAGCTTCCCAAACTCCAGCATTTCTATATTCTACAACCCCTGCTGCTGAAGCAGGACTTCCAACTCCAAAGTCCATATAATGGAAAAATCTAAATTCTACAGAATTTAGGGAATCAAAACCCTCCATTTGTGGTGCTATTAAAAATTCATCTGTAGCTGGTAAAAAGTTTCCATCTAAATTGGTTGCCCAAGCGTTGGGTGAAGAATGAGCTGAAGAAATTAAACTTGCAGAAGGGACACCAAATTCCCATTGTAAAAAGGTACTATTAGGATTTACTGTAAATCCACCAGCCTCTGAATTACAATTATCAAAATTGTCGAAATAAGGTATATCATAAATTTCTACACCAAAAAAGTCTCTTTTTATAGTATCATTGAAGGTATGACTATCTCCAGTTTTAGTAGTAAAAGCCTCCATTGTAAAGGCACCCACCGGATAGCTAAGATTAAAGCCTGATAAAGAAACACTTCCTACTCCTCCCGGTGCAATATTAGTTGCAACAGTTTGCGTATAAGGTAGTGCTACACCAGCGTTTGGTCCACAATGAGGAATAATATTTACTGTAACATCTACAGAAGTAAGGTTTGAAGTTCCAAAGTTTCTAACATCGACTATTGGAATAGTAGGGTTAGCGGCATAGGTTTGAACTGTTTGAATAGGATTGGTAATTGCTTCAACACCGGCATCATTTGCAGACCTATCATAGATCATTATATTATCAATAGCCATGTCTGCAAGCGTACCACCACCACCGTTACGTGTGGCTTTAAAGCGAAGTTTTATGGCCTGACCAGCATAGGCGTTTAATCCTACTCTTTTAAAATTCCAATTGTCTCTTTCTTCTGTATGACTAATACCAACATTAGAACCTCCAATTGGGGTCCAAGTTTCTAAATCTTGGTTTCCCAAAGAAACTTCAACAGAAATACCGTTAATATCTGTTCCAAAGGTGTGATAGTAGAAATCTAGGGTTGGATTGGTAAGAGCGCCTAAATCCACACATAAAACTCTAAAATATGTGCTCACGGGTAGTCCTGGGCCACCGGTCTCTGTATAAAGATATTTACCACCATCATAAAAACCTTGGAATGGACCAGTAGATCTGGTACCTGTCATATCTTCTCCAACTTGCCATCTAAATGTAGGATCCAATCCATCATCAAACCTCCAATTGCTATTACCCAGTACTTGTTGACCAATTAATCCATTTTCAAAATCTTCAAAGAATGGAAAAGTACTTATGGAAGGGTTATGTTGAATAACTTGGCTTAAAACAGTATCGTTTCCAGGTACATTATCACCAGGCATTTCCGACCATGCTTTAATGGTATAAGTATTAAAAGCACTTAAATCCGCGGTAGCAGGAGGGTTAAGAGTATATTGTGTGGTATCTCCTAGGGCTAATGCTTTGGTTGAAGCATAAAGGGTATCTCTTTTTATTGGACCATTGTTTACACTAAAAGCAAGAGGAATTGCGGAAGTTGTTGAGCAACCATTATTTCTCAAGGTTAGGGTAATAGGCTCATTGGCGCTATATCCACAAATACCATTTACTGGTGAGTCAAAGCTAAGAATCTCAATTTCAGCAGGATCTGGTTCGAAAATTCTTAAATCATCAATAGCAATATCACTTTTATCCTTATCAGCAGTAGCGGCTTGGTTATCCCTTACTGCATGGAATCTTAATCGGATATATTTACCATTAAACTGCTCTAATCCTACAATGGCTTTTTTCCAAGGATCATTGCTGCTCGTATGTTGTGGATCTGCAATATTTATATATCCAATATACCATGCTTCTGTTGACGATCCTGTATCCACATCCACTCTTAATCGTTTAATACCATCGCCAAACATATGATAGTAAAATTCAAATGCTAAACATTTGGTATTTCTAGATAGATCAATACAAGGGGTAATAATTCTTGCAGAATTACCTGATAAGGTGGAAGACTCTGTATACAAATATTTTGTTCCCCCGGGAGTATGGTTAGAATTTGGACCGGTGAAATTGGTGGTGGTAGATCCATTTGCGACGGACCATGCTAATTGGTTATCAACACTAGGAGAGGGTCCTAATGTCCAATATCCTGTTGGAAATACAGGGAAAGAGCCTCTGTGCATACTAGCTGCTCCACCTACAGAAGCGCCATTGTCTCCAGCAACCCAAACGCTGCTTTCAAAGGTTTCTGTCCAAGGAAGATTATCTACACCAATAGTATTTGGCAAGGCTCCACAATATGGAGCACCACATTTTGAAGGTAAACCAGAATCTACCCAAAAAACATATTCGTCATTAATAGGACTTCTAGTAACATTCGGGCAACTTAAATCATATGCTTCAATATACCAGTCTACAGTATCACCAAGAAGTGCATTGGTAATATCGCCAGAATATTCGTTGGTTCCAGCAGTTTTAGTTAATAATACGGTATCTCTAATATTGGTTGTTCTATTGGTCCAGATTAGTTCAACACGATCCATACCTGCACCTTTGTCGGTAGCCAGAAGCTTCACCTTATAATTGTCTGCAGGAGTTTCCACTTGGCTGCCTTCGGGTTTATCTAAACAAACTGAAGCAGGAATGGTAAAGTTTATTTTAGGAGGGTTCAATTCGCAAGTAGAACCAATTACTTGAACACTATCTACATACCAACCATCATAAAAATTTAATGCTGGGGCAGGGGTTGTAAAATTAAACTGGGCGCTAAACCTGATTCTTACATCTGGATAACCAGTATTTGTAACAGTATCGTAGGCTATTCCCCTTAAATCAAATGCTTCCCTTACAAACCAGCTATCACTAACGGGTCCATTGTTGGTAGATTGCCAAAGGTCTAGGCCAGTACTAGGAATTACATAACTACCAGTATTGAAATATTCATTGGCTACATAAAGTTGGCTTCGAGAAACATCGGAACCTATATAGTAAAATTCGGGAATAGCTGTCCAAATATTTCCTCCATCGGTAGAAATTTCAACTCTACCTTGGTTAGGCAGGTATAATTTACAAATGTGATTAAAGGAAAGGAATACATAAGGAAAGCCAACGGTGCTAAAACTGTCTGTTTCAAATCTGATTATAGTACCAGTAGCACTACCCTTAACATGGTAGGAGTGTATTCCATTGGTTTTGTGATTGGTAGTGTCATTCCAAAAAATTGTTGGAACGTTAACACCATTTTGAACAAAACTATTGGTGACCTTATACATGGCGTTGACAGTGTCAAAGCTTTCATGATAAAGACTAACTGGAACTTGGGAAAAAGATTCTAGGGAAAGGGCGATAAAACCCAAAAGGAGTAATAACTTCCTCATAGTGTAAATATTCGTTACTTATGACTAATCAAATTCGATAGCTTACAAATATAGGAAGACAAAAGAATTAAACCCAGTAAAATTGACTAAGGTGGCTAGGAACTTATTTTACGTTTAATCGAAGTACTTCATTTTCTTCTAAATAAAGTTTTAATTGGTCATCTTTATTTAGTTTTCCTACACCTGCAGGTGTACCCGTAAAAATTAAATCTCCTATTTTCAAGGTGAAATATTTTGATATTTCCGCAATCAAAGTATCTATGGAAAAAATCATTTCTTCAGCGCTGGTAGCCTGAAGCTTTTTATCGTTTAAAAGCAGGTGGAAGCTAGGGTTTCCGGGGTTTTTTAATTCTGAAATATTCATAAATTTACCTATCCCTGCCGAGCCATCAAAGGCCTTGGAAATTTCCCATGGTAGTCCTTTTTCTTTTTGCTTTTGTTGAATATCACGAGCTGTGAAATCTAGTCCAACAGTAATTTGGCTATAATATTTGTGGGCAAATTTCTTTTGTATATTTTTTCCAAGCTTATTGATTTTAATAACCAATTCGGCTTCGAAATGAACATCATCTGAAAAATCAGGGAGGAAAAAAGGATTTTTTTTCGGAATAATTGCGGTCTCAGGTTTTAAAAAAAGAACTGGTGTTTTCGGAATTGGATTATTTAATTCCTTAGCATGATCTATATAATTCCTTCCAACGCAAATTATTTTCACGAGTTGAGTTTTCTTAATTTTATGGCGGTTAGCACCTTTTTGGTATATAGTGGGAATTCAGATTTTTGTATCCACCCAAAATATCCTGGATCCTTTTCTAGTACATCTTCCACACTTTGATTTTTGTACTTTCCAAAACTAAAAAGCTCTTTGCCCTCCTTGTTTTTGATGATAAACCCAGCAAAATCTGCAGCGTTGAAGCGATTGCTGAAATCCGAAAGGAAGTTGATATTATTTTCCAAGTCTGGATACCTTTCTAATTGAGCTTTTAAAATCTCATAAGTAGCTTCGGTATCTGCTTCGGCAGAGTGGGCATTTTCCAAATCCTTGTCGCAATAAAACTTATAGGCCGCACTTAAAGTACGCTGCTCTTTTTTGTGAAAAATATTCTGAACATCCACAGATTTTTTCTTACTAAAGTCAAATTCTATTTCGGCCCTCAATAATTCTTCTGCTAAAAGTGGAATATCAAATTTATTAGAATTATAACCTCCTAAATCTGCATCCTTAATCATCTCATAAACCTGATGAGATAATTCTTTGAAGCTTGGTTCATTGGCAACCTTTGCATCATCAATACCATGGATGGCTGTAACCTCTTTTGGAATGGGCATCCCTGGGTTTACAAGCCAGGTTTTGCTTTCCTTATTTCCATTTGGAAAAACCTTGAGAATACTTATTTCAACTATTCGGTCATTAACTACACTCAATCCGGTAGACTCAATGTCGAAAAAGCAAATAGGTTTATTTAGTTTTAAATCCATTAAATGCTTCTATTTGGATCAAATTGTTCTAGGTAATCTGCTACTCTTCGAACAAATTGACCACCTAAAGCGCCATCTACCACTCTGTGATCATAGGAATGGGATAAGAACATTTTATGTCTAATTCCAATAAAGTCTCCTTCTGCAGTTTCTATAACTGCCGGCTTTTTATTGATGGATCCCAAGGCTAAAATAGCCACCTGTGGTTGATTTATAATAGGTGTTCCCATTACATTACCAAATGTTCCCACATTTGTTACTGTATAGGTACCACCTTGAATATCGTCTGGTTTTAATTGGTTTGCTCTGGCTCTTGTGGCTAGATCATTTACTTGTTTGGTAATTCCCAATAAGTTTAATTGATCAGCATTTTTGATTACAGGTACTATTAAATTACCTGTTGGAAGTGCCGCCGCCATACCAATATTAATATTGGCTCTTTTTACTATATTATTTCCATCCACGGAAATATTAATCATTGGAAAATCACGGATTGCCATGGCTACCGCTTCAATAAAAATCGGTGTGAAGGTTAATTTTTCACCTTCTTTTTTCAAAAATTCGTTTTTTACTTTATTTCTCCAATTCACAATATTGGTAACATCAGCCTCTACAAATGATGTTACATGAGGGGAAGTATGTTTAGACATTACCATATGATCGGCAATCATCTTACGCATTCTATCCATCTCAATTATCTCATCTCCACGACCTAGGGCGATCGGTGCTGCTTTATGCTCTGTAGCTTTTGGTTCCGAGCTTGCTTTGGTTTGTGATTGACTTGGTGAAGGAGCACTTGCTGCTGGTGCAGGAGAAGATGCTCTATTCTTCAAAAATTCTAAAATATCGTTTTTGGTTACACGGCCTTCCGATCCGCTACCCTTAATAGATTCTAATTCTGATAAGGAAATATTTTCCTCCTTGGCAATGCTTCTTACCAATGGCGAATAAAATTTACCATTGCTATTTTTGGGTATATCAACTGAATCCTGAGCGGAATCCATCATTTTTTCAACTTCCTGAGCGGCTTGTGCAGGTTTTTGAACTTCTTTAGGACTGGATTCGCTACTTGCTGCTGGAGTTTCAAGCCCTCCTTCACCTTCAGTTTCAATTATGGCAATAGCTTGTCCAACCTGAACAACATCATCTTCATTAAAAAGCTTTTCCTTTAATACACCTTCTGTAGGAGAAGGAACTTCACTATCTACTTTATCGGTTGCTATTTCAAGAACAGATTCTTCTAATTCAATAGTTTCACCTACTTCTTTTAACCATTTAATAATGGTGGCTTCGGCCACGCTCTCGCCCATCTTGGGCATAATAAGCTCTACTTGTGCCATTTATGTCTTATAAGGTTGAAAATCTTCTTTTATTGAGGTGGGCAAAGGTAAAAAAATTAACGGCTGTGTTGTGGCCTATAGTTAGATTTAGCTCTTGCTTTTGGTCAAAATCTTTGCTTTTAGTAGGAATTGCCAAGTCTGGAAAAATTTTCCAACAAGAAATTCAAATCATTAAACACCTTATACTCTTTGGCATAAAGTTGATTTAAATGATTCTTTGCAATTTCATCCGATTCCGTCATTTTTAGTTGCTCCGTAGTTTTTAGTATAGATGGTTTAAGCTTGGGTAAGTGGCTTATGGCTATACTAGAATCATAGGCAATCCATGTTTTTTGAAAACTTAAAACTGAAAATAGATTCCTTATAAACTGGATTTTATTTTTTACAAACCATATACTAAGTGGTAATGATATCAAAAGGAAAATTGCAATACTTAGATCAAAAAATAATTTTGCTCTTTTATTACTTGGTTTTGAGATATCATTAAATTGAACACTATACCATGAGCCTTGTGTATCAATGGAATTACTTCCAATTACAAAATGGCTTTCCGAGGGGGCAATTTTTATTTCCACTTTTTTAGAGTTTAACTCCCTCATCTTGTTGAGAATGAAATTGCTACTTACATCTCTAGCACAGAATACCACCTCGGTAATATCAAAAACGGTAATCATATCACTGATTTGCTCAAATTTCCCAGTATAATTTTCCCCTTCAATATTTTGTTCTGGTGGATTAACAAAGGCCACATAGGAAATTGAATTATTGGCTTGTTTGATTAATTGTTCCACCCTTTGCGCTTCATCTTCAAGTCCTACTATCAAAACCCTTTTACTGCTATCGGAACTTACTAAAAGTTTTTGCCCCGTAATTTTTTGAATGGCAAATCGTACTAAGGGGATGGAAAAGGATGCCCAAATCGCTCCTAATAATAGTATTGCTCTAGAAAACCTAAACTCCTCACTAAGTAAACTATAGGCTACTAATATCGCTATGGAGCCAACAAACACACCTTTTATTACTTGAGAGATTTTAGCAGGTTTTTCATATCCCCCATTAAGGAATATTCCAGCTATCCAACCGAGAGCATATAATGGAAAAGCAACCCTGATGAGTTCCAAGGAATATTCTCCTCCAACTACGAATCTGTGGTTGTGTTCCCAATATTCTTTAATATAATACAAACCAAGAATCAGGATCCCAGAATCGAGTAGGGGTAGGGCAAGAGCACTAACAAACCTTTTGATTAATGACAGCCCAGCTCTCAAATAAATTGCCATTAAAATAAAAAACCGAAAAAATTTAGCATAGCTCTGGCTAAAGTGTTTTTCAGCAAAAATTATCATGGCCTTATAAAACACATAAACATAATTAAGGCTGCCTTTTTTGGTGCTTTCGCCTTTATAATGGATGATGCTGCTATCTGCAAAATAATAGTTTTTATATCCACTTTGGGTGATCCTATAGGAAAGGTCAATATCCTCACCATACATGAAAAAGGTTTCATCCAATAGACCCGTTTCATCCAAAGTTGTTTTACGCATCAGCATAAAGGCCCCAGCGAGTATTTCAACTTCATGGTTGAAATTTTTATCGAGATGACCCATATAATATCGTGCAAACTTTTTTGAATTTGGGAAAATGGAGCTAAGTCCAAAAATTTTATAAAATGCCACCCAGGGTGTTGGTAAACCTCTTTTAGATTCTGGCAAATAATTCCCCTTACCATCCATCATTTTTATGCCTAGTGCACCTGCATCAGGATGTGCATCCATAAACTGTAAACATTTGGAAAATGTTTCTTCCTCAACTACCGTATCTGGGTTTAAGAGCAATACATATTCTCCCTGTGCTTTAAGGATAGCCTGATTATTGGCTTTTGAGAATCCTACATTTTCCTTATTGATAATTCTAATGGCTTGCGGAAATTTTTCTTTTACCATTTCCATGCTTCCATCCACAGAATTATTGTCAACCACAAAAACTTCGGATTCTATATTTTCTAGGGCAAGAAATACGGAATTCAGGCACTGCTCCAGGAAGTGCTTTACATTATAGTTTACAATTACAATTGATAATTTCATTCAGGAATAAGTATGGTACCTAAGGAATCTGCAAGGTTATGCCCTTGTATTTTTGAATTAGCTTCATTTATTTCGGGAAGGTAAAAAATATTCCTACCCGCACTTTTGGCATTTAACAATTCTTCTTCACTAGAATAATAATCGAATTTCACTCTTGAATTTTCTTTTTTTCGCAATTCAATTTGGGGCCAATACCATCCAGATATTACCCAGGAAGGTTCCTTTTTACTTTCGCTCCATTTTAGTATTTCGCTTACAAATTTCATTTTCACTTTCCTTTTTTGGAAATCTACAATAGTTGGGCCCTGCAGTGGGTCAATAAAAATGTCCTTAGCCCCAGCTGAAAATTCTATAGATGCCGAACTTGCTGGGCTGCCTCTAAATTCGTTTTTATAATCAAAGCCTACTAAAAAGCAGGAGCAAATACTAATATAGGGTAGTGCCTTAAGCCATTTTTCACTAAAGCTATCGCCTATCCAAATTAAAATAAAAGGTAAGGCAGGTATTAAAAATTCTGATTTAAACGGGAGCCTAAAGAATACTAGAAGTTGAAATACAATTATAATAATCAATGTTAAATTGAATTTTTTCCCGCTCGTATTTTTCCACGATCTGCTGCTAATGAATTTGATAAAACCAAAACTCAAAAATGAAAAAAGTAGCAAACCCCAAATTCCAAAACTTAGTTTAAAGGCAATTTTTGCCCAAGATGAATAAGGAGGTTTGTGAAAGTCTAGCACTTCCAAACCATAGCTGTAAATTGGAGCTGAAAAGCTTACAATCGCCATCAAGCCTGAGCTTATAATCAGTTTTAAAAATAAATGTAAATCCTTTTTACCAGGGGCGAGAATAATCCATGGTAGTACAAAAGCAATAGATGAAATTCTAAAACCTGTAGCAATACCCAATAATATGCCTGCCCAAATTAAATTCCTCTTTTGCAATTGATGCAGAGATATAAGAATAAAAAGACAGGCGAAATTATAGTCAATAGTATAAAGACCAGCAATAAAAAACACTGGAATAAAGCCAAAACTTAAGGCAAGAATTAAGGAATGAGTTTTATTCCATTCTTTTAAAATAAGGTAGAAAAAAACTACGGCCAAAGAGGAAGCTAGTGCACTAAGCAAATTAAAAGTGAAATAGCTGTGATTGATAGGCCAAAGCAATGCCAATAAAATCTCATAAAGAGGATGCCCTGGAAGCCTGGATACTTCATAGATTCCAGATTCCCAAGTATTTTTTGCCGTTAAAGCTTGTCCCCAAGCATCTTCCTCTCTACCATATCCAGCAAATAAAAATGGAATTCTAGCCATTAAATTGAGGCTGAAAAGGAAGAGGATATTTAAACGAAAAGGAATTTTCAAACTATGGTTTTTGATTCTGGTGGAAGGAAGATTCATAAGGCACTCTTTGGCTGATGCTCCTTGCTAATGTTAGCTCATCAGCATATTCCAGCTGATCTCCCATTGCTATTCCTCGGGCTATTGATGACAATAGTATATCAAATTCTGCAAGTTTTTTGTACAAATAGAAGGTGGTGGTTTCCCCTTCCATGGTGGTGCCCAAACCAAAAATTATTTCCCTTAATTTTCCATCTTTCGCCTTTTGAAGGAGTGGGGCTAAATTAAGTTCTGAAGGACCAATACCTTCCATAGGACTGATCACTCCACCTAAAACATGGTAAATCCCTTTGTATTGACCTGTATTTTCAATGGCCATAACATCCCTAATATCCTCAATTACACAAACCAAACTTTGATCTCTATTGGGGTTGGAGCAAATTTCACAGCAAATTCTGTCGCTTAAATTTCCACAGGATTCACAGTAGATAACTTTTTCTTTCAATTCCAATAAGGAATTGCTAAGCGCTGCCACTTCCTGCTTCTCTTTTTTAAGAAGGTGCAAGGCTAGTCTTAATGCGGTTTTTTTGCCAATTCCAGGAAGGTTTCCTATTTCCTCAACGGCTTTTTCCAGGTAACGGGATGAGTAATTCATAATAATGTTCAAATATATAGATACTCATTCGCAAGCAAATTATTTTATTTGCTAAAATTTAAATTATGACGGTAGGTCTAATCATTGCAATAATTAGCTCATATTTTCTTTTGCTCATCTTGGTGTCTTACCTAACTGGGAAAAAGGATGATAATGCTTCTTTCTTTTTAGGAAACAAACAGAGTCCGTGGTATGTAGTGGCCTTTGGAATGATTGGAGCCTCATTGTCTGGAGTTACTTTTGTTTCCGTTCCGGGATATGTTGAGGCGAATAGCTTTAGCTATATGCAAGTGGTTTTGGGATATGTCTTTGGCTATGCCGTAATCATAAAAGTATTATTACCTCTTTACTACCGATTAAACCTCACCAGTATTTACACCTATTTATCCCAGCGATTTGGAAATAGTTCTTATAAAACTGGTTCCGTATTTTTTATTTTATCCAGGGTTATCGGTGCTTCATTTAGATTGTATTTGGTGGCAGATATTTTACAGTACGCTGTTTTTGATCAACTAGAAGTTCCATTTTGGTTTACTGTATTAATAACCATTCTACTAATTTGGGTTTATACATTTAGGTCGGGTATAAAGACCATCGTTTGGACAGATACCCTGCAAACTACCTTTATGTTAGCTGCAGTAGGAATAAGTATTTGGATGATTAAAGATAGCCTTATTCCCGATGGGTCATTGGTAGAATACATTGCAGATTCTAGTAAATCTAAAATCTTCTTTTTTGATGATTGGAAGAGTGCTGATTTTTTCATAAAACAGTTTTTATCGGGTATGTTCATTACTATTGTTATGACGGGTCTTGATCAAGATATGATGCAAAAGAATTTGAGTTGTAGAAACTTAAAGGATGCCCAAAAGAATATGTTTTGGCTGGCGATTATCCTTGTTTTTGTGAACCTGATTTTTATGTCTTTGGGAGTTGTGCTTTACGACTTTGCTGCGGTAAATGGTATAGAAGAATCTGGGGATAGATTATTCTCGGCAGTGGCCTTACATGGCGGATTGGGAATTACTCTTGGTGTTTTCTTTTTAATTGGATTGGTTGCTGCGGCATATAGTAGCGCCGATTCTGCATTAACAGCGCTAACAACTTCTTTTTGTGTAGATATTTTGGAAGTGGATAAAATGAAGGAGAGATCTGCTATCAGCACTAGGAAGTGGGTGCATATTGGATTTTCAATTTGCTTGTTATTTACCATCCTTATCTTTAAACAACTAGATCAAGGGAGTATTATTAAAGAAATATTTGTAGCTGCCGGTTATACCTATGGTCCGCTTTTGGGCCTTTTTGCATTTGGATTATTTACTAAATGGAAAATTGAAGATAGATGGGTGCCGATTATAGCAATAGCCTCGCCTTTACTTTGCTATTTTTTAAAACAAAATTCTATGGATTGGTTGGGATACCAATTTGGATTTGAACTACTAATTCTAAATGGTCTTTTAACATTTTTAGGATTATGCCTATTAATCAGAAAAGAAGAATCTAAAATTTAAGCCAAAAAAAATGCCCAACTAAATGATGGGCATTTTTTTTTTGGCTACTGGTTTATTCTTTCAGTACTCTTAATGTTTTGGAGCCTCCACTACTATTTATTTTCACCAAATATACTCCTTGAGCATATTCATTTAAATCAAAGGAAATTAAATTCTTACCAGATTTAGCTTCTACATCTAGCTCCTTAATCTTTTTCCCAGAAAGATCGGTAAGGGTGATTATAAGTTGCTCATGGTTCTTACTATCAAAACTAAGATTGAAATTTCCTTTTGTAGGATTCGGATATAAACTTAGGCCGCTTATTCCAACCAATTGTTCACGGATTCCAATACCGGAGACATTTACTGTCCTGGTTCGAGTTGAAGTTCCACAGCGATTTTCTGTGATTAGATTTACATCATAAGTTCCTGCCTGGGTATAAACATGCAAGGGGCTAGGAAGGCTGCTTGAATCACCATCACCAAAATACCATTTCCAAGTACTAGGATCATTAATACTAAGGTCATTAAACTGAACTGTTAAAGCAACGGGGAAAGATTCGCTAAATACAGCCAATGGCTTATCTGCAACATAAACATTGTATTGGTATTGACTAATTCCTCCTGGATTGCTAACCGTAAGTGTTATAGTATGCATTCCGGTGTTTACAAATTTCACTGAATGTGGGCCGGCGGTATTTGCATTGCTAGGTATGGCACTTAAAGAAAAATCCCAATTATAATTACTCGCTGTTCCCCCTGTGGAAGCATCATTAAATATTACATCCACATTTCTACAAATTAAACTATCTGCAGTTGTGAAAAGGGCCATTGGTGCTGTAACGGAACTATTTACAATATTGATATTGTCAAGGTATACAGCATTTCCACCACCCGAATAATTTCTAAATCTTATTTTAATATTACTACCTATATAAGGACTAAGATCCAAGCTATCTCTCCTCCATTGAGCTGCTGAATTTGGGATAAATAAACCTGTACTTGTTCCAGCAGTAGACATTCCTGCTGCACCAAGTTGATAGGTGCTGGCTTGGAAACTAGATCCACAATCTGTGGAAATATCAATAATAAGAGAATCTGCACCAGATAAAGATTTTGGGGCATAGGATAGGTCAAAGAATAATGTTGGGCTTACAGCTGAGGTAAGATCCATGTTTAAGCTAATCAAACCATCATATTCACCTAATGCGCTGGAATTAAAATTATCGAAAGTTGTAGATTTAGTAGTGGAACCATCCGAACCGACTACAGATTTAATCTTCCAAGCATCATTACCATCAGCATTGTCTATAGTCCAGCCCGCTGAAGGGAATGCACCTTCAAAATCCTCAAAAATAGGAATCGGATCTCCAGCGCTTACAGTTACCGCTTGATTTAGGGTAATAGTATCCGTACCATTTCCATTAGAAGCAATTAAGGAAACTGAATAATTACCAGCTTGGTGAAATTGAACAGAAATGTTTTGATCCAAACTGTCCGTTCCATTATTGTAACTATAAGTATTTGGGCTTATTTCCCATCTCCAAGAAGTTGGAAAATTTCCGGAATTATCTGAAAACTCAACCGTCCCATCAATACATGTTACTGAATTTGAAATATTAAATCCTGCAATTGGCGAGGATAAATTTTCGAAAAGGTTGATATCATCAATGGCAATATCGGAAGTAAAATCATCCCCTGTTTTTCCATTTATTCGAATCACAATAGTTTTACCAGTAAAGGCTACTAAACTCACACTGGCTTTTTTCCAACTTGATCCCTGGTTACCAGCAATTTGGAAAAGTTTATTATGCCATTCAATTCCATCATATACATCTACCCAAAGCACACCCATATTGGCACCATTCATATGATACCAGAACTCCAAAAGGGGTAATGTAGCAGTGGTCATATCAATGCATGGAGATAATAAAACGGCATGGTTAGAATCACAACCTCCAGATGCTTCTAAATACAAATACTTTCCTGCAGAAGTACCGAGAGTATGATCTGCCGAGGGGCCTGTACTTCCTGAAGCAGTACCACCACTATTTGTTCTCCAATCAATATCATCAAAAATAAAATTCGCAGGGTTTTCCCAGCCACTAGCTAAACTACAAGTGGTATTTCCACAATCATTGGCGGTACCACATTGGCTAAAATTTTCAAAATCTTGAGAGTAGGGGTAGTTTACTGTTTGACTACTATATATGTCAATTTCTGAAGCTAAGCTATCGTTTAAAGAATAGTCGTCATCATTTAAATTTGCCCATACAGAAAGAATATAGGAGGAACCTGTGCTTAAATTTAAACTGGATCCTGTAAAGGTGTAGTCTAAAAATGCTCCTGGTAAAATAGTATCCGTTACCGTTTGGGTATTTGTAATCCCATTGTCTAGTTTGTAGGATACTTGGAAATTAAATGCAGGGTTTTGACCATTATTAACCAGCCTTGTGGTTACTGGGCTGTTTGGAGTATTAAAACAACTAGCAATATAGCCTGTGCTTGGAGATAGTATTTGGGCTACATTAATATCATCCTCAAAAGGGCAGTTTGTTATACCACTTCCAACTTTTTCCACAGCAATAGCTCTTCGGCCAAGGCCGTCTCCTGGGCTTAATGCAGCAACACTATACCATTCATTGGCACCTACATTATGTGGAACCTTTGCAAAGGTTGCCACAGTGCTCGTAATGGAATCCATATACATAGACCCTAAACGGTATACAATATAACCATTGGCACCTCCTACGAGATTCCAAGTTATGGTTATTGAATCTGGACAAATTGTTGGAAATGAAATATTAGAAGGGGTGCTTACAATAGTAAATTCACCTGGACTAGTACTAGATTGACCGCCCCTGCTTATTCTTAGTTTATGGTCGCCACCAATATTGCTAGGAATATTATTCCAATTGTAATACCTTCTTGAAGCATTGATATTACTGCTCAGCACATTCCAGGTACTTCCTCCATCATCTGAATGTTCTAGGGTGAAGTTTGTATTTCCTTCCGGGGCATCCCAGCGAATTACTTCATCTTCTCCAGGAACAAAACTTTCTCCACCCATGGGGTAGGTAATTACAATTTCATCTTTAACAAATTCATAAACTATATAAAATTCTTGAGCGCTTCCTGGAATACTGCTTCCATCAACAGTAACAGTTATATCTCCACTTCCTGGATTTACTATGGTCACTTGTTCAATATTATTTAGAGAATCAAGCCCCCTCACCGCATTGGCATTAAGAGATGCTTGGTTTGGTGTGTGATCCAAAATCCAGGGCTTATAATTTGTACCATTTTGATCCACCTCCATGTCTAAATCGTTTACCAAAGCATATTGAGCTATTGTGGAGGCTGGAAGGTCTGGCCAATACAGCATTATTCTTGCTTCAGCAGTATTGGAAGGAACTGGGATTTGAAACGTTTTGCTTGCTCCATTGGTTATATTGTTGGTGATATAATTACTAGCCTCTAAAACTTCGAAAGCTCTTCTCGTATTCACTCGGCCATAACCATGGCTAAAATCAGGACCTGGATTTCCAAGGTCATCACAAGTATTCATGATAATGGCCTTTAGCAATCCAGATTTTGGGTCGTTGCCACCATTTAAATCCCGATATGCCTCATATAGGACAGCAGTGATACCGCCTACTCCAGGACATGACATTGAAGTCCCTGATTTGGAGCCGTAGGTATTTGGGTCGATGGTGCTTATTACTCCAGAACCAACGGCGGCAACGTCTGGTTTTATTCTTCCATCTTCTGCCGGGCCTCTGGAACTCGAGGAGGATAAAGCATCATATTCATCTAAATTTGCAACGGCAATAACGTTTTTGGCAATTTTATGACCACCAGTAACATTTCCCCAATTATTTCCTGCCCCATATCCACAATTTGTGGTCCCACTATTTCCAGCTGAAAAAACATGGATCAAATTAGGATTATCGATAGCATCTTGATCCATTTGCCTTGTAAAATTGGTGTAGCCAGCATTACAACCATTGGAATAGGAACTAACGGTTACTCTTACATTTCTATTGGTATAGTTAATATCCGCATCGGATAGATTATCCGGATAGGTTTGGTAAAAAATTTCGGCTCCTGGAGCATTACCCCTTCCTTTGGGGTCTAAATTTCCAGCACCGAAAATTGTCCCAGCAACATGATCGCCATGATCTCCAGTTGAAGCTGTAGCGAGAGGTTGTGTCATTCTGCCGGTATAATCTATATGTGGACCAATTCTTCCATCATCACCGTGGCCTACCATTACTCCTGAACCATCATAATCTGGAGCACCGGGATAAGCAGATTGAAGAGTGTTTACCCTATGATTTGTTCTTCCTGTATAATTTTCAGGATGCCCGGGATCTTCTTTTTCCTGAACATAATAAACAAAGGGAAGTTGCGCAGCAGCAAGTATTTCGTTGGGGTTTAATGTGATCTCAATTAAATTTTCCAATTGATTCTCTCCACTAACATAGAAATTCGCCGCTATGGAATTCACTACAGAATTATGATCTAATCCCGGATAATATCGCAACCAAATGATGGCCTTGTTTTCATCTGTATAGGCCCATTCAGGAATATTATCAGTGTACAATCTTTTAGAGAGCTTCCATTCCCCTTTTAGACTTATGGCACTAATAGCCCCTTTTGACTTTAAATCAGCCTCCAAAGAATTGTCCCTGGTAGAGAGCTTCATTAATAAAGCATTTTTAGGGATAAATTCTAAAGCTTCATAGGAACTCGTTTTATCTCCTATGCTGATATTATTAAAGTCTGAAAATTGAACAATACGGTAAATAAAATCCTGATTTTGTTCAATATTGCTTGCTTTAATACCTTCCTTTAAAGTATTGTCGATAGAAATACTGTGATTTTTGAGAAGTACTTTCTGCTCAGACTGTCCATATACCACAGTGGCAAAGGCAATAAGGGCAAGGAACTGTATGCATTTTTTCATATGTAGCAATTAATTTTTAGGGCTATAAAGTTAATACCTTTTGATGAATTGATGTCTTTTGTCTAACATTTGTTAATAGACTTTGTTTATAAGGCAAAAAATAGATTTCAAAATTTCCTGATGCTTCACTAAAATGGATTCCTATTTTTGGCAAACGAAATCTAAATAAGTTCAAAAGATGAAGTTCAAAATATTTGTTTTAGTACTACTTCCATTATTCTTTTTAAAGGCGCAAGATCAAATGAGTTCTTCCGAGATCTTGCATGAATTAAATAAACTTCAAAATAGTTCAACGGTTCTTTATTTAGCTGCCCACCCGGATGATGAAAATACAAGGATGATTTCTTGGCTTACCAATGGTGTTGGGGCAAAAACAGCATATTTATCATTAACTCGTGGTGATGGAGGGCAAAATTTAATTGGTACTGAACTAGGCGCTAAGCTTGGGGTTTTGCGTACTCAAGAATTAATGCAAGCCAGAAAAATTGACGGTGGAAATCAGTTTTTTACCAGAGCCGTAGATTTTGGATATTCCAAAACTTCTGATGAAACTCTCGAAAAATGGGCCGATGATATTATTCTAAAAGATGTGGTTTGGATGCTAAGAAAATTTCGTCCTGATGTAATAATAACCCGATTCCCTCCAGATAAACGAGGTGGCCATGGTCATCATACAGCCTCTGCAATTCTTGGTATTAAGGCCTTTAATATGGCTGCAGATAAGGAAGCCTTCCCAGAGCAATTAGCTTTTACGGATACTTGGCAGGCCAAAAGAATCTATTGGAATACCAGCAAATGGTGGGGCAATGAAAATTTAGATAGCCTGGTTGAAAATTCTGATGAATATATTTCCCTTGAAGTAGGGGGATATAATTCTCTTCAAGGAACATCTTATAATGAATTGGCTTCTTTAAGTAGAACACAGCATAAAAGTCAAGGTTTTGGTGTTTCTGTAGCACGCGGCGAACAAGTAGAATATTTGCAATACTTGGATGGTGAGAAGGCAAAAAATGGATTGTTTGATGGAATTTCATCCAAATGGGAGAGGTTTGGCTTTGCAAAAGGAGATAAAGAATTAAAACGAATAATTGAAAATTTTGATCCTCTTCACCCTGAAGAATCTGTAGAAGACCTTTTAAAGCTTAGGGAATTATCTGTTTCTATTAATCAAGAAAGCCAAAGGGAATATTTTGCTTCGAAATTGAATAGCATCATTGCTCAATGTTTAGGATTACATATTGAGGCTTTGTCAGATTCAGAATTTTTAAGCGATGGCGCTCCTGCTGAGGCTAAACTTGAATTTCTATTGCGTAAAAATTTGAAAGCTGAGGTAAAAGTGAAAAATGTACAAATAGCAAAGCTTGATAAAAAACTAGACATCTCCTTAGTAGCTAATAAAAGTAATACCGAAAAGCTGAGTTTTATTTGCAGTAATGCCAATTCTCAGCCCTATTGGCTAAGAGCTAGATATGTTAATATTTATGAGATAAGAGAGGTAGACAATATTGGCAAACCCGAAAATGACCCTGCATTAAGTGCAAAAATTAGGCTCAGCATTATGGGGCATGATTTGGAGATTAATGTCCCTCTAAACTATAAATTTTCAGATCGGGTGGAAGGTGAAATCATAAGACCTGTTGTTATCGTTCCCGCAGTTGTAGTTTCTTCAGATCAGGAGAATATCATCTTTACTAATAAGCAGGAACAAAGGCTCAATTTGACTTTTAGATTTTTTGAAGACAAAGAAGTACATCTAAACTTAGAGGCTGAAGGTTGGGATATTAGCCCATCTTTCCTTAAAATTAAAGGTGAAAAAGATCAGCTTGTTCAGCAATCCATTAGTATAAAAGCGACTGAGGAAAGCTATAAAACCAATCTTAAAATCTCCGTAGATTCCAAACCTGCTAGAAGTTTGAATGAGATTGATTATTCCCATATTGAAAAAAGGATAGTATTCGAAGAGCTAAGTCCTAAATTGGTAAAAATTAGATTAAAAAAAGAGGGGGATTTGGTAGGATATATTCCTGGTGCAGGCGATAAGGTTTCTGAAGCAATTGAATTAATGGGCTATCGTGTTGAAATTTTGGACCAGGAGAAAATAAAAAACACAGATCTTTCTAAATACCAAGCTATTGTTGCTGGAATAAGGGCTTATAATACAGAAAAATGGTTGCCTTCTGTAAAGGATGAATTAATGGCTTATGTAAAAAATGGAGGGAATTATATTGTTCAGTATAATACAAGATCTAGGGATCTATTATCTTTGGATATAGGACCCTATCCTTTTAAACTCAGCCGAGAAAGAGTAACGGAAGAGCTAGCCAGGGCCAATTTCCTTATTGAAGATCACCCTACATTGAACTATCCCAATAAAATTGATTTGAGAGATTTTGCAGGCTGGGTACAGGAAAGAGGACTATATTTTGCCGGCACTTGGGCAGATGAATATGATGCACCTATCGGTTGGGCAGATAAAGGAGAACCTATGAGAAAAGGTGGGTTGATTGTTGGAAATTATGGAAAAGGAGCATTTATGTATACGGGGATTTCATTTTTTAGAGAATTACCAGCAGGAGTTCCAGGGGCCTATAGGTTATTAGCCAATCTAATTAGTTATTCTAGTCAATCCATAGATGAGTAAAAAGCCATTTTTTAAAAGTTGGAATCAGCTTTATTTGCTAGTAATGGGGATTTTGTTATTCCAGCTTATTCTATTCTATTTCATTAGTCAATACTATCGCTAATATGAGTATAACAGATTGGATAGTATTATTTAGCACCCTCTTTGCCATTGTGGCTTACGGCACTTGGAAAACGAGACAGAACCAGGGTTTAAATGATTATTTAAGAGGTGGGAATGAAATGAACTGGTTTACCATTGGCCTTTCTGTAATGGCTACACAAGCTAGTGCCATTACCTTTCTTAGCGCTCCAGGTTTAGGCTATGAAAAGGGGCTTAAATTCGTACAGTTTTACTTCGGCCTTCCCCTAGCCTTAATTATTATTTCCGCCTTTATTATTCCTATTTATTATCGACTAAAGGTTTTTACAGCCTATGAATATTTGGAAAAACGCTTCGACCTAAAAACAAGGTTGCTGGCTGCATTTTTATTTTTAGTTCAAAGAGGCTTGGCAGCAGGTCTCACCATATTTGCGCCGGCTATAATCCTTTCTACCATCTTGGGTTGGGATTTAGATTTCACCAATATTTTTGTGGGAGTATTGGTGATTATATACACCGTTAGTGGAGGAACTAAGGCGGTTAGTTTAACTCAAAAATGGCAAATGGCCGTAATACTTTTGGGTATGGGTTTGGCTTTTGGAATTTTAGTTTATAAAATTTCGCAATTCACAGATTTTAGTTCCGCATTAAAATTAGCAGGAACAGCAGGGAGAATGGAAATTCTGGATTTTAATTTTGATTTAAATGAAAGATATACCGTTTGGTCTGGATTAACAGGCGGACTTTTTCTTGCACTTTCCTATTTTGGAACAGATCAGAGTCAGGTGCAGCGCTATCTTACCGGTAAAAATATTAAGGAAAGTAGATTGGGATTAATGTTTAATGCCAGTTTGAAAATCCCAATGCAGTTATTTATCCTTTTTACTGGAGTATTAGTTTTCATATTTTATCTATATATCAAGCCTCCGGTATTTTTCAATAAAACAGCCATTGATGGCCTCAAACAATCAGAATACAAGGAGGCAATTACTCAGTTAGAAGCAAATCACACAGCAAACTACGCCGAAATTCAACAAAGGAGACAGGCCTTAAATGATGGATTGGATGAGGCTCCTGATAAATTAGTGGCCTTAAAAGAAGGATTTAGGGAATCCTTAGAAAAGGATGTTCAAATTCGGAATGAGGTCAAAGATTTATTATTGGAAGCCGATCCAAATTTCAAGGTTAAAGACACGAACTATGTATTCCTAAATTTTGTAATGGATTTTCTGCCAATAGGGGTAATAGGGCTGATCATTGCTTTAATTTTTTCTGCCGCTATGTCGTCTACAGCTGGAGAATTGAATGCCTTGGCTACCACCACTTTTGTAGATTTTTACAATAGATTAAGCAAAAAGGAAAACAATGAAAAGCAACAATTAAGAGCAAGTAAACTGTTCACAGTTTTATGGGGCTGCTTAGCGATTAGTTTCGCTTTGGTTGCAAATCTATTTGACAATTTAATAGAAATGGTAAACCTCCTGGGTTCCTTGTTTTATGGAACGATATTGGGAATTTTCCTTGTAGCTTTTTTTATCAAATGGGTGAGGGGAAACGCCATTTTCTGGAGTGCACTTATTGCAGAAGCCTTTGTGTTAATGCTGCATTTTGGAAGAGTATACAATATCCCATTCTTCAATCAATTTGAAGTGGAGTATTTATGGTATAATGTGATAGGAAGTGTTTTGGTAATCTTGATTTCCCTGTTAATGAGCTTGTTTACCTCTTCGCAAGTCCAAGAAAAAGCTTAAGCTGAATATAAGTAGGATTTAGTTTTTGATAAATAGGATTCCAAAATTTAAAGGACTTTTCTTTTGCAAATACCCATTCGTTTTTATCCATTTGGGCACGGAATAGCATCTTTGCAAACTCGTATAATTCAATATCGTATTTTAATATTTCCCTTAGTTTCTGGATCTCCTCCAGAGTAGGTGGAGCAACCTTTTCGCGTCTTTGTCCTTTATTTTTTTTAAGATAGTAAATGATTTTCCAGCCCATGGCTTTACCAAGGAGAATTAGAGATTTATCAAACTCTTCGGTTAGGCCAATAATATCAAATTCTTTAAGCAAATTTTCCTTGGCCTTTTGCAAACTAGCTTTTGGATCTTTAGAAAGATCTTCAATACCAGAAATAAATCGGGTTTGGAGATTGTTTCCATATTTACAATTGGCAAAGTCTATAATATTTTCTAAGCCTTTGGGTAAGAATTCAAATTTTTCAGGATGATCAAAAGTGTATTGATAATGGGAGATAATATGCTGAAGGGGATCTCTTAAATAGGTATGATATATATGAGGTCTTGAAGAAAAACGGTGCATACCATATCGGAAATGCCCCATTACCACCTTTAAACTTGACCTATCTTCAAATCCCTCTTCATTGTCTTTTTGAGAATAAATTAAAGCGCGTTCTTCCTCCTTTTTATATCTTCTTCTTACAATTCCCTGCAAACTTAAACCTGCCGTTTTAGGAATGTGCATTATATAAGGAAGTGATTTTTGCATGGGCGAATTTAACAAATTCCTTTATGGACTTTTGGCAAAATTCTTTTCTGTTTTTTTACGGGCTAGTCTTCCTTCTCCATAGGCTATCCACAAAATATGATTTACTATCGCTAAAGTTTTTTATCATTTCAAAACCACTCTTTTGGGCTAGTTCACTGATTTCTTCAGGATGATATTTTTTGGAAATCTCCACCTGAATAGTTTCCCAAGCTTCAAAATGAAATGTCTTAGCCAGCGATTTAATTTCAACACTTTGATCCATTTTACTTACGATATAGCTTTGGGCTTCGCCTGTTTTTGGGTCATAACTTGGGTAATGATCAAACTGGCTTATTATAAAATTGGCGCCAAGCTCGCGGTTCATTCTCTCCAATAGGTTCATATTAAAAGCTCTGGTAATTCCGGCTTTATCATTATAGGCCTCCAGAATTATTCTGGGATTTTTCTTTAAATCTATTCCGCTTATTAGGCTGTCCTTTGGATTTAGAATTTGAGCTAATTGAGAATAAAAACTCAGCGCTTGCTGATTTGAAAAATTGCCAATATTTCCTCCCAAAAAAAGTAGAACCTTAGGGGAGCTATCCATTTCATTGAGTTTTTCTAAGGCTTTGAAATATTCATAGTTTAAACAATTCACCTTCAATTCCAGAAAATTTTTACTCAAGTCCTTTTTCAATTGTTCCAAAACATCTGCAGAGATGTCTATGGGAAAATATTCAAATTCTACTTTTTCCTTAAGAAAATGCTCTATTAGAATTTTTGTTTTTAATCCATCCCCAGCGCCCAATTCTACAAGATTGAACTTTTCACCGCGAATAGAATCTAGAATTTCTTGCTTTTGAGATTCAAAAATTTCAAATTCACTCCTGGTGAGGTAATACTCGGGCATCCTCATTATTTGCTGAAAAATTTGATCACCCTTTACATCGTAAAAATATTTGGAGGATAAATTTTTTGGTTTTTCACTTAAGCCCTTATCTACATCTAATGCAAATTGGTCAATAATTGAATCGCTTTTCATTTGTTTTGTCGCTATTTAGCTAGTCTTAGTCCTGTAAATTGCCATCTGAGATTGGGGTGAAAAAAATTTCTGTAGGTTTTTCGGCTATGTCCTTTTGGAGTGGCAATGGATGCACCTCTTAATACCATTTGATTGATCATAAACTTCCCATTGTATTCACCAACAGCTCCTTCAGCTTTCGAAAAATTGGGATAGGGCAAATAGGCAGAATTGGTCCATTCCCATCTTTTTCCCCAGTGGAATAAATCTGCCGCTACTTCCCATTCCATTTCAGTAGCTAGTCTTAAGCCCTTCCATTCTGCATAGGCATATGCCTCGTAATAAGAAATATGGCTAAGGGCTTCATTTGAATTTAATTTTTGCAAACCCGACAATGAAAATCGATACCATTCTCCATCCATCTTTTCCCAATATAGGGGAGATTTAATATGGTTTTCTTTTATCCATGCCCAAGCTTCGGAATGCCAATACCTAAAATCCTCATAGGCTCCCGATTCCATAAATTCAAGGTACTCTCCATTGGTGACAAGTTTGTTACTTATTTGATATTCATGGAGATAACTTTTGTGTAGCCCTAGTTCATTATCAAAACAAAAACCATCACCCTTAAATCCAATCTCATATATTCCCTCCGGAATTTTAATCCATTCTCTTTGATGGTTTTCTACTTTCCCCTCTCCATAATTTTCTTGATATACAGGAAAGAATGCCTGGGAGCTAAGAATATATTTAAAATCTGTTACTAATAATTCTTGATGTTGCTGCTCGTGATTTAAACCTAGGTCCAATAATTCCAATGCTTTAGGATTAGGATTAGCATTTAAAAACTCCTCCATTTCACGATCTATATATTGTCGGTAGGAATAAATTTTATCTAGAGAAGGGCGAGTCATATTTGCTCTCTGATCTCGAAGAACCCTTTTTCCAACACTTTCATAATAGGAGTTAAACAAGAAATTAAATCTGGGATCAAATTCTTTGTAATTGCTATTAAAGGGCTTTAGGATAAAGGTCTCAAAGAACCAAGTGCTATGTCCTAAATGCCATTTTGGTGGACTAACATCAATTATGGGTTGTGCCAAATGATCTTCCACCGAAAGGGGCTTACAAAGCTCTATGCTTTGGCTTCGAATTTTTAAATATTTTTCAGACCAAGAAAGGGATTTCGTCATTCTTATGCTAAAATATTTTTTGGTATTCTTCCTTCTGGTGGATCTTTCCCAGACTAGATTTATGGTCTAATATTTCAAAGACATTATTTTTGATAGTATGAGCTATATCCCCAGTGGGAAGGTCATTACAATCTAATCCAAAAGGGTCTTCAATTTCTTCAGCCATCAATTCCACACCAATAAAGGCAAAAAAGATAAACATCACCACAGGTATTGCCACAAAGCCAAATTCTGGAATTACGGCGAAGGGTAGTAAAAGTCCATAAACGGTGATAAATATTTTCAAATACACATTATAAGAAAAGGGGATAGGAGTTTTTTTAATTCTTTCGCAGGCTCCTAAAATATCTAGTAGTGCTTGTAGTTGAGGTTTAAAATTCAGAATATCCTCACCTGTAATATGCCCTCCTTTATAATGATGTTGTACCATTCTATAGATCTGCTGGGAAATATGGTTTGGAATATGCCCTTTTTCTGCGTAGTTTTTTAATTCTTCCTCACTAACAGAAATAAACTCCTCTAATTTGGTTCCATCCCTTAAATGTTCTTTTAAAGCAATACAGAAATTACTGATATATATGGCCATTTGTTTTCTTTCCTGTTTTAATTCGGCAGGAAAGGTTACATCGGTGCTAATGGCTAAATTGCGGGTATGGTTTACCAATGCTCCCCATTGTTTTCTTCCTTCCCACCATCTGTCGTAAGCGGTGTTGGTTCTAAAAACCAGTAGTATACTAAGCACCACACCGAGTAGACTGAAAATTTGAGTACTCATTCCCATTTCTAAGGTGTCAAATACCTTATAATCTAAAAAGCAAATAATGGCGGTGTAAACTCCAATTAGAAATACAGCCCTTAAAACCTTTGTCATGGTCCAGCTTTTATAGAGATGTGTTATATCCCTCAACCAATTTTTATTCGAATGGTAAACAATCATATTTTAAAATTTAAAAGAGCTTTATTTTATTGAAAAATTTAGGGTAGTACAATATCTTGAAAGGTCTGTTGAAATCAAATTTCTGCGAGGTATTTATGGACAAAACTTATAGACATGGCACCTTCACCCACTGCTGAGGCAACTCTGTTCATAGCTCCAGAGCGAACATCACCTGCTGCAAAGACCCCTGGGTTATTAGTTTCAAGTAAATAAGGCTCTCTGTCGAGCTTCCAATGTGATTTAAAATCCTTTTGATGAACCAGATCTCTACCGGTGATTAAAAACCCTTTGCTATCCTTTTTAATATTCTCTTGCATCCATTCTGTATAAGGTTTTGCACCAATAAAAATAAACAGTGCATCGGCCTTCAAATCCTCGATTTTATCAGATTTGTTGTTTCTAATTTTTAATTTCTCCAGTTTATTACTACCCTGAGCTTCAACTATTTCGCTATCATTTAATAGGTGAATATTTTCGGTATTATTAATCTGTTCAATGAGGTAGGCAGACATGGTAGAGCTCAAGTCTTCTTTTCTGATTATGATATTCACATTTTCTGCAAACTGACTGAGGTACATAGCACCTTGGCCAGCAGAGTTTCCGCCACCAACAACAAATACCTCTTTATTTTTGCAGCTATTAGCCTCGGTAGTAGCGGCACCATAATAAATGCCTGCACCGGTGAATTTCTCAATGCCGGGGGTTTCTAATTTTCGATAGGCAACTCCAGTGGTTATTACCACACATTTTGCCAAAAGTTCCGAGCCATCCCTCAATACTATAATCTTATATTGATCCCGATTTTTTATTTCCATTACCTCACTAGGAGTTAGAAATTCGGTTCCCAAGCGAGTGGCTTGTGATATGGCACGTCGGGTAAGGTCAGACCCACTCAAACCGGTAGGGAATCCGAGATAATTTTCTATTCTGGAAGATGTTCCCGCCTGTCCTCCTGGAGCCTTTTTTTCAATTAAAAGGGTTTTTAAGCCTTCACTAGAACCATAAACCGATGCTGCTAAACCAGCAGGTCCGGCACCGATAATTACCACATCATACATATCGGCCGATGCTTTAGGATTTAAGCCAAGTTTGGCAGCTACTTCCTCAATTTTTGGATCTAATAAGTAGGAACCATCCTCAAAAAATAGGGCAGGAAGATTTTTATGTTCAATTTTATTATTTTCCAATAAGGATTGGGCGAGCTCTGAATTTTCAATATCATACCATCGATAGGGAAATAGATTGGCAGCCAAATAATCTTTAAGGATATGACTTTTGGGAGAAAACTGGTAGCCTAAAACTTTTATACCATTAAATTCTGGAATATGATGGGATTGCCAATCGTCTAGGAGATCCTCTAAAACCGGATACATTTTTTCTTCAGGAGGATCCCAAGGTTTCATGAGATAATAATCTAGTTGAACCTCATTAATCGCTTGTATGGCAGCACTGGTATCTGAATATGCGGTTAATAAAACCCTTTTTGCTTTTGGGTATATTTTTCGAGCCTTTTCCAAAAATTCTACACCCAGCATTTCCGGCATTCTTTGGTCAGAAAGAAATAATGCCACTTCCAATCCTTGATTTTTAAATTCTAAAAGAGTTTCTAAAGCTTCATTGGCAGATTCTGTGGAAATAATTCGATAGTCGCTTTTAAATTTTTTTCGCAGATCTCTGCTCACGGCCCTAATCACTTGGGGGTCGTCATCTACGGCTAATAGTATTGGTTTTTTCTTTCTTATTTTCTACAAATACATTATTCAATTGGAATGCAAACCTCAAATTCCGTTTTTCCCTGTTCAGATCGTAATTTGATACTCCCATTGTGGCCCTCAACAATATTTTTCACCACATCTAATCCCATCCCTGTTCCTTTACCAATTGCCTTGGTGGTATAAAATGGGTCGAAAATTTTGGATTGAATTTCTTCAGAAATCCCACTACCATTATCGCGGATGATGGTTTTAATAAATTCATTTTCCTGCCTAGTAGAGATTTGTAAAACAGGATTAGTCACACCTTCCATGGCATCAATGGCATTGTCAATTAAATTGGTCCAAACCTGATTCATTTGGCTAACTATAATTTTTGGATTTGCTAGCCCTTCATCATAATCTTTATCAATTTTCACTTGGTTTTTTTTCACCTTGTGATTGAGCATGATTAGAGTATTGTCAATTCCAGAATGGATGTCGGTTTTTACCTTATCGGGAGTTTGGTCCATGTGGGTAAAATTCTTCACACTATTCACCAAACTTGCAATTCTTGATGAAGCATCCTCTATTTCCATTAGCATTTTTTCGGTAGAAAGATTATCATCAATCCATTTTATTATCGGCGGAAAATGACTGGGACCAGTTGTATTATAAATTTTCTCTAAATCTTCGCAATTGAAGCCAAACTCAATTAAATTTTCTGCTAAATCATAGCCATCTTCAATACCTTTTTCCTCCAGGCAATCTGCAAGTTCGTCTTCCAAGCTTTGCATTTCCAAAAGTGTAAATCGTTTTTTAATTCCTTCTTTTATTTTTTCAAAAAGTAAGGCGTTAATTTGATCCACCTGTTCAGGAAGCATTTTTACAGAAATCACCTTTTTAAAATTTTCAGGTAAGCTTTTTAGATGACTTTGTAGTGCTTTACTACTTCTTACAATTGCTGATGCTGGGTTGTTTAGTTCATGAGCCAATCCAGCTGATAGCTTACCCAGAGCCATCATTTTTTCATTTTGCTGCTGAATTTTTGTGAAATTCCTAATTCTGGAACTCATATGATGCACCAAGGCCTCTGTTAAACTATAATGATTTCGTATCAGGTCTGGCATAGCATCGCGATGAAAAGCTAAGACCCTTGTTTCTGTTTGGACCTGGGCATATGCTTTAGCAGTTTTTAATCTAGAATAGGGTAAAAGTCCTGTAATATCTCCAGATTTAAGAATGGTTATTTCCTTGCTTTGATTTTGTTGAACTGCATACACTCGAATGGTGCCGGATAAAATAAACACCATATAATCTGAAGGACTTTCCGGTTCAAACACCATTTCACCAGGAGGATAAACTCTCAAATCTGAGTTTTGGATAAGGTAATTTATATCCTGCTCATCTACTTTAGAAATAGGTTCAAAAATTTGAATTAAATCCTGAGGGCTTGGTTTTGACATGTGCCTGATTTTGATTTTTAAAGATCAAGAATTTATCCAAGCCAAAAAAACAGACAAGCTGTCAAAAAACAGTTCTAATAAGAAATATCTATGAGATCAAAGAGGGGCTTTTTGAAGAATAATTTCTAGAGTAGTTTGGATTTTAAAAATTGATGATAATACCAATTCCAGGAAGGGGAGAATTATTATCGCTTTCCAAGGCTTTTAATTGATAATAGGTGTCAGTTTGACCATTTACAGTTCTTGTTTCAGTAAGAGGGGCTCCCGTATTTTCGTCAGTAGCAATAACATAAGTGGGTTCTCCGTCTACAGATTGTGCCAAGGCATTTTGGATATCTAAATATAAATTAAGACTCCATTTTGCGAAATACCATTTTTTATCAAAACGGATATTTAGTCTATTGAAATTATCAAATCTCAAGCTGTTCAATCTATTGTAATCTACTAGGGTTCTTTGGTTTAGATCATAGATATCCACTCTGGAAGAATTGAGATCTGTAGGGGTATAAGGAGCGCCACCTAAAAATTGGTATTGGGCACCAATTTCCCAGTTTTTCCCAAATTTCTTTCCTATTGTGGCAGTAATAATATGTTGGTTATCCCAAGCCGAGGGTTTTAAATCCCCATTTTTGTCTTCAAATTCACTTTTCACCAAGGTATAGGCTACAGTTCCAAACCAACCTTTGTAAAGCTTTTGTTGGTAAAGAAACTCCAATCCATAAGCCCTACCATCTGAACTAGAATTTGCAGCTTGGTTTCCAATTACCCCAAAATCACCCCCAAGATTGGCGAGGCTCAAAGAATCTCTTAAAAGAAAAGGGTAGTTGGAGTAGTTTTTATAAAAAGCTTCTAAGCTCAGTTTAGCATTTATATCGAGGTAATAAGTAAGTCCAGCAACGAAATGATCGGCTTTAATATAATCCATATTCTCATTTACAAGGTTTCCAGAAGCATCTTTAAAACCTAGAGTGGTATAGGGTGGTAATTGGTAGTACCTGCTAATATTTGAATTAAAGCTAAATTCGGAATTGAAATTATAGGTGAAAGCCAATTTTGGAGCAAATTGATTTAAGGCATTTGCCATTTTGGAATTGAAATCATTCCCATCCATTCTCAACCCTATGCTTAGGTTTATCCTTCTGTCTAGAAAGGATTTGCTGGCCGATCCAAAAAGGCTGTATTTATAAACGAGAAGATCTGAAGAATAATCAAGAGCTGGCGCCTGATCTGGCACCCTTAAATCCTTGGTTCTTGTATTGTATTTGGATTGTTCCAAACCAAAACCTGAGCTAATTCTCCAATCGCCATCTCGATAAAAATTTTCTATACGTAGCTTGTTTTCTATTTCTTGTGATGCATAGTCTAGAAGCTGAAGAGAATCTTCATTATTATTTAAATATTTGTAGGCATCATTGTTCAACATAAACCTGCTTAGAACAATATTGGTATATGATTTTTCTCCAAAATGGGTGTATTTAGTACCAACAGAATAGTTCCATTGATTATTAACCGGTAGCACTTGAAGTTGAAACCTTTGTGCTTCTGTTTCATTAGCATCGAGGTTAAGTTTAAATTGGTCAACCGCACCTAATCCTAAAAAGGTGATTTGATTTTTTTTATCAATATTATATTTCACCTTAGCTTGGTAGTCTGTATAAGTTGGAAGGAAGGCAAAATCGAGGGCGGCAAACAAAAATTGCAAGTAACTTCTACGAACAGAGGCTATATAGCTGGTTTTTTCGCTAAGTGGACCTTCCAGGGTTAGTCCAGCTTCTGAAGAGCCAATTTGGAAGGTGCCACCAGTTTTGTCGCTTCTCCCATCTTTTAACTTTAAATCCAATACGGAGCTTAGTCCATTTGCTTTTTCAACAGGAAAGGCACTAGAATATAAATCTACCTCCCTAATAAAATTTACATTTATCAACCCAACAGGGCCACCGCTACTTCCTTGGGTAGCGAAGTGATTAATTGCTGGAATTTCTATACCATCTAGGTAAAATTTATTTTCATTAGGACCTCCACCTCTTATAATAATATCGTTTCTAAAATTGGGGGTAGAGGAAACACCTGGTAAGGCTTGAATTACTCTAGAAATATCTTGATTGGCTCCAGGAGTTCTTTGAATTTCATTTATCCCAAGTTTATTAACCGAAACTGGGCTTTCCGCCTTTCTCTCAAATTTATCTTGGACGCTTATATCTATTTCGTCCAGTTTCGAGGTGTTTTCATCCAGTTCAAAGTTTAAAAAAGTTGGCTTGGATAGACTAACCTGAATTTCAAACTTTGTTTTACTGACGTAGCCAACGAATGATGCCTGAATATTGTACAATCCCGGCTCAACATTCAGACTGTAATTGCCATCAATATCAGTGGTGGTTCCAATTTGGCTTCCTTCAATTATTACGGAAGCAAATGGCAGAGGTTCATTATTAATCTGGTCATATACACGGCCTCTAATTTCTCCTTTTTGAGCATGTGCCATCCCACAAAGGCAAATGGCAATGAGAACTAAAATTTTTTTCAATTTAAAACTTGTTGGTTATGGCAAAATAAAGAAACCACTAAAGAATCAATTGGTTCACAATATCCAGTATTTTTTTGATTATAAAATTTGATGGCGGTAAGCATCCAGTTTAATGAAAATAAAGAGTAAAATCGTAAATCCCCAAAGTGAAGAACCTCCATAGCTGAAGAATGGTAGAGGGATTCCTATTACTGGTGCAAGCCCAATAGTCATGGCAATATTTACACTGAAGTGAAAGAATAAAATGGCTACAACAGAATATCCATATACCCGAGTAAAAGCAGTTTTTTGTCTTTCTGCTACTCTAATGAGTCTAAAAAATAAAAGAATAAAAAGCAGGATTAATATTGTACTGCCAATAAATCCCCATTCTTCTCCTACAGTGCAAAAAATGAAGTCTGTACTTTGTTCTGGTACAAAATCATATTTGGTTTGAGTACCTTTTAAAAAGCCTTTTCCATCTAGGCCTCCAGACCCAATGGCAATTTTGGATTGCTCGGTATTATAGCCAATCCCTTGGGGATCATGGGCCTTGCCAATAAGAATATTTATCCGGTTTCTATGTCTGTCTTCAAGTATATTATTAAAGGCATAATCTACAATTTGAATGAAGCTGATGAAAACTGTTAATGCCAGCAGTATTTTCCAAAAAAATCTGCGAATATTTCTGGTGATAAAAAAAATTATAATTCCAAGAACTACCAATCCCAAAGAGAGGTAAAGGGAGTTTATTAATAAGCTAAGGATAAAAAGGACAATAAGGCTGATACCGAAAAATATATAGTTTGGCGACAGACCTTCTCTATAGAGCACTAATATTAGCGCAAAATAAACTAGGGCAGATCCTGGATCGGGTTGGGGGATAATTAATATAGCCGGCAGTAAAATTATGGCTAGGCCAATAGCACGGTTTCGCCATTTTTTTAGAGATATCCCTTCGGCTCCTACAAATCTGGCTAGGGCAAGGGCAGTGGCAAACTTTGCAAATTCTGAAGGCTGTAGGCTAAAACTTCCAAATGCATACCAAGATCGAGCACCTGCTATTTCTTTTCCAAAAACAAATAAACCAATTAAGGAAAGTATGGAAACAATATAAATAGGATAGGCTAGTGTTTGGAAAACCTTTCCATCAATAAACAAAATAAGAATGATGAGTAGGAGGGAAGTAGCTATCCAAATTAGCTGCTTACCATACTTTTGAGTGCTGTCGAATATGCTGCTATTTTCTTCATTGAAAACTGCCGCATAAATATTTGCCCAGCCAATCAGAACCAAAACAAAATACAATAAAACAAGAAGCCAATCTATATTTTGAAATATGCTATTATTCTCTCTCATCTTGTAATTGTAGGTACAGAATCCAGATTAAACTTCTCTTTCAATTGCTTCATATATTCCTCTGATAGATCACCTTCTATCATTCTTTTTTCCATTTCGGGTCTACTAATTTTTCCATTTATATAGAGTTCAACAAGAAGGCTGGCAATTGGTGCTGCCCACCTACTACCCCAATAGCCATTTTCCACAATTATGGCAATAGCGATTTTAGGATTTTTACGTGGAGCAAAAACAGTGAAAATAGAATGATCTTGTCCGTGGGGGTTTTCTGCCGTTCCTGTTTTTCCGCACATTTCAATGCTATCCAATCGACTGGCTCTGGCGGTACCTTTTTCAAAAACATCATACATACCATCAATCACCACTTCAAAATGCTTTGGGTCTATGCTCGTATGTTTAGGTTTTAGGTATTTTTCTTCATCCACGCTTTTGTTGCCTATTCTTTTTACGATATGAGGGGTAAAATAATGACCTCTATTCGCTATTGCGGCAGTCATATTCGCTAATTGAATTGGCGTAAGATCTAGCTCACCTTGCCCAATTCCTAGCGAGATAGCCCTTACAGCTCGCCAATTGGTGGCACCATCTATTCTATTATAATAACTGGCATCCGGCACAAATCCTGGCCTTCCTGTTGCAAGGTCGTTATTCAACCAATTACCTAGACCAAAGCTTTTTACGTGGGCACTCCATCTATCCATTCCTTCCTGTGTTGGATATTTTTCAATTATTTCCTTAAATACAGTACAGAAATAGTTATTACAGGATTTACTAATGGCTGTTCTTAGCGCAATGGGAAAATAAGTATCACAATGGCAGGCTACATGTAATCTTCCATAATGGAAACCATGGCGGCAGGTGTAGCTTGTGCTGGGTTTTATCACGCCTTCTTGTAAACCTATTAAAGCATTGATTACCTTAAATGGAGATCCTGGAGGGTATTGAGCCAAAAGCCCTCTATCGTACAGGGGTTTGTTGATACTATCAATATAAAGTCGATTGTAATTTTTTGTTCTTTCTCTTCCTACCAAAAGATCAGGATCATAGGATGGACTGGTAATGAGTGCTAAGATTTCACCAGTGGAGGGTTCAATGGCAACTATGCTTCCTCTTTTTCCTTGCATTAATTTTTCACCATAGGCCTGTAGTTCTAAATCAATGGTGCTTATAATATCATTTCCAGGGATAGGTAGTGTATCGTATTTCCCATTTTCAAATGGACCTTTAACCCTATTATGGACATCTACCATCAAGAATTTTACACCAGCTTTTCCTCGTAATTGCTTTTCATAGGATTTTTCAATTCCTGTTTTTCCGATTAAATCCCCTTTTTTGTATTCAGAGTTTTTTTCTAAAAATTTATCTGAGGCCTCACCAATAAAGCCCATTACATTAGAAGCATTAGAGTGATTTGGATAATCTCTTAAAATTCTCTTTTGAGAATAAAAGCCTTGAAAATTGTGTAGTTTTTCCTGAAAATAAGCATACTGCTCCTTGCTTACTTGCTTTAGGAATACACTAGATTTTTGCCAAGAATAGGTCTTGGCCTTTTTCATTCCTGAAATAAAATCCTCTTTTTTTATTCCCAGTAGATTACAAAAGGAAAGGGTGTCCATAGATTTCACCTGCCTAGGAATTACCATTATATCATAGGCCACTTGATTGCTTACCAAAAGCTTGTGATTTCTATCATATATTAAACCTCGCCCTGGATAAACCGTTATTTTCCGTTCACTATTTCGAGCGGCCAGAAGCTTATAATCATCTCTAATAACCTGGATATAAAACAGTCGAGAAATAAAAACAAGGGCAATGATGATAAAGAAAAAATGGAATAAATGCTTGCGCTTCATGAACTATTCTCTTCTCCTAAAATTCCAAAGTTGTATTAATACAACAAAGACCAATGTAAAAATAGAGCTATAAATAGTCCTAAGCAATACCACAGTAAAGTTTTTAAAACTAAATTCTTCCAACCAAAACATTATAAAATGATGGATAAAAATAGCTGAAGCGGAATAAATGAGGCTATTGGGGAGAGCCATATCTCTAATACTGAAACTTGATAAATCATCCCCTTGTCTTTGGCTAACGGCCTTTAATAAATAGGGCCGAATAAAACCAATGAACAAGCTCGCTGAAGCATGGATACCCCCAGTGTTTTCAAAAAGATCTATACTCAGTCCTAGGAAAAAAGAAATTATTAATAATCCGCTTCTAGAAATGGAGGTAGGGAGATATAAAAGGAAAAGTAAATAGATATAAGGATTCATATATCCCAAGAAGGCATAGTTGTTAAAAACCAGTACCTGTAAAAGAACTAGAAGGATGAATCGAGCTATTTGTTTAACAATTTCCACAGTTAATTTCCTTATCCGTTTTGGTTTTCCAAGTTTTCAAGTTCCAGCCTAAAATTATCCTTCACTATATATACATGTTTCAAAGTGGAAAAATCGGTATTCAATTTTATTTTTACGCTATAGAAATTTTGATCCGACTGAAGTTGGAATGATTCCACTACGCCAATGGGAATTCCGGGAGGATAGATCTGAGAATTTTTATAGGTGCTAATGCTATCACCTGCTTTTATAGGTGTTTGTTTTGGGATATCTAAAAGGGTGGCAAACCTGTAATTTCTCCCCTTCCATTCTATAGGTCCAAACTGTCCTTCATCTTTGGCAAATGCACCACTAATGACGGAATAGTTGGAATTGATAATAGGGATTACGGTGCAAAAGTTCTTACTCACATTATAAACCTTACCTACTGCTCCATGTGAACCAATTACACCCATCCCGCTTTTAATACCTTGTAGGCTACCCTTGTTTAAAGTAAGATAATTCCGGGCTTTTAGGTAGCTAGAATTGATCACATTGGCATTTATATAGGTATAGCGATTTTGGTAAAATGAATCTACCTGGGAATAGGATTTTGCAAAAGAAGGAAGAAAGGCATCTTCTTTAAGCGAGCGCAGTCTTGCATTTTCTTCCAGCAATATTTGATTTTGATTTTCGAGATCTAAAAATTGTTGGTAATTGGAAAAAGATTCTAAGATGCCACCCGAAATTTGGGAGGCCGAATTCATCATGCTCGACCTTTGAAAACTTCTGCTTTGAAAAGTAAAACTAAATGCAATAACCTGTAATAAGAGAAACAGAAGAAAAATTCGGTTTCTAACCAAAAAGGCTATTAAATACCGCATTGAATTTTATTTCATTAAGAAGTTAAATTTACCAATGTTTTTCAAGGCTATACCCGTCCCTCTTACTACAGCCCTTAGAGGATCTTCTGCCACATAAACAGGCAAATCAGTTTTCATAGAAATTCGTTTATCCAAACCTCTCAACATCGATCCACCACCAGCAAGGTAAATCCCACTATTGTAAATATCAGCAGCTAATTCCGGTGGAGTCATAGATAAGGCCTCCATAATAGCATCTTCAATCCTCATAATGGACTTATCCAATGCTTTGCTAATTTCTTGGTAAGTAACTATAATTTGTTTTGGTTTCCCTGTCAACAAATCTCTTCCCTGAACAGGAAGATCTTCTGGTGGATTATCCAATTCATCCAAGGCGGAACCAATTTGTATTTTTATTTCTTCACTTGTTCTTTCACCAACATAAAGATTATGCTGAGTTCGCATATAGTATGCGATGTCGTTGGTAAAAACATCACCAGCCACTTTAATAGACTTATCGGCTACGATACCGCCAAGTGCTAAAACCGCAATTTCTGTTGTTCCACCACCTATATCGATAATCATATTACCCTTAGGCTCCTGAACATCAACCCCAGTTCCTATTGCTGCAGCCATGGGTTCGTGGATTAAATAAACTTCTCTAGCTCCAGCTTTTTCTGCAGAATCTTTTACAGCCCTTTTTTCTACCTCTGTAATTCCAGAAGGTATGCAAATTACCATTCTTAATGCAGGAGGAAAAAGTCTACCTTTTAAGTTGGGAATGCTTTTAATCATTTCTCTGATCATAGCTTCAGAGGCATTAAAATCTGCAATTACACCATCTTTAAGAGGACGAACTGTTTTAATATTCTCATGGGTTTTTCCATGCATTTGACGGGCTTGTTGCCCAACAGCAATAATTTTCCCAGAATTTCTGTCAATTGCAACAATTGAGGGAGCATCAACAACCACTTTATCATTGTGGATGATAAGAGTATTTGCTGTACCAAGGTCAATGGCTATATCTTGTCTAAATAAATCGAATAATCCCATTTGTTTTAATGTTTAAAATGGCGTGTTCCTGTAAAAACCATGGCCATATTATTAGCATTACAGTAATCAATTGATAACTGATCCTTTACAGAACCTCCTGGCTGAACTACAGCTTCTATCCCTGCCTCATGAGCAATTTCTACACAATCGGGGAATGGGAAAAAGGCATCCGAAGCCATTACCGAACCTTTCAAATCAAAGTTAAAGGCCTTGGCTTTTACAATGGCTTGTCTTAAAGCATCTACTCTGGATGTTTGACCGGTTCCACTACCTAATAATTGTTTTCCTTTTGCTAATACTATAGTATTGGATTTGGTGTTTTTGCAAATTTTGGAAGCAAATTCCAAATCTTCTAATTCTTCATCACTTGCAGGTCTATTGGTTCTGTTTTCCATGTCAGACTTACTATCAATTATAGCATCTTTATCCTGAACAAGAACACCATTTAATAGACTTCTAAATTGTCTTTTTGGTCTTTCAAAGCTTTTTAATACGATAATGATCCTATTTTTCTTTTGCTTTAAAATTTCCAATGCTTCATGGGAATAGGAGGGAGCAATTACAATTTCGAAAAAGAGTTTATGCATTTCCTCTGCAGTATCCTTATCGATTTCAGCATTGCAAATAATCACTCCACCAAAAGCAGAAACGGGATCTCCAGCAAGAGCATCCTTCCAAGCATCTAAAACATTTTCTCTAGATGCCACACCGCAGGCATTATTGTGTTTGGTGATGGCTAATGTTGTTTCGTCAAATTCCAATATTAAATTTACTGCTGCATCGGCATCCAATAAATTATTATAGGAAAGTTCTTTACCATGAAGCTTTTCAAAAACATCATCTAATTTTCCATGAAAAGCACCTTTTTGATGTGGATTTTCTCCATATCTCAATTCCTTTTTTGGGGAATATCCAAGATTCATTTCTTCCGTATTGTTCAAATAATTACCGATAGCGGTATCATAAGATGAAGAAATTGAAAATGCTCTACCTGCAAAATCTTTGCGATCGTCCTCGCTTGACAATCCATTTTTTAATATTTCCACTGCATCATTATAATCATTTACAGATGGAATAATCCAAGTATGCTTGTAGTTTTTTGCTGCTGCTCTTATCAAAGAAATTCCTCCAATATCGATCTTTTCAATAATATCGGAATGGCTAGCACCACTGGCAAGAGTTTCTTCAAAAGGATAGAGATCAACAACGATTACATCTATATTGGGAATTTCATATTCTCCCATTTCTGCTACATCGCTTTCCAAATCCCTCCTTCCTAATATCCCTCCAAAAACTTTGGGATGTAAGGTTTTTACTCTTCCACCTAATATACTAGGGTAACCAGTTAGGTCTTCAACTGCTTCAACCTCGTATCCGAGATCTTCAATGAATTTTCGGGTTCCGCCAGTAGAAAGTAGTTTAAAACCATTGTTTACTAGCTCTTTAACTAAAATATCAAGACCGTTTTTATAAAATACTGAAATAAGGGCGGTTGGCCTTTTAGAATCTTGTGTCATTAAAAAAAATTGATCTCGCGAATTTAGTCAAATTATGGTTTAGTCAATAGAGAATCGAAGCTTTTTAATGTATCTTTAGCTCCCCTATAAATGTCTATGTTGATCCTAAGAATTTTCAAAGAAAGTATAAAGTTTGCCTTTAATGCATTGGTAGTTAATAAGCTTAGAACCATACTGAGTTTGCTGGGAGTTACCATTGGTATTTTTACCATTATTATGGTATTTACAATTGTAGATTCCCTGGAGCGAAATATCAGGAATAGTGTTTCCAGTTTAGGAAGCAATGTTGTCTATGTTCAAAAATGGCCTTGGGGTGGAGGTGGTGGTGAATATAAATGGTGGAAATATTTCCAAAGACCACAACCTAGTTTTAAGGAAATGCAAGAATTGGAAAAAAGGATGAAAACCTCCAGTTCTATAGCTTTTGCATTTGGTTTTAATAAAACGGTAAAATTCGCTTCTAACAGTGTAGAAAATGCAACGATACTCCCGGTGTCTCATAAGTATTACGAAGTTTGGAATTACGATCTTGAAGAAGGAAGGTATTTTTCAGAATTAGAATCTCAGAATGCCAGTCCAGTAGCCGTAATAGGTAAGGATATTGCCGAAGGTCTTTTTGGAAATATAAACCCCATCGGAAAAAGGTTTAGGGTTTTAGGTAGAAAAATAAGGGTAATTGGAGTTTTTGAAAGACAAGGAACTAGCCTTGTTGGCCAAAATACTGATGAAACGGTTTTGATACCGGTAACATTCGCTCGATCAATGATGAATGTAAACAATAGAAATGGGGCATTGATAATGGTATCGGCAAAGCCGGGAGTTGATATTGTTGAACTCAAAGATGAATTGAGAGGAACAATGCGTTCCTTAAGAAAATTAAAACCCAAGGCAGAGGATGATTTTGCCCTTAATGAAATTTCTGTTTTAGCCAATGGATTAGATTCATTATTCGGAGTGATTGGCTTTGCTGGAGGGGCAATAGGCTTTTTCAGTATTTTGGTAGGAGGTTTTGGAATCGCCAATATTATGTTTGTAAGCGTAAAAGAAAGAACCAACCAAATTGGAATTCAAAAAAGCCTTGGGGCCAAAAAATACTTCATTCGCCTTCAATTTTTATTAGAATCCACCATTTTATGTGTGATAGGTGGATTAATAGGTTTGTTATTGGTATTCCTTTCTTTAGAGATATTTTATTTAGCATATCCCGACTTAGGATTGGAAATTGCGATTTCTGGAAAAAATGTGGTTCAGGGAATTAGTCTTTCCGCAATTATCGGTTTAGTGGCTGGTTTTATTCCGGCATGGCAGGCTTCAAGACTAGATCCTGTTGAAGCTATTCGAAGTGGTATTTGAAGTTTTTATATTCTAAACTTTCGCCAAAAATTCTCCCGATTTCAGAGCATAGATTTTCTACAAAATCCTTTTCTTCAACTCCAAATGCATTGCTCTTATGGCTATCGATGTCTAGTTGGGCAACAAGTTTTTCTCCGTGGTAAATCGGTACTACGATTTCCGATTTCACATGGATGCTGCAAGCGATATAATTGCTTTCACTGTTAATATCTTCGGCTATATAGGTATTCCCAGAATTAGCAACTTGGCCACAAATACCTCTACCATAAGGAATTTCCACATGATCCGTTTTTTCACCAATATAGGGTCCTAGGTGTAGGGTGTTTTTCTCAGAGTTCATAAAGTAAAACCCAACCCAATCAAAGGAATTAGCGTTTTGACTAAGTGATTCACAAATCTGAAGCAAGGATTTTGGAGGATTAAAAGCATCCATTTCATTTAAAATGGAGTCTAGAAGTTTAGAATAGTTCATTGAAAATTAAATAAGTCCATCATTTTAGGAGCAAAAATTATGAGTCCGATTATGGCCGAAAAAATACTGGCCAAAAGAACGGCTGCCGCTGCAATATCTTTAACTAATCCAGCTTGAACATTGAAATTTGGTGAAATAATATCTGTTAAATGTTCAATAGCGGAGTTTATAGCCTCTAAAGAAAGCACCAGAGCACAGCAAAGCAGAATGGCCAACCATTCCATTTTAGATATGGAAAGGTAATAGGCCATTATATTCACCAGTATCAAAAAGCCAATGTGAATGCGGGCATGGGGCTCCTTAATAAAATGAGACAAACCTTTGATGGCGTATGAGAATGCCTTTGTACGTATTTTAAGGTAGGACTTCATAATTCCATGGGAATTTTATTTAGTTTTTCAAGAATTCAAATTAATGGATTTTTTACATCATCCTCATTAACTAATTGGAGTTAATAAGTAGTTAATTTAGTAAGAAACACGAATTTATTAATGTTTATATTGCGACCAACAAAGAGTTCTCTTTCAAAACCAGACTATCTAATGAAGAAATTATTAGTGTTCATTTTTGTTTTAGGATCGGTTTTGTGCTCTACACAATTAAGAGCCCAATCCTTGAATCTTAATCAACCGGTGCCAGCGCCGTTTCCTGCTTGCCAATGCGATAGCTTAGATATCGTTTATCAAATTTCAAATGCCAATTTTCCTTTCGGGACAAGATTCTATATTGAGATCACAAATGATCCTTTGCAGAGTTTTGCAAATGCCGATACCCTGCCTATAGTAAAGTTTAGGCCAACAGGAAATCCTGGAGTAGATACAATTTCAACTGGGATAAAAACGGCAACTGTTATCATACCTTGTAATCGTCCATCTTTGGCCAATTATATTAGGATTGTTGCCGACAACGGTGAAGTCAGTGATACCAATATTTATAATATCCTTAATAAAACCCTTTCCGAAATTGATACCATTATAGGAGGTTTTGAAAATCCTTATACTGGAGCTGCAGATTGGGGATTTTGTGAAGGAGATTCTGTTATCCTTGTTGCTAAACCATTTGCTACATTTTTCCAATGGAAACTCAATAACGTTGATATCCCTGGAGAAACGGATGATACACTTATAGTATTTAATTCTGGAACCTACAGTGTGGATACATGGGTTAGTGCCCAATGTAAAACCACATCTGAGGATACTTTAATCAACCATTTTAAACCTAGAACCAATATTTCCAAGGTAACCCCTGCACCCCAAGCCTATCAAATTGATGTGCCTGGTAATATGACACCTTTGGATTCAATTGAAATTTGTGCCAGCGACTTTGTTACACTCACAGGGCCAACGGCTGTAGCCGGGCTAACCTATAAATACGAGTGGTTAGCGGATACAATTGATGCTTTTGGAGTACAGCATTTTTACCGAATCTCTCCTGGAGATACTTTTATTCAAGCAACTATTGATACCTCCAAAATATTTACCAATCCAGCTAGGATCTATATTAGAACAGAAGACGGATTTTGTGTGGATACCTCAGATGCCCCAATTTATGTTTTCTGGGATGAAAATCCAGATGTGGAATTAGGGTCTATTCCCTGGCCACCAGCTTTTCCAATTCCCGTTCCTGGGGATGTTTGTATGAAGGATTCCATCACCCTAGGAATAGTTGGAGCACAAGAACCGAACTGGGTATATCAATGGCAAAGAGCCAATACCGCAACAAATCCAATTTCATGGGTGAATGTAACAGACAGTATTTCCTCTACCATGAAGGTGGACACTAGTTTGCAGCCCGTACAAATTTTGAGCTACTACCGATTGAAAATTACAACTAGGACGCATTTAGACCAAGATTTATGTGAGGTCTTCACTCCCGAAATTAGAGTGAGATGGTTCCCAGAATATGATTTAACAATTCCTGCCGGACAATCAGGAGTTAATATTGTAGGAAAAGATTCTGTAGTAATATGCGAAACAGATTCTGTTATTGTAATGGGACCTACTAGTCCGGATTCATTCCAACTTCCATACACCTATCAATGGTTAACAGATTCCATGGATGGTGGTAGTATCGTAGTTTACCCTTTAGTAGGATCAAAAAACCAATCCATAAAACTAAAAACGGCGGGTAGGTATTATTTAGATATTGATGATGGTATTTGTACAGACAGATATAGTCATTTTACATTATTTGTAGATACCATAGCCAATACAACCATTAGCAATGTTCCTTTCCCAACAAATCCTGGAGCTGGAACTTCCTTAAACCTTTGTATTTATGATTCTGTGTTATTAGCCGCTGCCGATACGGTATTTGGTTTTAACCCTTGGAATTATCAATGGCAACAACTCTCACCAGGAGCAGGTTGGGTAGATATGCTTAATGATACGCTTCCATCCCTGCAGGTTGATACAGCAAATGCTATGGGCGATACTAGTTATTTTAGATTATCCACTAGCTATAGAAACCAATTTGGTATTACCACCTGCGGTTACTTAGGTGATAGTATAGCCGTACAATTTTATCAACTTCCGGTGGTTACTTTTTTCCCAGGAGATTCATTGGGTTTATGTTTAAATGATTCTGTTTTAGTGGTGGCTCAGGGAAATTCATTTACCTATAGTTGGAATGATGGAGAAACTGGAGCATCGAGGTGGATATCTACTGCGGGCACATACTCTGTTACTGGAAGGGGCGAAAATGGTTGTGAAAGAGTGGAGGATGTTATTATTTATTCTCAACAAACACAGGCCAATGCCGGACCAGATGTGGTGGCTAATTCAGGAGAAACAATTGAACTCGAAGGTTCTGGAGGTAATTCCTACCGATGGTTCTCCGACAAACCAATGGACTATAACGACTTTCTATCCAGAAAAATTCAAGTAAGTAAAATTCTACCTGATTCTATTTTAGCGGATACCATCACGGTGTATATGATAGCTACAGGTGTAAATGGATGTTCTGGAATTGATTCCCTTACCATTATTATTAATAATCCAAGAGGTGCAGAATTAATTAAACTGGAAAATGTTTACAATCTCTTTACTCCTGGTGCCGCTGATAATATCAATAACACTTGGGATATTAGGGCTATAACAGATGGAAAGGCCTGTGAAATTTTAATAATGAACAGATGGGGATCCTCAGTATATGATGACAAGGAATTTCAAGGAATTTGGGATGGAAATGATGAAGGAGGTAATCCCCTGCCAGATGGAACCTATTATTATATTTTAAGCTGTGATGGCACAGTGATACTGAAAAGTGCAATCACAATTTTAAGAAACGACTAAAAACCAGCCATGAAAAAAAGATATATAATTACCGCCCTTTTACTGCTTGCAGGTTTTTCAAAAATTTCTGCTCAACAATTGCCGCTTTACAGCAATTATTATTTCACACCATTTATTTATAATCCTTCACAGTCTGGAACGGATGGTTCTTCGGAATTAACATTCCTTCACAGAAGACAATGGACCGATATTCAAGGGTCACCAGAAACTTCGGCCTTAGCTATAAACGGTTCCCTGAATGAGGAAAAAGTAGGATGGAGTGTTTATGCTTACAGAGATGTTACGGATATTGTAAGTAGAATGGGTATTTACGGAAACTATGCCTACCATTTAAAGTTAGCAGATAACACAACTCTATCCTTTGGATTAGGAGCAGGTTATTTAAATAATGCTATTGATCAAAGCGCAATCCGTTCCAAGGATATTGAGTCTATTATTACGGTAACCACCGATAATCGTGGAAACTTTGATTTAAATACAGGTGTAAGCTTAAAACTAGCCGACTTTAGTCTAGGAGTAGCTATTCCCCAAATTTTGAATCCTTCTATAGAGTATACTCAAAATACTACTGAACCCATTAACTATTCATTGATCAGACATTATGTGATTAATGCCGGCTATGATTTCAGATTTAAAGGTCAGGAGAATATTCTTACACCTTTGGTGATGATTAAGGCTGCACAGAATGTACCTGTTCAAATTGATGTTGGAGCCATATTTAATTTGAAAGATTATGGGTATTTGGGTGCAATGTATAGATCAGACTATGCAGTAACGGCTAATGTGGGATTAAATCTTACTGATGCTCTTACATTGGGATATGCTTATGATTTTTCTACCAACACCTTTGCCTCCAATTTAGGTACTTCACATGAGTTTATGTTGAGGTATAGCTTCGGAAGCGATAAGAAGATGGATCGCCTGGAGAGAGAGCAGAAGAAATTGAAAAAGGATCAACGTAAGCTGAAAGATCAAATTGAGGAGGAAATGGATGAAAGGATGGCTGAGAAATTAGGAGATCTTGAAAAGGAACTTCAGAAGAAAATTGATGAAGCTGAAGAAAAGTTGAAGAACATTCCTACAGGAACCAATCCAGATCAATCTGGAGATCCAAACCAAGGTAGAACCCAAAACCCACGTACGAATAGAGATCCTAATCAAAATGGAGATCCAAATCAAGGGGTAGATCCCAATCAGAATAGAGATCCTAATCAGACTTATGATCCTAATCAAAATGACAATTCATATAGCCCAAGAAATCAACCGCAAAATGTTGAACCTGGATCAAACGGATACTATGTTGTTGCTGGTGTATTTGGAAGCCAAGCAAATGCTCAGAAGTTGGTGAATAAACTAGGTGGGCAAGGTATGAGTGCTAGATATTTCCAAGATAAAGGAAACTTCTACTACTATGTATACTTGCTGAAGTTTAATACTTACCAGGAAGCTGAAAGAGCTAAGAACAGTAAAATGAATGGGGCTTACTCTGGCGATCTTTGGATAAAGATTGTGGAGTAAAACATCCTTCCTAAATATTTAAAAAGCCGCTTCAAACTTGAAGCGGCTTTTTTAATGCCCTGATGTTCTTTTGGAAATTTATACTCTTTTGTGGAGCAAGTCTTCAGCTTGTAATAGATGTCTTTCCATATGAGCAACAATAAAGGCTAATGCATCACCACCTCTAAGACCGATAATAGGAATAAGACTTTTGACCTTTATGGATTGAAGATCCTTAGATTCATGCTTTTGGAGCAAAATTTTAAACTGCTTTAATTGTTCCATGAAATCTTGAAAAACAATTTGGTCAATTAATTTACTTCCCCTTTCTTCTTGTAATTTGAGGGGATCAGTTTTTTTGAAGGTTTTCATTTTAAATGGTCTTTTGCCATTTTTTGGCTCCATAGATTTTACCATCTTTTTTCCAATCCAGCTAAGTTTAAAACTATCCTTTTTTGCCTCCTGTGCTTTTTCCCATCCTCTGCCAAGAACTTTTAAATAATAAGCATTTACAATGTTCAAATGCTCGAAAACCTCAATAATATCCCAGCTTTTGGCATTGGGTTTATATCTAAGGTCTTCACTTTCTAAATAGTAAAAATTTTTCTCAATACTTTTTTCTATGCCTTCTATCTTAGAAAGCATCTTGCTAATAAACATTGTTCTTGTTTCCATAGCTCAAAAATAGTTCAGGATGTTTTCCATTTTACCAATAATTATCTGGAACATTTCTAAATAAGGCTTTTTCCAATTCTAAGCCTCATTTTAACAGGCCATTAAGAAACAGTTTGAGGCGCTTCGGCGTTAACTTTACATCAAAATAAAAAGGAAAATGGAAATAGAAATAAAAAGTGATGAAGAGCAAATCGCCACAGAAGAAATGATCATCCAGAAATATCAAGAATATATTTTGGAACATGGGAAGGAGCCACCAAGTATTTATTCATTTTGCAAGGAATTAGGTATAGAAGAGTTTCAATTCTATGAGTTTTTCAATGATTTTCATCAACTCGCTGGGCTTTTTTGGCTTACTAAATTTCAAAATGTAAAGGAGAGAATGACTGCCGATCCTGAGTTTTCAAATTTTAGCGTTCGCGAGAAACTATTAAGTTTTTACTATGGCTTTTTTGAGCTTTTAAAAAAGGATAGAAGTTTTGCCCTTAATAGCTACCCAGAATCTAAATCCATACTAAAAGGAGAAGCAAAAAATTTGAAACCATTAAAAAAGGCCTTTAAGGATTGGGCAAAAGGATTGGTGCAAGAGGGCATAGCCAAGGAAGAGATTGCAGGCCGGTTAAAATTAAGTGATACCTATGATAATATGATGTGGCTACAATTCATGTTCTTATTGAATTTTTGGATTGATGACCGCAGCAAAGGCTTCGAAAAGACGGATGTGGCTATTGAAAAATCAGTTCATTTCAGTTTTGATTTGATTGAGAAAAATGCCCTGGATAGCGCTATTGACTTTGGTAAATTCCTTTTTCAAAACCGATGAAAGAACAGGACAAAATACCTACAAGTAAGTTTTCAAGGACAGGAAGTTTCCTAAAAACTGGAGCAAAGGTTGGTGGAAATTACCTAAAATATTACGGCAAAAGAATAATTGGAGAAGGAAATGAAGAAGAACTGCATAAAGATAATGCAAGTGATATTTATGATTCTCTTAGCAAACTAAAAGGTAGTGCCTTAAAAGTGGCTCAAATGATGAGCATGGATGAAGGGATATTACCAGGTGCTTTTTCTCAAAAATTTAGTCAAGCTCAATATTCTGCCCCTCCGCTTTCATATCCTCTTGTTGTAAAGACCTTTAGAGACCAGCTTTCTAAATCCCCTTCAGAAATATTTTCTAGTTTTTCTAAAAATGCTTTTGCCGCCGCCTCAATCGGCCAGGTTCACAAGGCTGAAGTAGAGGGTAAATCCATGGCAGTAAAAGTTCAATACCCTGGGGTGGCAGATAGCATCCATTCTGACCTTAGAATTATTAAACCTATTGTGAGTTCTATGTTTAAAATTAGCTCCTCAGAGTTAGATTATTACCTAGAGGAAATAGGAGCTAGGCTTATTGAGGAAACAGATTATAAACTGGAATTAAAGCGATCAAAGGAAATTGCATTGTCTTGTAAACATATTGAAGGATTAGAATTTCCTAAGTATTATGCCGAATATAGCTCGGAAAGGATATTAACCATGGATTGGCTTTCGGGAAGACATCTAAATGAATTTTTAGCTTTAAATCCCAGTCAGGATGTTAGGGATAGAATAGGGCAAATTTTATGGGATTTCTATGATTTCCAAATCCACACCTTACGAAAGGTTCATGCTGATCCTCATCCCGGAAATTTTTTAATGAGAGAAGATGCTAGTCTTGGTGTAATTGATTTTGGTTGTATAAAGGAATTTCCCGAAGATTTTTATATGAATTATTTCCGCCTGATGGAACCTGGAATCTCTCAAAACGATGAAAAATTCACAAAACTTTTGTTCGACCTTAAATTTCTTTTGGAAGATGATTCCCAGGAGGAAGTAAGACATTTTTCTAAAATGTATCAGGAAATGCACAATCTATTATGTACTCCATTTTTTGCTGATGAATTTGATTTTGCTGATGGAAACTATTTCCAGGAAATTTATAGCATGAGTGATAGATTTTCTAAGGATAAAATGCTGAGGAAGGCCAAAGCAGCAAGAGGTCCAAAAGATAGTCTATACCTTACAAGAACCTATTTTGGTTTGTATTCATTACTCCATAAGTTAGGCTCTAAGGTTAGGACCAGGTCATTGGTGAATTTGATTTTTGATTAATAATATTCTTCTTAAGGATAAATAGGGGATGAATGGATTTTGGCTGTTGATATTTCACATGGTCCAAAAGCAGTATCATGAGCATATTATCTGCATTTTTGCAGGGTGGACAAGTATCAAGAAAATTTAAAAACTAGACTTGAGAAAAGGGAAAAAGATCATTTATTGAGGAAACTCAAAATTTGGCCAAGCGACCATATTGATTTTTTTAGCAATGATTATCTAGGCCTTTCTAAGAAATTTGAATCCCAAAATTTAGAAGCTTCAGGATCTGGTGGATCTCGCCTTTTAGCGGGTAATCACCATATTCACCATGCTTTTGAAAAAGAGCTATCTGAATTTTATAATGCAGAAGCACTATTATTTAATTCGGGTTTTGATGCAAACTTGGCGCTTTTCGCTTCTGTTCCAAGAAAGGGCGACCTTATTTTATTTGATGCCCAAATTCATAATTCAATCCGTCAAGGAATAGTACTTTCCCAGGCGCGAGCCCTAAAATTTAAACATAATGATTTCAGGGATTTAGAATCCAAGCTTGAGGCTGCTGAGGAAAAAAATATTTTTATAGCAGTAGAAAGCCTTTATTCTATGGATGGAAGTATTTTAGAATTGAAGAAATTGATTGGAATAGCCACAAAGTATGATGCAGCAATACTTTTGGATGAGGCCCATAGCAATGGAATTTTTGCTATACAAGGTCAAGGATTGGCCTCTGAATTGAAATTGGAATCCAAGATTTTTGCGAGGATGCTTGGCTTTGGTAAGGCCTTTGGCCAACATGGAGCAGCAGTGCTGGGTTCTCAATTATTAAAAGAATACCTCCTTAACTTCGCTAATAGTTTGATTTATTCTACCTCCTTGCCACCGCATCAAGTTCGTTCACTTCAAACTGGCCTTAGCCAGGTTAAAGGAGCGAATGAAGAGAGAGAAAAATTATGGGAAAACGTAAATTATTATCGTTCTCAATTAAAAATCAAGCAAAACATATTAACAAATAAATCGCCTATCCAATTCATTCAAGTTTCTGGGAATCAAAAAGCAAAAGACCTTTCTCAGAAAATGTTTCAACATAAAATCAATATAGCTCCGGTATTACAGCCCACCGTAGCAAAAGGCTTTGAAGGATTACGTTTATGTTTGCACTCCTTTAATTCTAAAAAGGAAATAGATTTATTGCTGGATTTACTATGAAAAGGATTTTTGTAACAGGAATAGGAACCGAGGTAGGGAAAACAGTAACCAGTGCTGTGCTGGTAGAGGCTTTAAAGGCTGATTATTGGAAACCCATTCAAAGTGGTGATTTAAATTATAGCGACTCCCATAAAATCCAAGAGTGGTCTAAAAATGTTGGGAAGATTCACCCTGAAACCTACGCTTTTAAAATCCCTGCTTCTCCTCATTATTCGGCTAAGGAGGAGGCTGTGGAAATTGAATTGAAAAAATTCCATATTCCAGAAACTGAGAATCATCTAATAATTGAAGGGGCTGGAGGATTAATGGTTCCTTTAAATGATCGCGAATGTATTTTGGATTTGATAAAACATCTTAATGTTCCTATTGTTCTTGTTTCCCAGGCCTATTTGGGCAGTATAAATCACAGCCTTTTAAGCTTGGAGATGCTCAAATCCCAAGGACTAGAAATAGGGGCATTAATTTTTACAGGAACTAGAAATATTGAATCTGAGGATATTATTCTCAAGCATTTTTCGGGCTTGCAAGAAAAGGTTTTGTGGATTGATAATATGGAATTACTTAATTCAGGGTCTATTGCATTGGAGGCTGAAAAAATTAGAGTAAGACTTTTAAAGATATTAGATGGATTGGATTGAAAGAGACAAAAATGTGATTTGGCATCCTTATTCACAAATGAAAACTATAGACGACCCTATAGCTATTGTAAAAGGTGAAGGAAGTTATTTAATCGATGAAGAAGGCAACAAATACCTAGATGCAATTTCCTCCTGGTGGGTGAATTTACATGGACATTCTCAAAAGGATATTGTAGAAAGGATACACCAGCAAATGCTGGAACTAGAACATGTAATTTTCGCTGGCTTTACCCATCCTTCAGCCATAGAATTAGCGGAAAAATTACTAGCGGTTGTAAAGCTGAATCAAAGCAAGGTTTTTTATAGCGATAATGGTTCTACAGCTGTGGAAATTGCTGTAAAAATGGCCATACAGTATTTTCTAAATCAAGGAATACAGAAAACCAAAATAATAGCCTTTGAAGAGGCCTTCCATGGCGAAACCTTTGGAGCTATGGCTGTAAGTGGTCCTTCCGTATTCAACGATCACTTTCGGAAGCTATGTTTTGAAGTAATTCATATTCCACTACCTCAAAAAGGTGATGAGGAAAAGTCATTCGAGGCTATGAAAAAGGCCATTGAACCGGGTGATGTAGCAGCATTTATTTATGAACCTCTGGTTCAAGGTGCGGCGGGAATGAGAATGTACGAGCCCGAAGCCCTAAAAAAGCTGATGCAGATGGCTAAATCTGCTGATGTGCTTTGCATTGCCGATGAAGTTGCTGTAGGTTTTGGTAGAACAGGATATTTATTTGCCTCACATTCTGTAGATATCAGCCCAGATCTAATGTGTTTTTCAAAAGCGCTTACTGCTGGCTTTTTACCCCTATCCATTACTAGCTGTTCGGAGAAAATTTATCAAGCTTTTTACGATGATGATAAATTAAAAACCTTTTACCATGGACATTCCTTTACCGCAAATCCCATAGGCTGTGCAGCGGCTTTGGCAAGTTTAGATTTATTGTTGAAAGCCGAAAACCTGGATAAAATTCAGTGGCTTTCCAAAAGCCATTCAGATTTTGTTCAAGAAATAAAAGATCACCCCTGTATTGAAAACGCGAGGTCTACAGGAACTTTGTTTGCCTTTGATGTTAAAACCGACTCAAAAGGCTATTTAAGTTCTATTCGTGATGACCTTTACCGCTTTTTTATGGAAAGGGGGATTTTATTAAGACCATTGGGAAATGTGATTTATATTTTCCCTCCCTTGTCTTTTAACCCAAAGCAATTGGATAGGGTTTACAGTGCTATTCGCGAAGCTTTGCTCTGGTTGGAAGCTAAACAAAATGATGAGAATTAAGGCATGAAACTGTCCATTGGTATAAAAGCACTGGGAAGTATTTCTGCCTTGGGAAAAAATTCTGAGGAGATATTGAATGCCTACAACAACAATTCCAGCTATATCCAAAAAAGGAATAATGATTGGCAGGTACCTCTAGGTGAATTTTCCTATCCAATATTTGAGGAAATTAGAGATTGGGATAGAGCTTTTTCACATGCCGATAAAAGCTTATTGATGGCCTTGCAGGTAAGCAAAGTTTGTTTAGAAACTACAGATTGGAAAGATTATGAGGATAGCGCTGTATTTTTTGGATCCTCCAGAGGAGCGGCAGAACAATTGGAAAATAATCATGAACTCCATTTAAAAGGTCAGGCCATCCATCCTTTTACATCGCCATTAACAAGCATGGGAAATATTTCGGCATTGGTAGCTCGGCAATTTGGAATCGGTGGTTTTAATGACACACTTTCCATGACCTGCAGTTCCAGTTTTCATGCCTTGATTCAAGGAATTGTTTGGCTACAATCTGGAATGAAGGAGAAGGTTTTAGTAGGTGGTACGGAAGCACCCTTAACTCCCTTTTTTATACAACAGTTAAAATCTTTAGGTCTTTACTCTAAATTAAATGGTGAATATCCAAATAGATCATTGGACTTGAACAAGGACACAAACACCATGGTATTAGGGGAGGGCGCAGCTTGTGTTTCTATTGAATCTGCAAAAAGAGATACAGCCTATTTGGCACGAATTACCGGAATGGGATATGGCATGGAAAAGGCACCAAATATAACTGGGCTAAGTTCGGAAGCCTTTAATATCCAAAAGGCTATGACAGCAGCATTAGAAGCTCATGAAAAGGATACTATAGATTTAATAATTTGCCATGCTCCAGGAACAAAAAAAGGAGATGCGGCAGAACTAAAAGCTATTGAAAAGGTTTTTGGTGATAATTTTCCGGAAGTCACTTCCAATAAATGGAAATTGGGACATACTTTAGGAGCCTCAGGTTTACTGAGTTTGGAAATGGCCATTTTGATGCTTCATTCAGGAAAAATTTTCTTCCCACCTTATTTAAAGAAGAATAGTGAGGGGAAGGCAAGAAAAATAATGATTAACAGCCTTGGTTTTGGCGGAAATGCCATTAGTATTATAGTTGAAAGTAATAGTTGATTTATGCAAAAAACAGATTGGACCAAAGAAGAAATTTATGCCTTATACGAAAAGCCCTTGCTGGAATTGGTATATGAGGCAGCAACTGTTCATAGAGAATTTCATCCCAAGAATGAAGTTCAAATTAGCACCTTATTATCCATAAAAACTGGGGGCTGCCCAGAGGATTGTGGTTATTGTCCACAAGCGGCTAGGTATCATACCGATATTGAGAAAAATGATTTGATGACTCTTCATCAGGTAAAAGCTGCGGCACTAAGGGCAAAAGAATCTGGTTCTTCTCGTCTTTGCATGGGCGCTGCCTGGCGAAATGTAAGGGATAATGAGGAGTTTGAGCAGGTTTTGGATATGGTCTCAACTGTTAATGAAATTGGACTTGAGGTGTGTTGTACCTTGGGGATGCTTACCGAGAATCAAGCAAAACGATTGGCCAATGCTGGTCTTTATGCTTATAACCATAATATAGATACTTCCGAAGAATATTATAAGGAAGTGATTTCAACTAGAGGGTATGAGGATAGACTAAAAACTATTGATAATGTTAGAAAAACAGGTGTAACCGTTTGCTCTGGTGGGATTATTGGAATGGGAGAATCTTGGAAGGACCGCTGCGATATGTTGCATACTCTTTCTATTTTAAATCCTCAACCCGAATCTGTACCTATAAATGCCCTGGTTCCTGTTGAAGGTACTCCTTTAGAGGAACAGCAAGTAGTTAGTTCTTGGGAAATGATTAGAATGGTGGCGGTAACAAGAATTGTATTGCCAAAATCTGTAGTACGCTTATCCGCTGGAAGAACTAGTATGAATCAAGAAACTCAGGCATTTTGTTATATGGCTGGTGCAAGCTCTATTTTTGCGGGTGATAAACTTCTAACCACTCCAAACCCTGATATTAAAGATGATCTAAGCATGTTTAAGGAATTGGGTATAGAACCAAAACAAGCCTATAAAAAGCAAAAAGAAAACCACGAGGTTGAAGGAAAAGAAGGTAAAATAAAATGGTCTAGACCTGGGCATAAAATTGAGAGAAATGTAAGAGCTCAAGAAAAGGCAAAAAAGGAAAAAGTTTAATAGAATAAAATAGCAATATCATTTACTGCTAATGCAAAAAAGGATCAACCTAAATTCAATCGGAAATATAGGAATAGTCTAATGGCATTTCCAGCTAAATCATCGGATGCTACAAGGCCTCTATTATAATCCATAATAACATATTCTCCGCGCAGCCCCCAACTGTTATAGCTTTTAGTTTTAAAATTTAAATCTAAACCTAAATTGATATTGTAGGTATTGATACTGTAATTTGTAGGCTCTTCATCTTCATTGGTAGCTGGTTTTTCTACCCCTGTATAAAGTAGATCAAAACCTCCACCTAAATAGGGACTGATAGTAAATCTTTTATAAGTCCAAACTCTATAGGCTAAATTCCCATATAACTCAATAGCCAGGTGCGATGATGTAAGTTCTGAGCTGTCGAGAGTGGTAATTCTAAATTCCCTTTTATTCTGAGGAATTCTGAAATTGATGCCTAAATCTATTAAAAAGTTTTTATCGATAGACTTGGTGATAGAGAGGCCAATAGCTGGAGAAACATCAAAATATTCTTTTAATATTCCGGTAGGAGACCAGCTTCCTACAGTGAGGTTTAGCCCTGTTGCAGATTTGCTTTCCTCCAGCTTTTCTGCTCTCCATTTCTGAATAAATTTTATAGAATCGTATTTAGAATTTTCGATGTCCTTATTAAAGGGTTCATCATTGGCATAGATATTTAAAAAATAAAATTCTAAAGCTCCCCACTCCTTGGTGTATAAAAGTTTTTTCGCCCAATTTTTAGTCCATTTATCAAATTCACTTTTAAGGGGCACATATAGAAAGTATTCTTTGTCTAATTCAAAAGTCTCTTGATAATATGAGGTTTTCGATTCCCATACCCTGGTTTGGTAGTTTGTTAGAAAGTATTCAAAATCGGGACCTAAATCCTCCTCTTTTAAAACTCCTTCTTGAATGCTTATCAGGATAAAGACCCTAAAAACAGCTTCATTATACCCACAGTCTGCTATCCATAAATCTAGGTGTTTGGCGATAGAATCTAAATCATCTGGTCTAAAGTCGGAGATATTATCTGCGTGCCGTGCTGAAAATTTTTCACAATCGTTTTTGGGGAGATTTAGAATATCTCTCAATTCATCATTCTCCTGCGCAAAGATTAAAGGAGAGGAGATACAAAGGAGAATAAAAAGAAGAGCTTTGGCCATAATTTTATTTAGGCAATAATAATACCGAAGCTAAGCTTTGAAATCTTAAAATGAAAATTATTGAATGCCTATTTCTGCAATCACTGGAAAATGATCCGAAAGCTTTTTTTCTCCAACTTTAAAACTGTGGGTTTTAAATTCATCAGAGTGGAAAATATAATCTATTCGAAAAGGAATAGGGCCTCGAGCATAGGTTTTGCCAAAGCCTTCTCCTTCTTGAACAAAACTATCTTCCAATAATAAATCTACCTGGTGGTAGGTGTAGGACTGAGGAGTGTCATTAAAATCTCCACATACTATTACTGGATATGGGCTGCTATTGATGGCACGTTTTAAGGCAATAATTTGTTCGGCACGTTTTTTAAAGGCCCTGTCTAATTGCTTAACTATTTTCAGAAAACCATCCTTAATTTCTTCCTGGCTTCCTTCATTTGGATTTTGAAGTCTTTGATAATCGCTGGTTTCTAAACCTATGGAGGCAAGGTGTATATTAATAGTTCTTATAGTCCGGCCATTCCAGTCTATATCCGCAAAAATAAATTGGTTATTATAGCTCGCTTGATTGGCTCCTAGGTCTCTTAATTCTAATGCTCCTGTATTTACAATTGGATAATTTGAAAAAATGCTTAATCCATAGTTCCCGCTAATATTTGTGGGTTTTACAAAACTATATTTAAAGCCAAAGTCGGGTGTAATTCCACCTTTATAATATTCTTGAATCATCAAAATATCTGGTGATTCAGAAATCACTTCTGATTTTATTTTTTCGGATATTCCTTCTTCTGGAATCCATTGGTAGGAGTTGAACATCCTCACATTATAAGACATCAGCTTGAGCTTATCAGTATTGCTAATTAAGCTGCTGCTATCTTTAAATTTATATAGCTTTTTAAAATGGCCTAAGCCAATGATAATGACTAATGCCGATAGAATAAATTTTATTTTTAACCGTAGGGCCCAATAGATGGTGAATAGAATGTTTAATCCTAATAGAATAGGGTAGGCCAAGGCAAAAAATGCAAAAATGCTAATTGTATTTGGTGGAACATAAAAAGCTAAATACGAGGCAAGCAATCCCAGAGCCGCTAAAATGTTGAGGCTGTAAATAAGACCATTAATTAAAGATCGTTTTTTAGCCTTAGCCATATCAGTCCTTTCCGAATTTAAATAAAAAGTCCTTTTCACTTTTAGACAAACTCTCATAGCCTGAGCGACTAATTTTATCTAAAATTTCATTTACCCTTTCCTGGTCCTTATTAGTTCGAACAGCCGTGCTATTTGATCTAGACTTGTTCCCACTGGAATACACCTTTTTAATTTTAGATTTTGGCTTAAACCAATTCGCAATGCTATCCATAAACTTATCAAAACCACTAGTTAAGTCCCTTCCTTTTTGAAATTGACGAATGGAGATATATCCAAAAATGGCTCCACCAAAATGTGCTAAAAGTCCACCCGCATTATTTCCTTCAGGAAAAAACACGAGATCTTTAACAATTGAAAAAAGAACTATCCACAATAAGCGAATCCTAATATTAAAAGGAAGGCTTATTTCTGCATGTGGTGCATAGGTGGCAATGGCTACCGCCACACCCATTATGGCTCCAGAAGCACCTCTATTGTTTGAAACTCCCACTACATCCGAAAAGGCTGGAAAAATATTATAGGCAAGCATGTACAGGATTCCTCCTGATATACCACTGAGGATAAAGGTGCTAAATAACTTTTTACCACCTAAATAAGTAATGAAGGTCCTGGCGAAAATATAGAAGAAGAGCATATTCCAGAGAATATGAACAAAACCAGCATGCCTAAACATATAGGTAAAGAGGGTCCAAGGTTTAAAGATAAACTCCGAAAGGTTGCTTGGCAAAACCGTATAATATTCAAAGGCACCAGAAGTATTTATTTTGAATAAAAAGTCGAGAAGGGCTAAAAACCAAAAAAACACAAAAACGGCTACATTGATGAAGATCAATTTGATCATGGCATCACCATCTTTATAAAGCTGTTCTATTTTGTCTTTTAAACTTGCCATATTCAGCTATCGCCAATTTTTCTTTTGCCAGTACTTAATTAAAATGTATCCGATCAGCATTCCACCTAAGTGAGCTATATGAGCTACATTATTATTTGGATCATTTTGGATAGCACTAAACAATTGGAGAGCTCCTAATCCGGCAACAAAATATTTGGCTTTAATTGGGAAGAGGAAGTAGAGGTGGATTTTTGATTCTGAGAACATCATACCAAAGGCCAGCAATATTCCATAAACCGCCCCCGAAGCTCCTACCATTGGCATATTAAAGCTGGCTAGATAACTTCTCAGAGGTTGAATATAATTATTGCCATTAGATCCTTCTTCTACAAGTCTGGATAGTTCAGCGGAGCTAAGTCCGTAATTATTGATAAGATCTGGAGCAATAAAAAATTGTGCATTTATATAATTAAACAGAGCATATAGTAAGCCTGCTCCAATTCCTGTGGCGATATAATAGATCAAAAATCTTTTTCCTCCCCAAAAATTTTCAAGATTGGTACCGAACATCCAAAGGCTAAACATATTGAAAAACAAATGTGTAAAATCCACATTGGAATGCATAAACATGTGACTTACAATTTGGTAGGGCTGAAAATGTGGAGATGCAGGATTGTATAATCCTAAAATGCTATTCAAATTTGTTGCTCCATTGGAAGTAGCTAAGCTTATAAGGCTGGCCACAAAAAACAAGGCGTTAATGATCAATAAATTTTTGATCACTTCCGGTAAAACACTAATTCCTCCTCTTTGAAACATTAATTAAATGATTTATCTATATCTGCAAGTCCTAAATTTACTATTACTGCTTTTCCTCCAAGACTGATATTTGGACTTAAACAGGCAAACAATTCGTCTACCAATTGCTGCATTTCCCTTTGCTCCATTTTCTTGCCAGTTTTTAAAGCTGACACTTTGGCCATTATTTTGGCAATATATTCTAATTGTGCTTCTTCAGCTTTAGAATTAAAGTCTTTTTCATTTTCTATAATCTGCTCAAAAATAGAGTTTAGGGAAGATTCCTCCATTTCTAATGGAATGCCATTTACTATCAACTCATTTTTTCCAAATTCATCAACATCAAAGCCAAGGGAAACCAATTTGGGCAAGAGATTTTTAATGAGGCTAAAATCTGATGAATTAAAGGATAAGGTTTGTGGAAATAATAGCTGCTGGCTAGCGCTACTATGGCTTTTCAGGGATTTGTTAAATCTTTCAAACAATATTCTTTCATGAGCCCTTTGGATATGAATCATAATAATACCTTCGCCGTGATTGGTGAAAATATATTTCTTGGCAATTTGGGTGTAGTATTTTTTTTCTACCATGGATCCATCATCCAATCCCAATTCGGATTGCTGCTCCAAGTCGCTGCCAATTTCTGGAATTTGATTCATCAAACTCTCCCAATCTTGATTTTCACTGGGCTTTCCGGAGGCCTGAAGGGAACTATAGCCAACTTTTGATTTTCGCCTATCATTGAAGGGGTTAAAACTAGTATCCACGGTTATTCCTGGAGCTTCAATATGACTACCCATGGGCGGTGGCGCAATATTAAATTGTTGATCAGTCTCAAAATCTAAACTCGGGGAAATATTGTATTGGCCTAAAGCGTGTTTTACTGCAGTTCTAATAATGGTATGAATCGCCCTTTCATCTTCAAATTTTATCTCTGTTTTGGTAGGGTGAATATTTACATCAATTTTGGAGGGGTCAATTTCCAGAAATAGAAAATAGGAGGGATGGCTATCTTCACTCATCAATCCTTCAAATGCTGTGCATACTGCTTTGTGTAGGTAGTTGTTTTTTATAAATCTATTGTTCGTAAAAAAGAATTGCTCACCTCTAGTTTTTTTGGAGAATTCAGGCTTACCTATAAATCCACTAAGTTTTAAAATTGCTGTTTCTTCATTTACTGGGACAAGCTTTTCATTGAATTTTTTCCCAAAAACATTTACAATTCTCTGTCTTAATGGCGCTGAAGGAAGGTTGAAAAGCTCACTTCCATTGTGGTAAAAAGAAAAGTGAATATGATGATGAGGGATGGCCAACCTTTCGAACTCATCGATAATATGCTTTAGTTCAACATTATTCGATTTTAAAAAATTTCTTCGGGCCGGAATATTATAAAAGAGATTTTTCACCTCTATGGAAGTGCCCTTAGGAGTATTACCAAACTTTTGATTTTCTACTGAGCTTCCTGCAATTCTAATAATGGTTCCTAATTCCTGACCTTCTTGTTTGGTTTTCAATTCCACTTGAGCTACCGCGGCGATAGAGGCCAAAGCTTCACCACGAAATCCCTTGGTTTGAATTTCGAAAATATCTTCTGCAGATTTAATTTTGGAAGTAGCATGGCGCTCGAAAGACATACGAGCATCAGATTCAGACATCCCTTTACCATTATCAATTACATGAAGAAGGGTTTTTCCAGAATCTTTTACAATGAGTTTTATTTCTGTAGCTCCGGCGTCTACACTGTTTTCCAGCAATTCCTTTATAGCAGATGCTGGCCTTTGAACCACTTCCCCGGCGGCAATTTGATTGGCTACACTATCGGGAAGAAGTTGAATAATGTCAGGCATTAATTCAATAAGATAAAATAGGTGATAATTAATAATCCAGCAACGATGGCGAGCACTCTATAATTGGAGTTCCCGATTTGTCCACCTCTTCTACTTCCCCAATCGGAAGCCATTTTAGTTCTGAAAGACTCCTTCGTCCTTTCGGCGTCCTTTCCTTCAAAACGACGCACAAGTTCATCTCTTCTTTCTTTTTCAGCATCATAATACATAGGCTGATAATCAAAACCTCTAGATCCTTGATTTTTAAATATTGTGGGGAGTTTTGGTGCTTCCATAGTTTGCAAATTTAAATTTTTAAGTCAAATAAGAGTTTCCCCTTCTTAGCGTTTTCTAAAAATAAGCAGAAAAAATAAAAGGGAAAGAAGATTCTTGTCTTTTAAATTTAGATCAATGATTGTACCTAAATATCTATCAACAAATCACTATTGAATAATTATTAACCTATCCTTAATAATGGCCTTAATATCTCTTTACTTTAGCTGAATACATCTGAAAATTTATGAATTCATTTAAGATTTTTATCGTTCTTTTTTCCTTGGCATTCCTTGGTCTCCATGCTCAGGACAGATCCATGAATTCGATTATTTGGAATGGCGATACCGCCTGGGCTTCCTCAAAATTAAAAGGGATGAGCTTGGATGAAAAATTAGGCCAGCTTTTTATGATTGCTGCCTATTCCAATAAAGGTGCAGCCCATAAAAAGGAAATATTAAATCTTATAGAAAACCATCATATCGGTGGTTTAATATTTTTCCAAGGTGGACCCATAAGGCAGGCCAAGCTTACCAACGATTTTCAAAGAGCCAGTAAATTACCCCTAATGATAGCCATGGATGCCGAATGGGGACTGGCAATGAGAATTGATAGTAGCTATAAACTTCCATGGCCATTAACCGTTGGAGCCACCAAAGACAATGATCTTGCCTACAAAATGGGTGAAGAAATTGCCAATCATTGTAAACGACTGGGTGTAAACATCAATTTTGGGCCGGTAGTGGATATTAATACTAATCCCAATAATCCTATTATAAATGCCAGGTCCTTTGGTGAGGATGTCTATAATGTTAGTCAGCTTTCAGATGCCTATATGTGTGGTATGCAGGATAAACATATTTTGGCTTGCGCCAAGCATTTTCCTGGACATGGTGATACCGACAAAGATTCTCATAAAACATTACCTAGTGTAAACCAGTCCATGGCCAGAATGGATAGTGTAGAGCTTTATCCCTATCGGGAATTGATAAATCATGGTCTGGGTTCAATAATGGCTGCGCATTTAAATGTACCAGCCATGGATGCTAGCTCCAAACCTAGCTCTCTTTCTAAAAAGGTGATCGCTGATTATCTTAAAAAGAAGATGAATTTTAATGGCTTGGTATTTACGGATGCCTTAAACATGGGTGGTGTAGCCAATAAATACCCACCAGGGGAAGTAGATGTAGAGGCCCTTTTGGCGGGTAATGATATTTTACTTTTTTCTCAGGATGTTCCAACAGCCATCTTAAAAATTAAGGAAGCCATAAATGCTGGAAAAATTACAGAAGAGGAAATAGATTGGAGGGTATTTAAAATATTGACAGCTAAAAGCTGGATGGGTTTGGAAGTAAAAAAGTATGTAGACACCGAATTTCTTGTTCAAGATATAAATCCCGTTTCAGCCGATGTTCTTACACGAAATATTTATAGCAAGGCCATTACCATTGTAAAGAATAGAGATCACCTTATTCCCATCCAAAATTTGGAAAACAAAAAAATCGCCTGTATTACAGCTGGGGTAGATATAGGAAGCGAATTCCATAAAACTCTTAAGTATTATGCTGAGGTAGATCACTTTCTCTATGGAAAGCAATCTGACGCTCAATTACTTAGTAAATTGGCAGATTATGACTTGGTGATTGTAGGAGTTTATACTTCCAATAAAAATCCATGGAAATCTTATAAAGTTTCTTCGAGAATCCGAAATTTTGTTAAAAAAATTGCCCTCCAAAATGAATTGATCGTAAATCTATTCGCCAATCCCTATTCCTTAAAATATTTTCCGGAAACAGATTTCGCCAAAGGTTTAATGATAAGCTATCAAAACCATCCTGCATCAGAAAGTATTGCAGCACAAATAATTTTTGGTGCACAAGGTTCTCAAGGTGAATTGCCGGTAACCAGCACGGACTTATATGAGCTTGGATTTGGACTAAAAACTAAGTCCTTAAAAAGATTGGGTTATGGCATTCCAGAAGAAGTGGGTTTAGATGCTATGAAACTTCAAAAAATTGATGAGCTGGTAAAAGAGGCAATTGCCAGCAGAGCAACACCGGGTTGCCAGGTTTTGGTAGCTAGAAAAGGTAAGGTGGTCTATCAAAAATCTTTTGGACATCATACTTATAGTAAAAAAAGAAAGGTGAGCCTTTATGATATTTATGATTTAGCTTCTATTACCAAAATGGCTGCTTCCGTTCCTCTTTTAATGCAGCTAACAGAGGAGGGGAAATTGGATTTAGACAAAAAATTATCAGACTATCTACCCGAAGCTATCGGCACCAATAAGGAGAATTTGATTTTAAGGGAGATTTTTGCTCATCAGGCAAGACTAAAACCCTGGATTCCCTTTTATGTAGAAACAATAAAACCTGAGACTTATGACGCCTTTTATTCCAGCAAAAGGAGTTTTGATTTCCCCTTAGTAGTTGCCAAAGATTTATATGGCAGGAGATCCATGAGGGATACTATATTAAGAAGAATATTGGACTCTAAACTATTGACAAGAAAGGAATATAAATACAGCGACTTGGGCTATTATCTTTTAATGCAAATAATTGAAGATATAGAAGGAGAAAAAATTGAAGACCTTGTAAGGAAGGAATTTTACAATAGCATTGGTGCTTATACAATGACCTACAGACCTCTTGATTTTTTTGCTTCAGATCTAGTGGTGCCAACAGAGAATGATAAAACATTTAGAAAGCAAACCTTAAAAGGAAATGTTCACGATCAAGGGGCGGCCATGTTAGGTGGTGTAGCCGGACATGCTGGTTTGTTTTCCAATGCCAATGATTTAGCCAAAATGATGCAGATGTATATGGCTTATGGTGAATATGGAGGGCATAGATATTTTGATTCGGTTACTGTACAGGAATTTATTCGTTGTCAATATTGTAAAACTAAAAACCGAAGGGGAATAGGTTTTGACAAACCCCAAATTGAAGGCCCTGGACCAGCGAGCGACTTAGCTTCAAAATCTAGTTTTGGACATAGTGGATTTACGGGAACTTTAGCATGGGCGGATCCAGATGAGGAATTGGTATATATTTTTCTTTCCAATAGAGTTTTTCCTGATGCAGAGAATAGAAAACTCTTAAGTTTGTCCACACGAACTAGAATACAAGATGCAATTTATAATGCCATTAAAAATGAAAAAGCTATTATCCCTAGCCTTACTGATATTGAGCCTTAGCCTATTCGGGCAAACCCTTACACCAGACAGTATTGTTTTCACCAAACACCCCAATGGTCAGATTCAATTTTTAAGTACCTATAAAGATGGTAAATTGGATGGGATTAAAATGGTTTTTACCGATAAAGGTGATTTGGTTTTAGAGGAGTTTTACAGTGCTGGTAAAAGAAATGGAACCGTAAAAAGCTATCAGGCCAATGGCCGAAAAATTCAGGTGAGTAATTATGTAAATGGCCAGTTAAATGGAATACATCAAAAGTATTACAAGTCTGGAGCTATCCAAGAGGAAACTTATTATAAAAATGGTGTAAAGGACGGTAAGGGTATTTGGTTTTTTCAGGCTGGAGATCGTCAGCCTATTACTGAGTATAATTATGTAAATGGTAAAATTGAAGGAGAAGCTAAAAACTTTTACCAAAGTGGAAGTGTAAAGAGTATTTCCATTTATGAGGATAGTAAAAAAGAAGGAGTTTATAAAGAGTTTTATGAGGATGGAAAAATTAAGCTAATAGGAAACTATAAGGATGGAAAAAAACATGGTAAGTGGACCTATTATAATGAGGAGGGGGAATTGGAAAAAACAGAGAAGTATAAAAAGGGAGAGTTAAAATAATATTATCCAAGAAAGAGAGCAATTGTGAAAGTAGGAATAGTATGTTATCCCACATTTGGTGGTAGTGGAGTTTTGGCCACAGAGCTAGGAAAATATCTGGCGGAGAATGGACATCAGGTTCATTTTATCACCTATAGTCAACCGGTAAGATTGGATATTTTAAAACCCAATATTTATTATCATGAGGTAAATGTTCAGGACTACCCACTTTTTGAATATCAACCATACGAACTTGCTCTTTCTAGCAAAATGGTAAATGTTGCCGAAAAGTATAAGCTGGATGTTTTACATGTACACTATGCTATTCCACATGCCTATGCAGCTTATATGGCTAAGCAAATATTAGGTAGCAAGGGAATAAAAATTCCTATTATCACCACCTTACATGGCACAGATATTACACTGGTTGGGAAAAACCCAAGTTATAAACCCGCGGTAACCTTTAGCATTAATCACTCCGATATAGTAACATCAGTTTCGGAGAGTTTAAAAATGGATACGCTTGAAATTTTCGATGTTAAAAAGGAAATCGAGGTGATCCACAATTTTATAGACCTAAGTCTTTATCACGATGATGATGATTGCCGAAAGACCTTTGCCCCGGCGGGTGAAAAACTAATTTGCCATATTTCCAATTTTAGACCAGTAAAAAGAATCCAGGATGTTGTTGGGGTTTTTAATATTATTCAAAAGGAGGTTAATGCGCTTTTACTGATGATAGGTGATGGTCCGGAAAAGGAAAAAGCTCGTCAGCAGGCTAATGAATTAGGAATAGGGCATAAGGTTAAATTCCTTGGAAAAACTACAGAGGTAGAACGTATTCTATGTATGTCTGATTTATTCCTATTAACCTCAGAAAAGGAAAGTTTTGGACTTTCGGCCCTTGAAGCTATGGCGGCAGGGGTTCCTGTTATTTCGTCTAATACTGGAGGAATTCCCGAAGTTAATATTGATGGATTCTCTGGTTATACAGCCGAGGTTGGTGACATTGAATCTATGGGAAATAAGAGTGTAGAACTGTTGAAAAATGAGGAATTATTCCAAAAATTTAAAAATCAAGCCAAGCAGCAAGCCCAAAAGTTTAGCATAGATAGTATAGGACCGAAATATGTGAACCTTTATCAAATTGCAAGGGAAAAACTTTTGGCAAAAGCTTAAACTAAGCCCCCACCCGTTTTACCTTATAGGCATTTTTTTTAAGGAAGTCCATCACTTTATCCCTAACATTTCCCTGAATAATTATTTCGCCATTTTTACTGCTTCCACCCACACCACAATGGCTTTTCAATTGCTTAGCTAGGTCTTTAAGCTCCATATCGCTGCCTTGAAAACCTTTTAAAATCACCACTACTTTTCCACCGCGACCCTTTTTTTCAAGGTGGGCTTCTAAATTTTGATTTTCAGGATTTAGGCTAGAAACTTCCTCCTCATTTTCTAGGGAGAAATTATCATTTGTGCTATAAACAAAGCCACCCAAATCTTCCAGACTATTTAGTTTTTTTGATTTACTCATTTCTTCAAACCTATTTCTGCTAATCTTTCATTTAAATAATCACCAGCTGTAATATCCTTATAGGCTTTAGGATGATTTTCATCGATACATTCGGCTAGGCAATTTAATGACATATCCGATCTTGGATGTAAGAAAAAAGGAATGGAAAATCTAGATTGCCCCCATTTTTCGCGAGGTGGATTTACCACTCTATGCGTAGTGCTTCTCAATTTATTATTGCAAAGTCTTTGGAGCATATCACCAACATTTACCACAATATGGTCTGGCAGGGCCGTAACAGCAATATATTCTCCTTTTTTGTTCATTACCTCCAAACCTTCGGCACTTGCGCCCATTAATAGGGTAATTAGGTTAATATCTTCATGTTCCGCCGCTCTAACTGCATCTTTGGGTTCACCTACAATGGGAGGGTAGTGGATGGGTCTTAAAATACTATTCCCATTGTGGATTTTAGAATCAAAATAAAATTCATCCAAACCAAGGTAGAGGGCAATAGCTCTCAACATAGACTGACCTGCTTTTTCAAGAGTTTGATAAGCTTCCTTTCCTACTGTATTAAAAACGGGTAATTCATCAACTAAAACATTATCTGGATATTCCTTAATGATAGGGTCATTATCCTCTACATACTGTCCAAAATGCCAAAACTCTTTAAGGTCGCCTGTATTTCTTCCTTTGGCATGTTCCTTTCCAAATGAGGTATAGCCTCGTTGTCCGGCAAGGCCTTCAATTTCATATTTGGCCTTTTGTTCTGTGCTGAGGTTAAAAAAGTTTTGAACCTCTTGGTAAAGACTGTCACAAAGGGTATCGCTTAATCCGTGATTTTTAATGGATACGAATCCAATTTCTTCATAAGCCTTTCCTAGCTTTTGTACAAAATTCATTTTTTGATCTTCATTTCCCGAAAGAAAATCAGCTAGATCCAGAGAGGGAATATTTTGATTGTCGCTCATTGATAAATTCTTTGGGTGCTAAGATATTCAATGCACCTGGCAAAACCTTAAAATGTAGCGATTTTCCTAGTTGAAAAGGTTCACCATCCAAATGAATTTTCTCACTTTTTTGTTTTACAAATACTTCTTTAGCCTGAAACATATCGGAATATTTCGACTCATCAATCTTTTTTTTGAAGATTTGGTAGGTGAAAATGGGAATAGCTAAATCGGGGAATTTTTTTAGGATGGCAATATCCATAAGTCCATCATTAAGCTTGGCATTTGGCGCTATATAAAAATTGTTTCCAAACTGAGAGCCATTGGCAAAACTTACCATCAAGGCTTTTGTTTTTAGTTTTATTCCATCAAATTTTAGCTGATAGGATTTGGGTTTATAGGAAAACCATAGCCTTACAATACTTTGTAAATAACTGCCAAAGCCTCTTTTGCTCTTTTTGGAAAAATCATGGGCCACTTTGGCATCATATCCTATCCCAGCAACATTGTAAAAAGGAATGCCATTTACTGTGCAAACATCCATGCAAAAAGGCTCACTGTTTTTTAAAGATCTTAGGGCCTTTCCAACATTCGTAGGAATTCCCAAATGCCGAGATAATCCATTTCCAGATCCTGTAGGGATAATCCCTAAAAGGGTATTGGAATGCAAAAGCCCTGATGCTGTTTCATTTACAGTTCCGTCACCACCAATGGCAATTACTATATCCGCTTTAGCTTTAACGGCTTTCTTGGCTAAATCTGTGGCATGAGAAGGTCCATGGGTATAAAAAACTTCATATTCTGAAACATAATTAGGGATTCTTTTCGCAATTTGTTTTAGAATTGCGGACTTGTTTTTAGTACCACTAATTGGGTTGATGATAAAAATGAGTTTCTTGCCTGACACGCGGCGAATTTATTCCTTTTAGTGTTAAGCAGACATTATTAAATTAGGCTAATTTTGAGCCAATAATTATAAGAATATGAGATTTCAGCGAAAGGGCCTTTCCAATGAGCAATTGTTAGAAATGTACAAGGCAATTTTAAAGCCCAGACTGATAGAAGAAAAGATGCTTATTGCATTAAGACAGGGTAGAATTTCCAAGTGGTTTTCTGGCTATGGCCAAGAAGCAATTTCCGTTGGAGCAGCCTTAGCTTTGGATTCCGATGAATATCTATTACCCATGCATCGTAATTTGGGTATGTTCACCACAAGAGGGATTAGCTTAGATAGATTGTTCTCTCAATTTCAAGGTAAGGCCAATGGATTTACCAAAGGACGGGATCGATCTTTTCATTTTGGAAGTAATGATCATCATTTAGTAGGGATGATCTCTCATTTAGGTCCACAAATGGGTATTGCTGATGGTATAGCCTTGGCCTCAAAATTAAAAAAAGAGAAAAAAGTTACACTAGTAGTTACAGGTGATGGTGGCGCTAGTGAAGGAGATTTCCACGAAGCTGTAAATGTTGCTGCTGTTTGGGATCTTCCGGTAATATTTCTAATTGAGAATAACCAATGGGGACTTTCCACTCCATCCAAAGAACAGTTTAGAACTAAAAGTTTTGTTTATAAGGCTATTGGTTATGGGATAAAAGGAAAAAGTGTAGATGGGAATAATATTTTGGATGTTTACCATAATATTCAGTCCATCGCTCAAGAAATGAAGGAGAAACCAGGACCTTTTATCCTAGAATGTAAAACCTTTAGAATGAGAGGTCATGAAGAGGCTTCTGGAACCAAATACTATCCTGATGGCCTTCAAGATAAATGGGCTCTTAAAGATCCTGTTGAAAATTTCAGAGGCTTTTTAATGGATGAAGAAATTTTAAGTCCAGAACAAAATGAGGAGTTAACCGAAAAAATTAAAAAGGAAATAAGTGATGCCTTCACCAATTCATTTGAAGAGGAAGATATTGTCTTTGATGCGGAAAAGGAAAGAAAAGATCTCTTTGCTCCATTTGAACAAACCCTTGTTGAAGCTGCAAAGGAAACTAAAAACATAAGACTGGTTGATGCCATTAGTGATGGATTGAGAGAGTCCATGAGAAAGTATGACGAGCTGATAATTATGGGGCAAGATATTGCCGAATATGGCGGTGTTTTTAAGATTACCGATGGTTTTGTTAAGGAGTTTGGAAAAGCAAGAGTTAGAAATACCCCAATTTGTGAGTCGGCGATAGTTGGTGCGGCCTTAGGACTATCTATTAAGAACTATAAGGCCGTAATGGAAATGCAATTTGCAGATTTCGCTACGGAAGGGTTTACCCAAATCATTAATAACCTCGCTAAAATTCATTGGCGATGGGGACAAAAAGCAGATGTAGTGATTCGAATGCCTACAGGAGCAGGTGTTGCTGCAGGGCCTTTTCACTCCCAAAGTAATGAAGCTTGGTATACCCATACACCCGGATTAAAAGTCGTTTACCCAGCCTTTCCTGCGGATGCCAAGGGTTTGTTGATAAGCGCTATTGAAGAACCGAATCCGGTAATATTCTTTGAACATAAGGCACTTTATAGAAGTGTTTATGGGGAGGTTCCAAAAGGATATTACAATCTCCCAATTGGTAAGGCAGCTAAGCTTAAGGAAGGGAATTCAGTAAGTATAATTAGCTATGGACAAGGAGTTCATTGGGCATTGGATTATTTAGAAAAACACCCAGATATTTCTGCTGATTTAATTGATTTGAGAACCCTGATGCCTTTGGATGAAGAAATGATTTATGATTCGGTTCGGAAAACGGGAAGGGCTTTAATTCTTCAAGAAGATTGCCTTTTTGGAGGAATTTCTTCAGATATCTCTGCACTCATTACTGAAAATTGTTTTGAGTCTTTAGATGCCCCAGTAAAAAGAGTTGGAAGTTTAGACACCCCTGTACCCTTTGCTCAGGTTTTGGAAAATGGATTTTTACCAGCTAATAGCTGGGCTAAAGATTTAGAGCAATTATTGGCCTATTAAATAGGTTTCAACTACGAGGATGAAAACTCATGATGGTTTCCCTTAAATACTGTTGGTCTAAATGGGTGTAAATTTCTGTGGTAGTGATACTTTCATGGCCTAACATTTCCTGTACTGCCCTGAGATTGGCCCCTCCTTCCACTAAATGAGTTGCAAAACTATGGCGGAAAGTATGAGGTGAAATTTTCTTTTTTATGCCAGCAGTTTCGGCTAAGTTTCTGCTCAAAGTAAAAATCATTGCTCTAGTCAATTTTTTACCCCTTCGATTAAGGAAAATAAAATCTTCTTGTCCCTTTTGTATTTCTTGATGTACACGAACTTCTTGTAAATAAATATTAAGGAATTTAATAGCAAAATCATTTATAGGAACCAACCGTTCTTTATTTCCCTTTCCGGTTACTCGAATAATATTGTCATCCAAAAATAAATCTGATAGGCGAAGATCTGTTAATTCCGAAACCCTCAGTCCACAGCCATATAGAATCTCAAACATGGCTTTATTTCTATGCCCTTCTGCCTTGCTCATATCTATAGCGGCTATGATTTTATCTACTTCATCTTTACTCAAGAAATCGGGAAGTTTACGGCCTAATTTTGGTGCTTCAAGTAGTTCTGTTGGATTGATATCAATATAATCTTCCAACAATAAAAATTTATAAAAGCTTTTGAAACTGGAAATAAATCTGGCTTGAGATCTGGCGCTAATTCCCATTTTTGCTTGGGCATGAACAAATTGTTGGAGGTCATCGAAGTCGAGGTTTAGGGGTTTCCAATTATCTTCTTCTGAAAAATGGGCTAGTTTTTCTAGGTCCAATTCGTAGGAATCAATGGTGTTTTGGCTAAGACCGCGTTCTAGCTTAAGATAGTTTTTAAAGTCTTTAATCCCTTGAGACCAGTTCATGAAATAGGCTTAATTTAGTGCACTAATTTACGACGGTAAATATGAAAATAGGAATAATCAACGGCCCGAATTTAAATCTTTTGGGAACTCGTGAACCTGAAATTTACGGTTCCGAAACTTTTGAAGGCTTTTTAGAAAAGTTGAAAGCTGCCTATCCCCATATGGAGATTCAATACTTTCAATCTAATGCTGAAAATGAAATTATCGATAGTATTCAAAAAATGGAGGTAGATGGTATTATTCTAAATGCTGGTGCTTTTACTCATACTTCTATAGGAATTGCAGATGCAGTGATGGCCGTAAAAACTCCGGTGGTGGAAGTTCATATTAGCAATATCCATCAAAGGGAAAGCTTTAGGGCGCATTCCCATATTTCTCCTTATTCTAAGGGTCTTATTGTAGGTTTTGGCTTAGATGGATATCGAATAGCTATTGAATCTTTTCGAAGGGATTATTTGAAATAAGATTTTATTTTTTGAAGATCCAATTCTTCAAATGTGGTTTTCCTACGTTTAAAAAAGTCCCAAACCAGGCTTTGATGGTAAATTCCTGCCAGTTCATTCATGGATCTTTGCCTAAGCTTCTTTTTATCTTTTGCCAATCCGGCCAGCATTCTATAAAAGGATAAATGAGCATGAATAACAGCAAACATATGCCGAGGCTTTCCTTCTAATAAAAACTTTATTCCAGCCACACCATCTAAAACTAAGCGACTTAAGATTTTAGTAAAGGCTTCATTTCCAGGAAGGTTTAAGAAGATAATAATGAGGCTGTTTCTAAAATTTAAATAGGTTTTTTTGGGTGAAAGCTTATTTAAAGTTCCTCCACCGAGGTGATACACAATGGATTTGGGATCACAAGCCACTTTATAGCCGGCATTGTGAATCCTCCAACAAAGATCAATTTCTTCCATATGGGCAAAAAGCTTTTCATTTAAACCCTTTACCTTTTCATAAACTGATTTCCTAAGCATCAGGCAAGCGCCAGTTGCCCAAAATACTTCTCTAAAATCCTCATATTGACCAATATCTTTCTCCAATTTATAGAAGAGTCTACCTCTACAAAATGGATAAGCCAATCGATCTACAAAACCACCAGCCGCACCGGCATATTCAAAATACTCTTTGTTTTTATAGTCTTTTATTTTAGGTTGAATGGCGGCTAATTTGGGATCTTCTTCAAACCTTTTGAATAGGATGTCTAACCAATTCTCAGAAACTTCTACATCGCTATTTAATAAAACGATAAACTCTTCACTTATCAATTTTATCCCGGCATTATATCCACCAGCATAACCCAAATTATCATTTATTGTAATAGTTTTTACACTTGGAAAATCACTTGCTAAAAGCTCTAAACTATCATCTGAACTAGCATTATCTATTACATAGATTTCTGCCAAATGAGAACTATATTTTAGTATAGAGGGTAGAAATTCTTGTAATAAGTCAGCACCATTCCAATTGAGTACGGCGACTGCTATTTTTTTAGGCATGTTTCCATCTTTTATGGCTCCAAAGCCAATCTTCTGGCTTTTTTCTAATCAATTTTTCCAAGGCTTGAACATGGGTATCTGTAATTTCATGTTCAGGGCTTTCATTGGGTTTGTCGAATAATAATTTGGCTTCTACTTCATAAAATCCCCTTTTCACCCTTTCTACCTCAATAAAAATAACGGCAAGATTACACTTTTTAGAGAGATTTTCTACACCTAAATGAACAGGAGTATTGCGATTTAAAAAAGGGCTACGGTATTTTATTTTTCCTTTGTGCGGACTTTGATCGGCCATAAAAACATATAGGGGTGCTTTGGCCTTATTATTTAGCATGAAGGGATATGTTTCTTCCATTGGAAAAAGCTTTAAGCCAAACTGCTCCCTTATCCAAACAATTTTTTTGCTAAATCTCTTATTTTTTAAGGGCTGATAAACGGCAAAACATGGGTTGGGAACACAAAGAGGAATGCACATTGCTGTCCATTCAAAATTCGTATAATGCCCCATTACCATTATGAGCCCTTGATCTTGATTGTATAAATTTTGAAATAGCTCAGGATTTTTTAGGACAAACCTTTTCTCCATGGTTTTCCTAGAAACACTTAGGGATTTAAATGACTCTACAAGGATATCCGCGAAATTGGAATAAAAGCCAGATCTAAGCTTTTCAATTTCTTTTTCAGATTTTTCGGGAAAAGACTTTTTCAAGTTTTCTTCAATAACCTCCTTCCTGTATTTTAATACATTCTGCATTAAAAATTTCAGAAAGTCACTAAATAAATACAAAAGCCTAAAGGGGAGGAAGGAAATGAGCTTCCCAAATCCAATGGCTAGGTAATATCCAATCATGTGGCAAAACTACCAGTTTTTAGCGATTGCCTGATCCCTGCATTATGATATTATTATTTAGCCTAGAGCCAAAGCCGTCTCCATCAGACAAGCCATTGTCGTCGATACTATTGCCAGGACCGTAATTTCCTTGTGCAAGGTCATATCTCCATCTTCTATTGCTCAATTCTCCATAAGCATCAGAATGAATTAATTCATAATCGTTTGTTGCGGAATCGAATTCGGCGAAAATGAAGATTTTATTGGTTTGTACTAAATCCAAATAGGGACTTTGAAGGGTGAAATAATTCCAAATTTGATAAGGAGGTAGACCAGGTTCTAATTTGCGATCTTCTATTTGACTAGGGTTTCCATATAGCAGAAATATTCGTCCCATCTGACTGCGATAACCCTTTTGCAATCTTGTTTTATAAAGTTCATTTGCAATTTTCACATTCCTGTGGTACTCCTTCCATTGTCCTTCGGGATTACTTTCATTTTGAGCTCTCCAAAAGGCGTGGAAATAACTTTGCATTTTATTCACATCCCTTTCTTGTAGTAGTCTTTTTTGAAAGTCTTGCGCCCTTTCATCGCTAATAGGGTATAGGTAGCTTATGTATTCGTAGAGGGTGTCAAAATTTCGAATGTCGAAAACAAAGGTGCCTTCGAGATCGGTGAGCATAATATCTTCGGCATTAATATTCATGGAAGGATTACTTCTATAAAAGGCTACTTTCTTTTTAATTACTGTTTCCAATTGTTTATTTAAAACTTCAATAACCAGATTGTAATTACCACTTGCCAATTGGCTGATATCAAATCCAGAAAGTATAGGCTGCACAGCTTGGGTAGTTTTCTTTTTTATGGAAGAATGTTTAAAGCTCACCTTCTCATTATCTCGATTTTCTACATACTGTTTTAGCACATAAGCCGAATCTTTTCCTAGCGCCTTATCTAAATTGTAAATTTCTGTATAGTAGGAAATAGACTTCATATTTTCGGTGAAGAAATAGGATCCAGAATTTACCATTGGAAATAAGTCATACCCAGATTTTGCAAATCGGCTATTTTCTTCCGCTTTTTTATGGTGGTCTAAAAGGCTTATCGCTGACATGGAAGGATTATTTCCACCGAGATAAATTTCCAAGGGGATTTCCAAATTGTAAATTTTCTCCGATTTATGGATGTCGAAAAGCTCTAAATAGATGCTGTATTTTCCCTTTGCCAAGGGATATCTTTCTTGATGTAAATAAATTCCTGTAAAAATTGAGGTGTCAGTAAAATCAGGACTAAGGATTCTAAATTTATCTCCGGTAATAAAAGTGCTATCCTGGTAAAACTTCATAATCACTTCAACACCACCATAATAGCTTCCTTCAGGTTTTTGACCAACACTGAGTGTATTGCCATCAACTGCAAAGTATATTTCAATATAGGCTTGATTGTTTCCGGTCATATATTGAGCATAAGAAACATCCAATCCCAAATTTTTTCCGAGTGCCATTGGGATAGAGAGGAAAAGTATGAATAGGAGGAGGATATATTTTTTCATATAAAAAAGTGTCAAAGCGTAAATTTAAGTATTTGACTTCAAAAAATGGTCATGGTTGTTTGTAGAGAAAAAAATATTTTTACTTTTGCAGCCCGCTAGGAGAGATGGCAGAGTGGTCGAATGCGGTAGTCTTGAAAACTATTGACCTTCACGGGTCCGGGGGTTCGAATCCCTCTCTCTCCGCAAAATGAAAAACCCTTCTAATTTTAGAAGGGTTTTTTTTATCCTAAAGCTCAATATTTCAATTATTTACTAAGGACGATATTGAGGTTCATTGAAATACGGAAGTCTAGCCTCGGTAATTCGTCTCCGTAAGGAGCAGTTGAATTTGGATAAGTTTTCACAACATCAAAAGCATTGGAGTATTTAACTGACAAAATATCGAAACGCCCAATTTGGCAATAGGACTCTAAAAATATCCTCGAACTCAGTTTACGCTTAAAACCAAAGAGAATTCCTATCCCTAGGGAGTGGCTTTCTTGGCAAATATCTGTAATAGTGGTCCGCGATGTGCCAACTGGATAATTGAAAACGTAGTCAAATTTTTCACGCTTGGTGTATCTGTATTTAATGGACCCTCCAATAAAAAAGGTCTTCTTTTGGTTTTCGGATTTTATGTTGTAGCGATATTCAGATCCAAAAAAGAAGGCATCGTGGTAGTGGAATAAGGAAAAATCAATCCCTTTTCCTACTCCAGTATATTTTGGTTCATTAGGGGATATAAAAATGGCAGCTTCAAAATTTATTGAGGAGTTTTCGGAAATTGGAGTCTCAATGGCTAATCCAATTTCTCTATGAAGGAATACCAGTAAATCCGTTTTCAACTCTATTTGGGCGTGAAGATTATTCGGAAAAATGTTGAAGAGAAATAGACTCAATAATACTGTAGAGTAAATGGTTTTCATATGCTTACTTATTATTCTAATACTGGTCTTTTTCATTCTTAATAATTAATTACAATCGTAAATTGAGGTTAAGCAATAATCTAAAATCCAACCTTGGAATTCCATCACCATCATATCTCTTTTTATTGGGATATTGTTTTTCAAAGTCAAAACCATGGGAATAAACAGTGTTCAGCATAATATACCGACCTATTTGAGAGTAAAATTCTAAAAATATATGGTCCCTTATTTTGAACTTATATCCTGATATGAAGCCGATGGCTAGGGAATAACTTGTTTGACTAATTTCAACACTTCTCAAACTTTTCAGATCAGAAGGATCACCTAGAGTTTCTTCTGAAAAATCCTCATGATAGGTGTATCTATATTTTAGGGAACCCCCATAAAACCAATTTTTTCTTTGTAATTCGATGGCTTCAGGGTAGTATCGATATTCGGTGCTAAGGAAAATAGCATCATGATAATGGTAAAACAAATTACTAAAATCGATAAGTGGCCGAGGATCTGGTTTTTTAGGGGGATTATATGCACTAATTTTAAAGTTTAAGGATGATTTTTTTAATAAGGGTGTTTCCAATGCTAGTCCATACTCCCTATAGATGAAAAAAAGTGAATTAAATTTCAGTTCTACCTGTGCATTTATTTTGGAATAGCTCAATAATAATATTAGGATGCTTAGGAAAAATTGACATTTAGGAGTCGGCATAATGATTAAAGTATTTAGGCTAAAAAGCCACCATTTAGTTTGAGCCAAACTTATACCCGTCGGTTTGTCAACCAAAATTGAAATTAAATATTGGCATTTGCTTTTCTGTACTTTATATCATTTTCATAGTGTGTTAGTTTAATTTTGCATTCGTTTTGCGGTATTCGCTTTACTGTTCCGGAATTGCATTTGTTATTATGGATTTTTCATAAAATAGTTTTGAGTTATTCCATTTATTTCAAGAATTAATTGTTTAAAAAAATATCCACCATTAGGTTTTGCTGGCCACAATTCAAATTTATTAGTAGGAAACCTATTATGTTGTTTTCCTCTTTTTTTATAAATCTAGCATGGTGTTTTGAGTCCTTTATTCATTGAAATTCTTAGGTTTGAATAAAATTATTTTAGCACTATGTCCATAAAGTTTCCCCCTTTTATTTTTACCCTTCTTTTGCTTTTAGGATTGAGTTCTTGTGTAAGCAAAAAGAAATACTATAGTCTTGAAAATGAATTGCTGAAAGAGAAAATGAGCAATAGTCAATTAGATAAGAAGAATGAGGAATTACAGTTGCTAAAAGAGAAAATTTCGGCAAATTTTGATAGCTATCAAACCAAAACAAGCAAGGAATTAGCAAATTTAGAAAGTCAATTAAGTCTACAATCCGAGGAAATAGAGAATAAGGATGAGGCATTAGCGGCTAGGGCAAAACGCTTAATGGCCTTGGAAGCTCAATTTCAACAACAGCAGGAGGCTGTGAATCGTCTTAAAGCCACTATGGCCGCAGCACTTGTGAATTTTGAAACGGAAGATTTGAGTGTAGAAGTGAGAAATGGAAAAGTATATATTTCCTTGAGCGACAAATTATTATTTCCATCAGCCAGTGCAAATCTTAATAAAGAAGGACAAGATGCTATTGGCAAGGTGGCGGAAGTGTTAAAAAAGAATAAGGATATAAACATTGAGATAATTGGACATACAGATACAAAACCCATACGAATTAAATACAAGGATAATTGGGAATTAAGCACCGCAAGATCTTTAACCATTGCCCGATTATTTACCGAAGAGTATGCTATTGAAGGTAAGAGGATAATAGCTTCCGGAGCTGGTCAATACAGACCTGTTGCCAACAATGAAACAGAAGAGGGCAGGTCTTTAAATAGGAGAACTGAGATTATTTTAAGCCCAAACCTGGACAAGCTGATGGATCTACTGGATGATGCTCCAAAAAACTAAATGAGTTTTTTAATAACACCTGTTACCACTCCCCAGAGTCGGAAATCCATAAACTCTGTAATTTTTATCGGTGAAAAATTGCGATTTGCCGGTTGTAGGTATAGTCCTTCTTCATTTCGATACAGTCTTTTCACGGTATAATCTCCATTGATCACTGCCAAAACGATATTATTATTTTCGGGATGTAGGGATTTGTCAACAATAAGAAGATCACCATCATCAATTCCTGCATCAATCATGCTTTGTCCAGCCACTCGTACACAAAAAGTAGTTTTTTTATTGATCACCAATTCAGCATCCAAATTAATGGTCTCTTGAAAGGAATGGGATACATAGGAAGGTTCACCTGCTGCAACAGACATGTCGAAAAATGGCACGGGAACCCCATTTTTATTTTGTTGAAGGTGCATAAAGTTGCTGATATTCATGGTTGTCAATATTAAAAATTGAGAGCAATAATATAAGCAACTAATGAATGGAAATACCTAGGGAATAATTTTTTTTATCACCCTTAGTTTGTGAGTATGTCCATTTTCCTCAGCATTAAATATTCCGGTTTGATCTAATCTATCCAGTCGCACTTTACCGGAGGCATGAATGATATAATTATCGGAAAGGATAATACCAACATGAACAATCTTACCCTCCTCATTATCGAAAAAGGCAAGGTCTCCAGGTTCAGACTCTTCAATAAAACTAAGTGTTTCCCCAAGTACAGCTTGTTGATATGCATCTCTAGGAAGGGAATAGCCAGAAAGTCTATAAACCATTTGTGTAAAACCAGAACAGTCTATACCCATAGGAGTTCTACCACCCCATAAATAGGGGGCATTAATATATTGGTATGCGTAGTCAATAAGTTTTTCTCTGGAGGATTTACTATTGATCACCGGACCTTGAAATTCGTAGGATTCCTTTCCTATTTTGATAATCCCCTCTTTAATAAAGGGTAGAAAGGATCCCATCAGAACTGGAAAAAAGGCTCCAGTTCTGGGATGGGAAATAATTTCAATAAGCTCTGCACAAATAGGAGTATTTTCCTCAGCCAAATCCCTGTAGAAGGATTCTTCCACAAATTGAATTTGTTTATTGTCTAGCCAGCCTTCATATTTATCGTGGTGAAGGCGAATTTTAGACCATTTTTTTCTGCGTTCGAGAACCTTAAAGCACTCTCCAAAAAGCACTTGATTCACCATTTCTGATGCGTCACTTGGTTCCACTCGCAGTGGGATAATACTCAGGTTACAAAGCCCGTATTGCATTTGATAAATCTTATACAGATTCAATAACTACAGCAGAAGCACCACCGCCACCATTGCAAATTCCAGCAGCGCCATATTTGCCATTGTTCTGTTTTAAAACATTTAATAAGGTAACCATAATTCGAACTCCACTACAGCCTAGTGGATGACCAATTGCTACTGCACCACCATTTACATTGGTTTTACTGTCATCAATATTTAGGAGTTTCATATTGGCCAATCCTACTACTGAAAAGGCCTCATTCAATTCATAATAATCAATATCTTCAGCGCTAAGTCCTGCCTTGGCAATAGCTAAGGGAACTGCCTTTGCTGGAGCAGTGGTAAACCATTCAGAAGTTTGAGCAGCATCAGCATAACCGGAAATTTTGGCTAATGGACTTAATCCAAGATCTGCGGCTTTTTCTGCACTCATTAAAACCATTGCTGCGGCACCATCATTTAGATTGGAGGCATTGGCAGCTGTAACAGATCCTTCCTTATCGAAAACGGGTCTTAGGTTCGGGATTTTATCAAAATTTACTTTGCTAAAATCTTCATCTTCAGAAAAAACAATAGGATCACCTTTTCGTTGAGGAATTTCTACTGGTATTACCTCATCGCTAAATTTTCCATTCGCCCAAGCTTCGGCGCTTCTCTTATAACTTTGTATAGCAAAAGCATCTTGCTCTTCTCTGCTAAAATCCATATCCTTAGCACAAAGCTCAGCACAATTTCCCATGTGAGTTTTATTGTAAACATCCATTAATCCGTCTTTTAAAAGACCGTCGATTAATTTAATATCACCTAATTTCTGTCCATTTCTACCATTCATATAGTGAGGAACAGAACTCATATTTTCCATGCCACCAGCAATAACAACCTCAGCATCACCACATTTAATAGCTTGGGCGGCCATCATTACGGCTTTCATACCACTAGCACAAACTTTATTTACGGTTGTACAAGGAACTTCTTTACTCAAGCCAGCACCAAGTGCTGCTTGACGAGCAGGAGCCTGTCCTTCACCGGCCTGTAAAACATTACCCATTAAAACCTCCTGAACCATATTTGGGTCGAGATTAATTTTATCCATGGCCCCTTTAATGGCGATTGATCCAAGTTGGGTTGCGGGAATACTAGAAAGTGCACCTAAAAATCCACCGATAGGTGTTCTTACAGCTGATACGATTACTACCTCTTTCATTTTATATTTAATTTGTTGAAGTCGAATTATAATGCGCGAAAATAAGGAAAAAATGACCGATGGCTAGGCTAGATAAAATATCCTTATACAATATATTGTCATCCCAAATTGAGCTAGTTTTGTATAGTATCATAATTAATTGATAATTTCGAGCCAGACCGAATCTTTGAATGAAAAAACTATTTCGCTATCTCCAAGCTGGGCAGAATAATATTGCCACCTTATTCGCCTTTATTTTTTCTGTACTCTTTGTGGTATACCTATCTCCAAGGGAGGCAAAATTCAAATATGAATTTCAAAAAGGAAAGCCCTGGCTTTATGAAAACCTTGTAGCACCTTTCGACTTTTCCATTATTAAAACCGAGGTGGCCTTGGAACAGGAAAAAAAAGAAATTCAGCAGAATAAAACTCTTTTTCTTGTAAAAGACAGCGAAGTACAAGTACAGGCAGAAGCAGATTTTGAAAAGGAATTTGGCAAAAAGTGGAAAGATTTTAAGGAAAGTGAAGAGTTTAAAGAGGCCAGAGGATTTAGCCTTTTCAAAAATCAAGAAAGGGAATTGGCCCTAAAAACCAAATTATTACAAAGAGGAAATGATGCCTTGGATTTAGTCTATAAGCAGGGGATACTAAGACCAATAGGTTCAGATCTTGCGAATGATTACGGAGAAATACTATTAAGGACAGATGTGGATAGGGCGGTATTTGAAGAGGATTTTCTAACTATAAAGGAAGCTTCTTTAAAAGCCCAGGCGCAAATCATAAAAACGGACAGTTTAGGATTTTCTTTTCTATTGGGAATCATAAACAACAACCTCAACTACAATATTGAATTTGATCAGGAGAGGACAGAAAGTATTTTACAGGCCCAAATAGATGAGATTCTTCCTACGCAAGGAATGGTTCAATCTGAGGAGCTTGTGATTTTTAAAGGGAATTTGGTAGATGATGAGAAATATGCCAAGTTACTATCCTTAAAAACGGCTTACGAAGGATCTTTTACCACAAAATCGAGGGCTTATCTTATTAGTACTGGACAGTTTTTTCTTATTGGCATTTTGTTTTTGGTGCTCTATCTCTTTATGTACCAAATGAGAAGAAAAGTTGTGGAAGACTTTTCCAAGGTGGCTTTTATTTTACTCAACGTACTTCTTACTGTTGCTATGGGTAAAATTGCGGTAGATTTTGGTGTTGAATACATTTACCTAGCTCCCTTCCCGATACTACCTATAATTATCCGTTCTTTTTTCGACACACGATTTGCGCTTTTTGTGCATATGGTGGCAATTTTGATGGTGGGATTTTTAGTTCCCAATAGCTTTGAATTCGTCTTTTTGCAATTTGTAGCAGGTGTTTTTGCGGTTATTCTGGTAAATAATTTATACAAGAGAAGCCAATTATTTCTCACCGCGGCCAAAATAATTGGGGTTTATTCCCTGGCCCATTTTAGTTTATCCATTATCCAGGAGGGATCCTTAAACCTAGAGGAAGGAGAGTGGTTAATTTTTGCTTTTTTTATTGGCAATGGATTATTAACACTCATGTCATTTCCATTTATCTATTTGCAGGAGAAAATTTTTGGCTTTGTTTCGGATGTTTCATTATTGGAGTTGAGCGATACCAACAGTCCATTACTAAGAGAGCTAGCACAAAAGGCACCCGGTACTTTCCAGCATAGCTTACAAGTGGCAAATTTAGCTGAAGCGGCGGTATTAAATATAGGTGGAAATGCCCTTTTAGTGCGGACCGGAGCAATGTATCACGATATTGGAAAAATGGCTTCACCCATGTATTTTATTGAGAATCAGAATACGGGATTAAATCCGCATGATGAACTATCTTTTGAAGAAAGTGCCGAAATAATTATTGGCCATGTAAAGGAGGGAATTAAAATTGCGAAAAAGAACAATTTACCAGATGTGTTAGTAGATTTTATAAGAACCCATCATGGAACAACTACAGTAATGTATTTCTATAAACAATACATTAAAAACTTTCCGGAGAACGAGGCGGATATTTCGAGATTTAGCTATCCGGGCCCAAAACCCTTTAGTAAAGAAACGGCGGCATTGATGATGGCAGATAGTGTTGAAGCTGCTGCGCGAAGTATTCAGAATCCAGATCATGAAAAAATTGATAAGCTGGTAGAAGGAATTGTAAACCATCAGATGGGAAGTGGGCAATTTGAGAATGCTGAAATCACATTAAAAGAGATTAAAGACATAAAAAAGATCTTTAAAAAGATGTTGATGAACATCTATCATGTTAGAATTCAGTACCCTGAGTGATTTCCAAAAATTTCCTTAAAAAATGCCTTGTATAATTAATAGAGTTGTCTAAATTTGCAGCCCTCATTTAAACAAATGGGAGAGAGTTCTAAATTTTTTTAGAGAACCAGGAGAGATGCCTGAGTGGCCGAAAGGACTTGTTTGCTAAATAAGCGTACCCCTAAAGGGTACCCTGGGTTCGAATCCCAGTCTCTCCGCAACCGGAATTGAGAGATAAATCTCAATAAAAGCCGATAATAGAAAATATTATCGGGGCGTAGCGTAGCCCGGTATCGCGCCTCGTTTGGGACGAGGAGGTCGTAGGTTCGAATCCTGCCGCCCCGACAATGAAAACCTTGCACCTTTTTGGTGCAGGGTTTTTTTGTTTTTTAGGCGTCGAGTTCACTCGAAAGCCTAAAAAACAAAAAAACCCACCGAGCAAAGCGAGGTCAGGGTTTTAATTGGTCCTCGCTCCCCAGATCAGGATCATGAAATAATCCATCCCAAAAAACAAAAAAAACCACCGAGCAAAGCGAGGTCAGGGTTTATATTGGTCCTCGCTCCCCAGACCAGGATCATGAAATAATCCATCCTAAAAAACAAAAAAACCCACCGAGAAAAGCGAGGGGAGGGTTTTAATTGTTCTTCATTCTATGACTAGCAAATTATCTTAGCACAAAACAGGTTTGATTTAAGCCGAAGGATCTTAGGATATTTTCTAATTATTTACAATTAAGATGTTTAATCTGTTTTAAATTACTGCAATTAGTGTATTTCACAGCTTGCCAACACAATTTAACTTTTGGAGAAATTTACCCCAGAATTACCCATAAAGGAAAGAGTAAAAAATTGGTATTAATGGCAGTCTGCGATAAATTATTGAAACAGGATTTTGCTATTTCTCAATCAAACTTACCTAATAATAAAGATTATTTAAGTACTCTAAAAAAAGTGATTTGAGCGGGGAGAATATCCTTCTTTGGAAAATAGATAAATAGTTCTAAAAAATTGAACATTAGATTAGGATTTTAGCACAATTCTTTGTTGGATTGTCGTTTTAATTCATTCCTCCAAACTTAATCCCAGTTAATTCAGCCATATCTTTCTTCCAAGTTGTTATGTCATTTTGGTTGAATTGGTTCAGGTGATTGTGACCGCATGCTCTTGCCATAACTTTCATCAATTCAGTTGATGCAGAGAAAAAATTAAACAGTTGATTTGCTGATTTATCAATATTCAACAATTTTCGTAATTCAGGTTTTTGAGTGGCAATTCCAGCAGGACAATTATTTGTGTTGCACATTCTTGCTGCTACACATCCAATAGATTGTAGTGCGGAATTAGAAACCGCAACTCCGTCAGCTCCTAATGCCATTGCTTTAATGAAATCGTCCGGAACTCGAATACCTCCGGTAATTATTAATGTGACATCTTTTCTTCCTACCTCATCCAAATAATGTCTTGCCCTTGCTAAGGCAGGAATGGTTGGTACAGAAATATTATTTCTAAAGATTAAAGGAGCTGCTCCAGTTCCACCACCTCTTCCATCTAAAATGATATAATCTGCACTGGCATCTAGTGCAAACTGAATGTCTTTTTCAATATGGTTAGCAGATAGCTTAAAACCGATTGGAATTCCTCCAGTTAATTCACGAACTTTATTTGCAAAAATTTTGTAATCCTCAGGAGTATGTAAGTCATCAAAGGTTGGCGGTGACACGGCAGGAGTACCTTCTACAAGATTTCGTACATGAGCGATTTTCCCAACAACTTTATTCCCTGATAAGTGACCACCAGTGCCAGTTTTTGCGCCCTGACCACCTTTAAAATGGAATGCTTGAACCTTTTTTAGTTTTTCCCAATCAAAGCCAAATTTTGCAGATGCAAGCTCATAGAAATATTTGGAGTTTGCTTGTTGCTCTTCTTCTAACATGCCACCTTCCCCAGAGCAAATTCCTGTTCCTGCCAATTCAGCTCCTTTGGCTAGGGAAATTTTAGCCTCTTCCGACAAAGCCCCAAAACTCATGTCAGATACAAAAAGTGGAATATCTAACCTTAAAGGCTTTTTGGAATTCGGACCAATAATTAGTTCAGAATTTACTTTAACATTTTCCATTAGAGGCTTAGTTGCCATTTGAGCTACCAAAATTTGAATGTCATTCCATTTGGGTAGTTCAGGGCTTGGTACTCCCATAGCTCCCATTTCTCCATGATGTCCAGTTTTAGATAAACCATCTTTAGCCAATGCTTTAATGTAAGCTAAGGTTGGCTCTTCTTTGGTTGGCCTATCACTAAAAGCTACTGGTGCTTCTGTAGCATCACTTTCTTCTTTTAGTTTTGCATGAGTGCCATCGCAATAAGGTGCATTCTTAGAATGTTTACACATACATAAGTATGCATCACCTGTTTCTTCGGCTACAAACTTTTTTGGAGTGATGTCTGTTGTTCTATGTGAACCATCACAATATGGTTGATTTTTGCTTAATCCACATGCACACCAATATTGCTCTTCTCCTTTTTTTAATTCTATCTTGATAGGTTTTCTATCTGCTATTTTAGGTTTACTCATTTCTATCTATTTATAGTGAAACTCAAAGCTCCAGAAGGGCATTGAGAAATTTGTTTTTTAAGCTCTTCCGATGAAGCATTCTCAATAGCAATCCATGGGGAAGCTTTTGGATTATATACATGTGGTAAAGTTTTAACGCAAACTGCTGCGTGTTGACATACTTTTGGTTGCCACTTTATGGTAATTTCTCCGTTTGAATATGCTATGTTCATAAATCTGAAATTAAATCTCAAATTTCGAGACTTAATATTTTCTATGCATTCACATAGATGAAGAAATGAAGCTAATTTTGATTAGAAATTTTGTTACGGATTGTACTTAGGGTTTGTGGCGCAATGCCTAAATAGGAGGCAATCATTTTTTGAGGTATACGATTAGGTAACTCAGGATAGGTTTCTAAAAAATATTGATATCGATCAATTGCAGGGGAACCCATGAGCATAAGAACTCGTCTTTGTAATCTTCCAATTCGTCTGGAGAGCATGTGATTGAACATTACTAATTGTTCCTTTGATAATTCATTTTCCAATTGTTCCTTATTGAAAAGGACAACCTGTGAATCTTCTAAACAGTCAATATATAATTGTGCAGGCCGATTGTATTCCATAGCCTCTATATCTCCAATGATGTATCCTTCTGAAGCAAACATATATATATGCTCTGTGCCTTTACTGTCTATTAAGTAACTTTTGAGGAGACCTCTTTTTACATAAATAGCAGGAGAGTTGATTGCAAAAGTTTTTTGTACGAAATCTCCTTTCTTAAAATTCTTTGTCCTAGAAGTAAGATTTGTATTAAGTATGTCTTCAATATTATTCATTAGTTCATGAATGTTAGTTTAAATACATCCTTTAAAAATTTATAGATCAGACTTTACACTAAATTAGTTCCAAACCTTAATATTGTTCTTTAGTTCTTAATTTATTTTCGTTAAAATAGCCTAAAAATACATTTCTAAAAAATACTCTGCATATTCCGTTTCCCATTTCTAATGCTCCCATGTATTTTCCTTCTAAAGATGCAGATACATAAACCCGGTTGTAAGAGCCCCATCTTACCGATCCGTTCTTAGTTACTTTGAGTACTCTCGTTTGATAATCATAATCAAAACTTGCTATTCTTTCTGGGAATTATCGAGTCTTAAAATCATGCACAGAACCAGGCGCTTTCATTTGCAAGCTAAAAAGTGTAAACGATGTTTATATAACTATGTAAGGATGTTTGTATATCGAACCGAACCGCCGTATACGAGACCCGTACGTACGGTGCTGTGAGAGGCGCACTCCGTTCTTATTTAGGGACGGAGCCGTCTACTCGATTATGGGCTTTTATTTATTTCTTTTAAAATCATAGAAACCCAAACGGATTTAATGTGTTTTGTATCTCCAGTCAATTCTGAATTGGTTAAGGATTCTGTATAATAATTACTCCCTTGTTTGAATTGTACGTAAAATGTCAGGTCGTGGCTTATCCACATAGTGGGTTGAGGATATGTAGTATCAGATTCAATTTCATTTTGATCAAAAAAAGATTGAATCTCTATAAAATCAATTTTGATTGATTCATTTTCGGAAATCACATTCTCCTTATTTCTAAACACCTTTAAAAAACTTTCTCCTTTTTTTGTCCAAAGAATGCCCTCAAATTTTGAATTTCCTAAACCATGATTATTGTAAAATGATTTTATTAGAAGTATTGTGTCAACACCATTTTGGGAAAGATCACAAGCGAATGACTCAGCTAATTTGTCAATTTCATGAGCACCTGCATTAAAATAACTCCCATTAACATAAGAGGTTTTGAATTTGCATCCTTGAGCATACTCTGCATTTTTGATTGAGTCTTGAATTCTCCAATATTCAGACTCTTCGTGCTCGTCTAATTTGTCAATTGTCGTTAAATAACCACATCCGATTGGAACGTAATTATTTCCAATTTTTATTAAATATATAATCTTAGCAGAAGCAACTCTTCCCTTATCGTAATCGAAAACATGAACAACAGTTCCCGTGTCACCCGTCTGTGGATAGAAATCACCCCATGAGTTTTCTCCGGACTTTTCCTTTATTTCTTTACTAGGCCATTTTAAAAAATTAGAGGTGTTGATTGTTGTATAAATTCCGCCATTACTCCAAATTTTAACTTGTTGTCCAATCAATTTTTCGCTTTTTCTCTTTAAGCAAAAATCTTCCTTACCCCAAATTCGCTGACTAAACAAGTTTTGAGAGAGTATTAAAAGAATTATCGTTAGTATGGTATTTGTGCTTCTCATTTTAATTGCCCACGGGAGTTCGTGTAATAACCCCGTTTTAATTTTTGAAAAGGTAGTTATTTTCTATAGT
>CAXBKQ010000004.1:0-176857 GCA_963976435.1 uncultured Cryomorphaceae bacterium | reverse complement strand
GAACTAAAAAAAATAAATGATGAAAAAGAATAAGATGAATAAAACAGCCAATATCGGCAAACTTTGTATAGCTCTATTACTACTACTATTTGTTTTGGATGTGAATGCACAACCACTAGGGCCTTCAAACTCTCCTTCACCTTTTGGATTCATGGAAGCCCTTTTAATTGGAGGGGCAGCCATTGGAGCCAAGGCCTTGAGGAGGGCCAAGAAAAGGGAGGTGAATTAATCCTTAGGGTTGATCATTTAGCTAAGCAGCCTGTTTTTATAAAACAGGCTGCTTTTCTTTTTAAGAAAGTATCTAAATTTGAATTCGATACTAAACTTTAAATTGGGTTTAAAATTTTTGATTTAGGACTAAAGCGATTGGATTAATTTTTCTCTACTAGCCCATTGGAAAAATTCCATGGAATTACTAACCCCTAGTTTTTGGTAGATGCGGGCCTTATAGGTAGCCACTGATGATTTATGAAGATTTACAATTTGGCAAATTTCTTTAGAAGAAATACCCTTTAATAATAGACCTAAAATTTCATTTTCCCTTGGCGAAAGTTGTCGTGCCCAATTATAGCTTACCACATTTGAGGTAACCATTTCCTTTACTAAATCACCACCAAAGAAGGTATGGCCTGCAAGTATTTTTTTAATGGCAAAAATTAATTCCTCCTCCGGTGTTCCTTTATTGAGAAAGCCTTTCACACCTGCATTTACAAGATTTTCTAAATAAAGCTTAGCAGGTGCCATACTGAGAATAAGAATCGGGGTTTTAGGACTCTTGGTTATGAAAATATGAATGAGGTTCATGATTTCATAATCCGGAAGTTGGATATCCGCAATAATTAACCTTAGGGGTGAAAGCTCAGAATTTATGCGGTTTTTAATATGCTCTACAGCTTCCTTTCCAGAGCTGGCAACATTTATATTGTCAAAAATTCCACTTCGCCTTAAAACAGATGAAACACCCATTTGTATCATTGGATGATCATCAACGATCAGCACCTCATTTTGGTAATTGTCCTTCATGATTGGATTTTTAAGATGATGACTAAATTATACAATTTGGTCTAGTTAGCTTGTAGAACAAGTTGCTGATTTAAGTTTGATGAAAAGAATATAAATTTGCAATACTCAGGAAAATAAACTGTCCTTAGTAGTTGGAAATCAGAAATTTAAATTCAGGTCTGATTTTATTATTCCTGTCAATTTTGCTCCATTATAGTTTTCTCAAGAATTTACTTGTTCAATCGTGATAATGTAATACTTCATGAAACTAAAATAAGCAAAGGATAGAATTATTAAAGGCTATTGCACTTTCTTCAATAACTTAAATTCAGATAATTCTCTTTGATCTAAAAAGTAATTTTTCCTGATATTATTTTAGCAATTCACTTGGTCTAATACCATACCTCTTTTTAAAAGCCGAAGAAAAATGTTGTGGATTTTTATAGCCTACAATTTCGCTCACCTCACTAATGGTTTGGGATTTGCTTTTTAATAAATCAAAGGCCAGCGACATTCTTTGCTCCCCTACATAGCCAAAAACCGTGCTTCCAAATTGCTCTTTAAACCCCTTTTTTAGATCATATTCATTAATCCCCACTTGCCGAGCCAAATCTCCTAAACTCGGGGGCCTCGCAAGGTTTTCTTCGATGATTTTTTTAGCAGATATCAAAGGTTTTAATCGGTTCCAAGTGCAGGCCAAGTTTGGCTGCTGTAGTTTTTGCCTTTGTATTTCGAGTTCATTAAAAATCATGGCCAATAACTCTAATATTTTCGACTGAAATAATAAAAAGGACATGGGTTTACGAATGGAAATTTTAAATACCTCCTCAAGCTTATTAGTTTCTAAATTCCCCAATTTTCCATTTTGATCTATCAGCCATTTAGCATCTGTATTTAAATTGAAAATAATATCCTGGTGACTAATAAGCTCATCATCTAAAAGTTTTACAAAATCATATTTTTTGAGCAAGAGAATTTTGAAACCTTGAGGATGGCAGCTTCGAATGATTTGCTTTTTTTCAATGGACAAATTCATTTCCCAAGACCCAAATTCTCGCTTTTCTGAAGAGCCAACTAAAGACCTTTCCTCCTGATTGGGTCCTGAACAAATAATACTAGTTAAAGGATGATTATAGCCGATTTCAAATTCTAAATCCAAGCAGTTTTCTATACTCAATAAAATAAAAGCCTCCCCTTCTATAATTTGAAGTTCAACTTCCTTTTGCTCAAAGCTTTCAAATGAAATTAGAATATCTCCAAAACACCGACCATGGTATTCACCCTTAGCAGATAATAGTGTTTTAGAATAAGAATTTAACTGAGACCTGCTCATTATCAGTGTTTTGTGACAAATTCCGTATGGCGTAGAATTAATTCCTTTTTGCGTATTCCCCTTTGATTCCTCTGGGCGATTTTTGCGATGTCAAAACTATTTAAAATTAGTCTAAATAATAATAAAGATGAAAAAAAATTATTGCCTCGGTCTTTTTCTCCTTTTGCTAAGTAGCTCAGTACTGGCTCAAAAGAAAAGTGATGAAAAGGATTTTATCAAAGATATGTGCGGTTGCTATGAGGTAAACTTTGAATATTCGGAAACCTTTTCCCCATCCAAAGATTATGAATACCACGATAGATATTCTGCTTCAGGGCTAGAATGGATTTTTGTTGACGAAGAAAGTTCAGACAAAATTGTAATCCAACATCTTCTCATTATTAATGACAGTACCATTATTAAACATTGGCGCGAAGACTGGCTCTATGAAAATAAAGACCTTTTGGTTTATGAGAAAAACCTGGAATGGAAAAAACAAGAGGTACCAAAGGATCATCTAAAAAATAGCTGGACCCAAAAGGTTTACCAAGTAGATGATAGTCCTCGGTATAATGGATATGCACATTGGGTAAATATTGATGGTAAAACTTATTGGGAGTCTCAAGTTTCTGCTCCATTACCAAGAAGGGAATACACTAAGCGCTCGGATTATAATGTGATGCTAAGAACCAATAAGCACAAGCTTATGGATTATGGTCATTTACATGAATTGGATAATGCTAAGGTGCTAAGAACAGAGGCCGGAGATAGCCTTATTGTTTTGGAAAAGGGCCATAATACCTATAAAAAAGTTGATGATTCGCGCTGCAATCCTGCTGAAAAATGGTGGACAAGCAATCGTCCGTATTGGGTAGATGTTAGAGAAGTTTGGAATGAAAAGATTTCCGAGGCAGATTTCATCAATATTAAAAACAAAGTTGGTAATAAAAAACTGTGGCAAGAATTATTCGCTTTAGCAAATGAATACGAAGGACTTGAAACCTATTCTAGTGAGGAAGTGAAAGTGAAAGTTTCCAAAATTATTGATTCCTACCTCAGTAATAGCCCAAGTTCCTGGGAAAGCGCATCTAACGACTATTAAAATTTATAAAATCAAAAATGAAAAAATTTATACTAAACAGTTTATTCCTAAGCTTAGCCTGTAGCTTAAATGCCCAAACTTTTGATAGTACAGGTTTAGCCAATAACTGGAAATTGCTAAATAATAGCTATTCCACATGGGAAAAAGGTGCCTTTGATGCAAATAGGGATCTTAACAATGCCTCAGATTTTGGTTGGGGGGAATATGATATTAGCACCCACATTATTAAAGGTGATTCGATCTATATTATTAAAACGGTAAATGGAAATTATAAAGCCATTTCTATAGATCAGTTGGCATCAGGTGTTTTTACTATAACCTACAGCAACCTAGATGGTAGCCAACGGAAATCCACCAATTTCGATAGAACAAATTTTCCAAATCGAAATTTTATGTATTTCTCTATCGATAATGAGATTAGCAAAGATCTGGAGCCAAATAACCAAGATTGGGACATAGTTTTCAGAAAATTCCTTACCATTTTCCCGGGTTTTGGAGCCTATCCAGTTTCTGGTGTTTTGAGTAATTTGGATGTTTCTACTTCACAAGTTGAATTTGTAAGTGGCGCTAATTATTCTTCAGCAGACACTGCTCAATTCCCCCTATCTTCAAATATTTCTGAGATCGGTTATGATTGGAAAAATTCCTTCGCTGGAATTACCTACGACACCCTAGTCTATTATGTTTTAAATCAGTCAGGAGTATTAAACGAAATAAAATTCATTGATTATTCGGGCTCTGCCACTGCTGTATATAAATTTGAAGTGAATGGGGTTTTGGATTCAATCAGCTTAGGATCTGGTAATACAGATCAGGTTTATTATTCCTTGGAAAATAAAACAAGCCTTAAAGTAAATCAAGATAATGATTGGGATATTGCCCTATTCGCGAAGACCAGTTTCGCTAATATTCCTATTCGAATAAATGACTCCCATGGTGCAGAACTTTATGTTTACCCAAAATCAGATATCAGTCATTGGAATTCTATAGGCCTGGATAAGCCAAAAAATGTAAACCTATTGTCGGTCTATCCAAATCCAAGTGCAGATCATATAAATCTGGTAATTAATGCCAACTCTAACGAAACGATTAAGCTAGAAATCTTCGATCATAGCGCGAGGTTAATAAAGAGTAATACCCTGAATTTAAACTCTGGTTTTGGTGAATATAGACTGGATTTAGAAGGGATTGCAAAAGGGGCTTATTTCTTGAAAATTTCTACTAAAGACTTTACAGAAACTAGCTCATTAATAGTACAACCTTAATAAGGTTTATAAAAAGCTAAAGAATAAAAAATGGTGGGCAATAATGCCCGCCATTTTCTGCTCCTATGAAACTGATTTTCACCCCATTTTTGTCTTTGATTTTCTTTTCTCTCTCCCTAGCTCAAGAAAGGAAAATCCAGCTTTTATCAGAAATTGACCAAGCTGTTGTTAATGCTCATTTAAAGATTTTTAATGAGCATGACAGCGTTTATGGCATAAGCTCCATAGATGGTGAATTTAGGTTTTCAGATCTCAGTTTTCCGCTTAGCATCGAAATTAGTCATCTTTCCTACCATAGTCAAAAAATCAGATTCAACAAGCCCTTTGAAGAGCTTACAATTGTTTTAAAAGCGAATAAAAGACAATTAAATGAGGTGGTAATAACTGGTCAAGCAAGAGCTATTCTGGCCAAAGATGCTACCCAAAAAATAAAGGTTATTGGTAGGGAAAAAATAGAAGCTCTTGCCGCCGTGAATTTATCTGACTTGCTAATTAATGAACTCAATATCCAGGTTTCCGAAGATGCGGTTTTAGGATCGCAAATTAGACTAGCCGGGCTTGGTGGCCAGAAGGTGAAAATTCTTATTGATGGTGTTCCAGTAATTGGTCGTTTGGATGGAAATATAGATTTGAGCCAAATAAATCTCAACAATATTGAGAGAGTAGAAATTGTAGAAGGGCCCATGTCTGTACAATATGGAACGGATGCCATTGCTGGAACAATCAATCTCATTAGTAAAAAACATCAAAACCAAAACTCCAATTATCAGTTAAACTCATTTGTAGAATCAATAGGGAGGTATAATTTGGATGTTAATGCAAAAGTGCCCCTCAAAAAATCTCAATTCAACCTTGGCTTGGGAAGAAATTTCTTTAAAGGCTTTGATTTTGAAGATAAACGCGATCAGCAGTGGAATCCTAAAGAGCAATACTTTGGTCAGCTAGCATGGAAAACTAATTGGAAGAAAACCATTTTCGCCTTTTCCAGTAATTTCTTTGATGAGAAGATTAGCAATAAAGGTGATGTAGGAAGCATCGACTCTTTGGTGGTTCCCTTAGAGGATACCTCGGGAGCATTTAAATATCCTCGTGCTCTAGACGATTATTATTATACCAAAAGGATAGATAATCAAATTAGAATTCAGCATTTTTTCAAGGATGATGAGGTTTTAAAATTCCATCTGGCCTATAATTTTTTCCAAAGGGCAAAAGTCTCAGAGCTTATTAATTTGAGTAGTTTGGAAAGCACAAAATTCTCGGGTTTAGATGCTCAGGATACCAGCCGTTTTGCCACCTTGAATTCTCGAGCATTTTATGAAAATAGCATTAATTCTTGGCAGTTAAATTATCAATTCGGTTATGAACTGAATCATGAAACCAGCAAAGGTGAAAGGATAGTAAAAGGGCAACAAGAATTATTAGATCTTGGATTTTTTACGTCTCTAAATTTTAAAATCCACGATAATTTCAATATTCAGCCCGGGTTTAGATATTCTTATAATTCTAAATTTCAAAACCCACTGATCAGCTCCTTGGCTCTTAAATACAATAAGGGTGATCATTGGATTTTTAGAGCATCTTATGGTAGAGGATTTCGAGCTCCAAGCCTTAAAGAATTGTACTTCTTTTTTGTAGATGAGAATCACAATATTTTGGGAAATGCTGATCTGAAAGCAGAAACATCCCATAATTTTCAGGCAAATGTGGATTTTGAAAAGCAATATTCGAAATTCCTATTTAATCTGAATAGCTCCATTTTTTACAATAAAATTGAAAATGAAATAAAACTAATTTCAGTTTTAGAAGCTGATAATTCAGATCCTAGAGGGCTTTATACCAATAGGAATGTAGCACAAAGTAGGAGTGCTGGATTTAATTTGATGGCCAAATTTATTCTGGCAAATTGGAAGATAGAAAGTGGTTTTAGTTTAACTGGACTAAAAAATGACCTGTCATTTAGTGATGAAGCTGGACAGGAGGAAAATCGTGACTTTTTGTTTTTCCCTCAATACCGATTGAATCTATCCTATACCTTGCCTAAGATAGGAGTTCAAAGCTCCCTGTTTTTAAGTCATACCGGTAGTCGTGAAGATCTTATTCTCGATGGAGAAGGTGAAATTCAAAGAATCCGTTTTCAAGGTTTTACCCAAAGTAATTTCAATATTTCAAAAAGCTTTTTTAAGAAAAAATTAAAGCTGAGTATGGGAGTAAAAAACTTGTTCAATATCACCCAAATTCAATCCAATATTCAACTTAGTAATGGAAGCCATAGTGGGGGATCAGGTTCTATGGCTTTGAGTTATGGACGAAGCTATTTTATAAGAATGCAATTAAGCTTTTAAGGAATGAAAAATTTTATAAAACTATCTGTACTAATTCAAGTCTTATTGTTCTCTTGTGAAAAGGAAGAAAAGGCCTTAGCAGCCGCCTTTATAGAGGATAGAGTGGGCTTTGCTGATATGGTTTCTGAAAATGGTCTAGACTATCAAAAACAGGTTTATTTTGATTTGAGTAGAAATAAAAATGTTGGCGATAATTTTAAGGATGAATGGGATTTTGCATTTGGTTGTGAAGCCCAAGAGCCAAATATTTTCGTGAACTCTGCTCTCTTAATGAGGGTGGCTCCAACCGGTATAAGTGACTTTTCTCAAACCCTGGACCCAAAGGATTTTGAGGAGGAATTCCAATTTGAGAGGTCGAAAAATTATTTTAAAAAAGGGATAATTAAAAAGGACTTTCATGCCTTGGATCCCCAAGGAGAGGTGTTTATAATCGACCTAGGACTAAGCCTAAACAACCAAGCTAGAGGCTATAAAAAATTTCAAATTTTGGAATTCACCCAAGGTGAGTATAAAATCCAAATTGCGGATTTGAACTCTAACAATAAAAAGGAATATAGAATTTTGGGAGATGCTAATTTTAATAATGTTTATTTATCCCTCAGTAAACCCAATGAGATTTTAAAGATAGAACCACCAAAAGAGGATTGGGATATTGTATTCACTAAATATATGCAGCGATTGTTCGATGGTGTGGATTCGGTGGATTATTCTGTTACAGGCTGCTTGCTAAACCCTTTTCAAACGCAAGCTTATTTGTATCAAAATTTCACAATCGATTCTAGCAGTAGTTTTTATAATTTAAAAGCAAGTAATATAATTCACGAAAATTTTAGTGATAACTCTGATGTTATCGGTCATGAATGGAAAAGGTTTGACCTAAATGGAACGGCTAAATTTATAATCCTTGCCCATAAATTTTATTTCATTCAGGATAATAGGGGGGTAAATTATCGATTGAGATTTACAGGATTTTATAATCAACAAGGAGATAAAGGCTCTGTTAGTTTTGAGTTTTTGGAAATTTAATATTGAAGATCTTGGATTAATAACAATCCATCTTCAATTGTCCCCTATTTTCAAAATAACTCAAAGGTTTACCCAAGCCTTCCTGGCTGGTTTTTTGTAGAAGTTTTAAAACATCTGCTTGCATAGAAATAGAACCGCAGATCATTATCGTAGCCCCATTTTTAAGCATTTTACAAATCAATCCCTGCTCTTTCTGAATTAGGTTTTGGACATAGAGTCTTTCATCTTTTTGAGAATAGGCAATTTTAAAATTCTCAAGCCCTGAGTTTTGAGAAATACTATCTAGCTTTTCTTTGTAAAGAGATTTGCTGTCTGGGTTTTTAATACCCCAATAAAGATGAAATTTAATAGTCGGTTTGCAGTTTTCTATCATTCCCAAAAAAGGCATGACACCTGTTCCGTTGCAGATCATTAAAACTTCTTTTGCTTTTTTAGGCAGATGAAATTCTCGGTTTTTCTTCAACATTGCCTGTGTTTGATCTCCAATATTTAATTTACTGAGGTGTTGAGAGCATATCCCAAATTCATGTTTTCTAAGAGCAATGGATAAATTCCCCTCCTTAAATACGGCAAGAGAATACAAACGAGCTCTTTTTTCTCCTGGAGCTAAAATGGCTAACAAATCCCCGGAAGTTGCCCTAATTTTTTGACTAGGACTTAGGTCTAAAACGGATAGGTCGCCTATTGATTTTTTTGAGGATAGCTTCATGGTCTGGAACTCCTTAGAAAGGGGTTTCGACTGGAAATCTTTGAGAATTAATGGAGGAAATTGATTTTTATTGGTCCAATTATTCGTCCAATTTCTAAAGGACTCAAAGGATTGATTGTTGATTTTAAAAAGTTCACAATCCGTTTGCGCTTTTTCTTTTAGCCTTAGTGAATCCTCAATATCTGCTGCGAATCCACAAAATTTCGAATAGGCAAGGGATCCAAAGCCCAAAACAGAGTATTTGAATGTTTTGCTAAAATTTAGATTTTCCAGTTTTTCGAGAAATAGATTGGCATTGCTAGGGGCTTCACCATCACCATAGCTAGCTGAAAAAATTAGGAGATGCTTCATTTTAGGGAAGTCTTCAATATGATTCAAATGAAAAATATAAGATTTCTTCCCATGATTATAAAGGGCCGATTGCAAGGATTTGGCAAACAATAAACTAGAACCGTTTTCTGAGCCTACACCAATAAAAATTTCAGCTTCGGTTTTTGAAATTTGATTTTTAATTCGCCCCGATCTTCTTCTTAAAGAAATTGCAAAACCACTGTACATAAATACAAGAATACTCACGGAAGAGAGCCCAAGAATTATCGCCCATAATACACTAGTCCTGCCAGTATGAATATTAAACATATTTAAGGAGAAGAGATCTATTCTGGAATTTTGAACCTCCTTTTCAATCTTACCATTGTATTGATTTACAAGTAGCTTCTTATCTTTTAAGTTGACCTGAAAAAATTCGCTTGGATCTTTAAAAAAGGGAAATTTTAAACTGGTGATTTGTGATATTTTAAGCTCTTGGAATAGGGGAAAGGATTCAATGGGAATTTCTGGAATAAAGGAAGATGATTCCTCTAAAAAAAGGCCTTCATCAACTGGGTTTGGAATAATCGAAAACCTTAATAGGGATAAATAAACACCTGAAAAAGCGATGAGCAGAATGGGTATAATGAAAACCCTACTTAGTTTAAGATGCAATAAGGATAGGGGATTGTCCTTTTTTATTCTTTTAAAATAATTGAGTATTCCCTTTTGCCTCTGTAAGAAAAGAATAAATCCACTAATAGCTATGAGGAGGAGTAGAAATGAAAAAATCCCTATCAATAACCTACCAGGGAATTTGAGAAATAAGGATCGATGAAGTTTGGTGGAGAAATTAAATATTTCAGCCTTTTTTTCAATCTCCCCAGTTTTATTTCCGCTGAGGGGATTAATATAAAATCGGTCTTCATTTCCTTCCTTCGCTGCCGAAATTATCAATTGTTGATTGTCATCCAACTCAATCTCGTAAATTTCGGTGTAGTTAGACTTTAAATTCTGGTATAATTGGGCCAGGCTGATATCATATTTTCCTGCAATTTTAGGATTTTGATTCCATCCATTAGAAATCGGCTCAAGGGATAAAATTAGCCCCGTAATAGAAAGAACAAGAATAAAGAGGGAAGAAATAAGAGCCAGTGCAAAGTGGCTATACCTCCAAATCGAAATTATCATTTACACCGAACTTAATTGGCCATTATTCGCACATAACGAATATAACCGCTACCCTCAATTTTTCCTTGCATCATGGTAGAATCAAAAGGTATTTCCAAATCCTTTACATGATATTCTTGATCCTCAACAGAGCTTTCAAACCGGATTTTATATCCTTGGTTGAAATATTTGCTATCTATTTGAAATAAAAATACATTTCGCTCACCCCCACCAATGGTAGCGCCACTTATTCCGTCAATATTTCTTTTCTTCTTTCCGAAATACTTCCACCATTCAGAAATTTCATGATACCACTCATCATCGTCGCCATGAATATGCAAAGTGTTTACATATTTTCCTTTTGCGTCAATTAAGGAGGTAATTACATAGGCTTTTTCACCCTTGTAATTTTTCATTTGGATTAAACATTTATACTTATTGCTTTCTGTTTGAGGAGTGAAATTTAGAAAGAGAGCCAAAATTAAAATGGCTTTAAATAGCTGCTTCATCTTAATTTGATAAAAAGGTTAGAGAGGCTTGAGAGTCCTTTAAGATTTCATTTTCTAGGGCAAGATCATAAGCACTTTCACCCCAATTACTTTTAAGAGATTTATCTGCCTTATGTTCTATTAAAAGTTGTAATATTTCCAGATCCTGAGCTCGCATAGCGGCCAAATGTAATGGGCTTAGACCATCCTTATTAATTTTATTGATATCTGCTCCCATGGCAATAGCCAATTTCACAAGCCTTGTATAATTACTTTCCACGGCGATATGGAAAAAGTTGGATTCATTGGTTTGAGCTTTGGAAAAATCAAATTGCTGCTTTTTTAGAAGAGCTTGTTTGTTGAAAAAATTAACACTGTCTTTGGGATGGTAAGATTTTAGCCAGTAATAGATTAAATTGTTGCCTTGGTTATCTTCCATTTCCAAGCTTGCACCAGCATTAATTAAAAAATTTACTACTTCTGCTCTATTACTTCTAAATGCATTTGCCAAGGCTGTAAGGCCTTTTTTATTGGATAGATTTAAATTGGCATTAGCTTCAATTAAAAGTTGTAGTACCTCAATATTTCCTTGGCGTGATGCTAGAATTATGGCATTTTCTCCTTCGGAATTACGATGATTGATATTTTTTGAAAATTGAATTAGATATTTTACAACTTCGGAATCTTTGGGTTTTTGGCAATATTCTATCAGGCAGGTATGAGCATTTTGGGAAATGAGGCCAGGGTCAAGCCCCAGTTTTCTTAAATATTGAAAAGTTTCTAAAGTATTGCTTTGACTTCTTAAACCCCTTGCTGCAAAAATAAAAGCGTTTTCTCCATTTTTATTGAGCTTGCTAAAATCCACTTTTTGCTCAATAAGCCAGTTCATAATTTTAAGATTTCCTCCCTTTGCAGCATGATTAAATAATCCATTACCATCGTGATCCACTGCAGATAAATCAATCCCTTGGTTTACAAAGTAATTTATGAATGCTGTGTTTTGTAGATGAGGAATGATTAAGTGCAATGCGGTTTCACCTTTTGGAGTTTTTTCCAATCTTGGATTTGCTCCATTTTTAATCAATAAGTCGTAAACCTCCTTATTCTGAACTCCTGAGGCAGCGGCAAAGTTTAAAACGCTATATCCTTTATCGTCAATAATTTTAGTATCGCATTTGTTTTGTAGAAGGAATTGGATGAGTTCCACATTCTCCTTGTAAGCGGCCCAAAATATATAGCTTCTGCCATCATGAGTAATTTTGTTGGGGCTATTTCCCTCTTGTTGAATGAGGTATTCAATAACTGGGAGTGCTGCTTTTTCCAAAATGGCATAAACAACAGGGTCAAATGCATTTTGATTTAATTCACTGGGATTATGGCCTTCCGAAATTTTAAGTTTAACTAAAGCCAAATTGGGCTTAGATTTCCAAAAATTTCTTTCCAGCAAAATGTTATTTGAACTTAATGCAAAGCTGTTTATACTCCCAAAAATCATTAGTGAAAATAGGAAGAGCCCTATCAAACTAGAAGGCTTAGTGTTCATGCCTTAATTCCTTTTTATTTAGACTGAATTAAAATAAAGGGCAAATCTACAATTTGCCTATGGTTTGGAAAAGTCTTTTGACAAAAAAAAATCAATTAATATTTAAGAAGAACTGCGCTAAAGCTGAGATTGATTTTTTCATTTTGTTGATGGCTTATTATTAAGAATGATGTCTGTGGTTCAATTAATTAAAAGTAAAAACCAGGATTGATATTTTGGCTATTCAAACTAAAATGGCTCTTTGAAATAAAAAGACCTCAAACTATTTGTTAGATTAATCTAACTTTTTATTTTTGCAGATGTAAAAAAATTGATTTATGAGTCTAAAGCGAATAGATTTTTGGATATTTTTCGCAGTAAACTGTTTAGTATTCAATACCGTTTTCGCCCAAAATTCTTTAAAGGGAAGGGTACTAACAAGAAATGCCGAACCCTTAGAGTTTGTGAATATTTCCATTTCAGAGTCACCTTTAGGCACTAGTACAGATAGTCTAGGTTTTTTTAGAATTAGCAATTTGACTCCTGGAACCTATGAGCTTATTGCCTCTTCCATGGGTTTTGTGAAAACCAAGATGATGGTTGAAATAAGAGGGGTAAGAACGGAAACCTATGTTGAAATTACTCTTGAAGAATCCCTCAACTCTTTGAATGAGGTTGTTGTTTCCGGAACCATGAAGGAATTGTCAAAATTAGATAGCCCAGTACCAGTTGAAGTTTATTCTGCTAAATATTTTCAGGCCAATCCTGCACCATCAATTTTTGAATGTCTACAAAATGTAAATGGTGTTAGACCTCAGTTAAACTGTAATGTTTGCAATACTGGAGATATTCATATTAATGGATTGGAAGGTCCTTATACCATGATTTTAATAGACGGAATGCCTATCGTTAGCGGTTTGTCTACGGTTTATGGATTAACAGGAATACCTCAATTTTTAATAGACAGAGTAGAAATCGTTAAGGGTCCGGCCTCCACATTATATGGCTCAGAAGCTGTTGGGGGATTAATTAATATTATTACTAAAAGTCCGGAATCAAGTCCCTTATTTTCTTTGGATATTTTCTCTACAGATTGGGGCGAAATAAACTCAGATATTGGAGTTTCCTATTCGATAAATGATAAAGTTCAAGGCCTGTTTGGAGCCAACTATTTTAATTATCAAAACCCACTAGATAAAAATGAGGACGGATTTACGGATGTGACCCTCCAAAACCGATTTTCCCTTTTCAATAAATTTAAGTTTAAGAGAAAGGATAACAAACAAAGTAATCTAGCCTTTCGCTATGTTTATGAAGATAGATGGGGAGGTGAAATGAATTGGAATGAGAATTATAGGGCAAGTGATGAGGTTTATGGGGAAAGTATTTATACCAATAGATGGGAACTTTTTGGGCTTTATGAACTACCCTTTCTAAACAATGTGAATTTTCAATATAGCGCAAATGGTCATAATCAGAATTCGGTATATGGTCAAACTATTTTTATAGCTGATCAGTATATTGGTTTTGGGCAAATTACCTGGACTAATACTTGGAGAAATCACAATTTGCTTTTTGGAGCTGGCTATCGCTATACTTATTACGACGACAATACCTCGGCAACATCAATCTCAAATCAGGCAAACCAAGCATCTGTAAGTCATTTACCAGGATTTTTTGTTCAAGACGAATTGGTTTTCAACTCAAATAACAAATTATTAATGGGCTTAAGGTGGGACTATAATAGCCTACATGGGAATATAGTTTCTCCAAGGCTAAATTATAAGTGGAATTCCGATGAGAATAATTCTGTAGTAAGACTAAGCCTTGGTAATGGCTTTAGGGTTGCCAATATTTTTACAGAAGATCACGCCGCTCTTACTGGTGCAAGGGATGTTGTTTTTTCTGAAGAATTAAAGCCCGAAACATCCTGGAATGCCAATATTAATTGGGTGCAGAGAATATATTCTTCAGCTGGATTCTACATCAGCACCGATGCCTCCACATTTTATACCTTTTTTAGCAATTCCATTCTTCCAGATTATGAAACCGATCCCAATAAAATTATTTATTCCAATTTAAAGGGTTCGGCAGTTTCCAAAGGAATATCCTTGAATATTGATTTGCTTTGGTCTAGTGGCTTAAAACTTTTGGCTGGAGCAACGCTTATGGATGTTTCGGTAAATGATGGTCAGAAAAGTTATAGACAAATACTAACAGAGCGATTTAGTGCTGTTTGGAGTTTATCATATTCTTTTAAGAACATTGGTTTAAAAGTGGACTATACGGGAAATATATATGGGCCTATGAGGCTTCCATTGCTTGGAGAATTGGATAATCGGGATGCTTATTCCAAAACATATAGCCTGCAAAACATTCAATTTACAAAGGGGATAGCTAAGAGATGGGAAATTTATGCTGGGATTAAAAATTTTCTAAATTTCACACCTCCAGCAAATAGTATAGCTAGGTCTTTTGATCCATTTGATAAGGAGGTAGAGTTTGATTCTGAGGGTTCTGTAATTGCTACAGCTTCCAATCCCAATGCCTTGAGTTTTGATCCTACTTATGTATATGCTCCAAACCAAGGAATAAGAGGTTTTTTGGGTTTTCGCTATACTATCCTCAATAAATAAATTTATTTACTGAGGATTCCCGATTCGCAATTCTAATTTCACCTCCATAAATGCCCAGCAGGGCTTGATTTTTAAATTTTGAAAGGCTGGCAAAAAGAACTTTAAACCAAGGTTTTAAGCAAAAAAAAAGAGAGCCGAAGCTCTCTTTAATTTCATTTAAAAAATATCTACAATCTAAAGGCTAAACGTAGATTTAAAAATGGAAACCACTTATAGTCGTTCATATTTTCTTGCAACTGTCCCTCTTCCTGAGAGGTGTCGGCAAGCATGTTTGTTGCGGCAAGGCTCACATCAGGAGAGCCTACATAATAGGTTCCAATTTCAATTCCAAATCCTACGTTTTTTCTTGGAACAGCTCTTCCCCAACCAAGACCCATATAGGGTGCGAAACCGGCATAATCTACTCCAATGGTCATGTCCCCAATATCTTCTGGTTCAATAACAATATCCCCATATTTTATAGCTTCATTATAGGCAATATTAATATCTGCCTTTCCAGAAGATATGAAAGATCCTCCAACAACTAATTTGAAGTTTTTATTGGAAAAAGGCAGGTATTCCAGAAGTAAATCAGTATTAAAAATATCAACATTTGCAGTTATAAAAGTTGGTGCGCCACCAAGCTCCATAGCTTGTTCGAGATTTGATATTTGCAATAAATTTAACCTCAGTCGCGCATTTAGATGTTTGTTGATATTGTGGGCGTATTCGATACCAAAACCAACAGTACTCAAATTAATAGCTAGCGCACCACGGCCGTCATAACCGAGGAAGTGATTGGCTTTAATTTGCTCCTTAGTAGGTTTGGTTTTATCGGTGGTATCGGCTTCAGCAACAGCTTCCTTAGCCTCTTCATTTGCATCTTCCTTTACTTCCTCTGTTTTTTCGGCTGCCTTTTGAGCTTTGGTTTTAAAAAGTTGGGCTTGAGCTCCAAATCCAAAAACCAAAAGCATAAGCAGAGATAGAATTGTTTTTTTACTATTCATAATATTTGGTTTTTGAGATTAAAATAATTCGTTACAAGCAGCTTGAGGTAATATTACCTGATAATGCTTTCCGTCTTCAATCAATACATTATTCGTATCAATTTGCTCTTCGCCAAACAAGGCTCTGAAGTCATAACGAACATTGTCGTCCAACTGGTAAATTCTTCCAGTATTAATCCCAATATTGGCTTGTGTAAAAGTGTATAAATGGTGGTAATTCGTATTTGTACCTCCATTCAGCCTGTAATACATTTTCACACCGGCAGGTGGGTTAATTACAGTATTATCACCTGCGCAGTATAGACTAAAACTAACACTTACTCCAGATCCAGTTGGCGTAGCAATAATATCGGTAGTAAAACTATTTGGTTGGCTATAGGCAAAATTAAACAGTGGCTCTTTAATTACTCCACGGTTTCCTACCAATGCTGGGAAATTTGGATTCGTTCCTGATGGGTATGTAACAAGAGTGCTGTAAATTTCTTGTGGGGAAGTGGTTAAAGTCCTTGGAAGCTTAATCTTTTTTATAGGCAAGGAAAGTAATCCAAAATCCATATTTATTTTCAGCTCAATATCCCCTGAAACAGAATTGTTTGTTCCTGATGGTAAAGAGGCATTCACTCTTATTCTTGAAGTAGTTGTTGGTATTCTAAAGCGTCTAAACAATCTTTTCCAACTTAGGTGACGAACTTTGGCATCTACATATAATTTTCCCTGGCCATCGTCTTTCACCAAAAAAGTTCCATCTGGCTCCCAATTGCTTGCGCCATCACTATTGCTTAATAATGAAATAGAATCTCCAGCCTGGTAATTTCTACCGGCCTCTTCATTATACATAATACTCGGAACATCAATCTTCATGGTGATTCCATCTCCACTAAATTTTTTAACAGAAGTTCCTCCTAAAGACATATCAACCTTAAAAGTTGAAGAAGGTGGCAAAATTTGGCTACTTGAAACTCCATTGATAACCACTTGTTGGATGATACCACCGCCATTGGGCAGGGCTTGCTGTGCAGCACTTGAGGTGTCTGAAAGACTCAATATATTAACATCCAATTGACTCCCAGTAACGGCATTCCCGTTTGCGTCCTGAAAAGTAATGGTGTTAGGTACGGTTAATTTAACTTTTGATAGGCTATCATTGGATCCAGCTGTTATCACAACAGGTTGGCTAAGCTGTCCATTAGTGCCAACCGATCCACTTTTAGAAGAAGTGGTAATTCCAGTAGGAAGGTTGTTTGGATTCAACATTCCCAAATCATATTTCAGGAAATAATCTTCTTCGCCTATGGAAATTGGCAAGGTAACCTCCTGATAGCTATTGGAGCTGAATTTTACTTGGAAATCTACAGGATCTCCCGCAATGGGTTCTAGACTTCTTGCTACGATTAACTGAAGGGATCCAAAATTTACTTCGAAATTTTTAGTACCATCAATATTGTAAATTCCAGCGGCATCTGCTCCTGAAATTTCTATGCTTGGTTTCTCAGAAAATTGGGCGTCTGGATTAACGATGTCAAACAGTTCAACCTCAATTACGTATTTGTAAAAGGTAGGGCTGATGTGAACATCGAAATCTTTTGTTGGCGAGGTGCAGGATAGTACTGCAATGGCCATCAAAACAAAAATTGAAATTTTGGTGTTTCTCATGGTGAATTGTTGTTAGTGCTTGTTTCCATTGCAATTTAAACAATGGTGTATTAAATATATTTAAGGGAATAAAGGTAGGAAATTTTGAATTACATTTTTTTTGCAAAATATTATTTCATTGTTACCCTTAACTGCCTGTATGTATTAAGTTTGTGGCCTTATAAATTTGAAATTTCCCATGGATTATAAATTTCGTGAAATAGAGCAAAGGTGGCAAAAGTATTGGTCTGAAAATGAAAGCTTTAGGGTTGTATTAGATGAGGCCAAACCCAAATACTATGTTTTGGACATGTTTCCTTACCCATCTGGTGCTGGGCTTCATGTAGGCCATCCATTGGGATATATTGCCTCTGATATTGTTTCGAGATTTAAAAGACAAAAAGGTTTTAATGTTCTGCATCCAATGGGCTATGATTCTTTTGGCCTGCCAGCAGAGCAATATGCTATTCAAACTGGTCAACATCCAGCCAAAACAACTCAGGTAAATATCAATAGATACAGGGAGCAGTTGGATAAAATTGGTTTTTCATTCGATTGGTCAAAAGAACTGAGAACTTCAAATTCTGATTATTATAAATGGACGCAATGGATATTTATCCAATTGTTTAATAGCTGGTATAATTTAAAAACAAATAAGGCCGAAAATATTCAAAATCTTATTTCTCATTTTGAAAAACATGGAACTAATGAGCTTGAGGCTGATGCCAGTGGTGAATTGAATTTTAATGCCGAGGAATGGCGTGGTTTTTCATCTTCAAAGAAGCAAGAGCTTTTATTGAATTACAGACTTTCTTACCGAAGTAAATCTACAGTAAATTGGTGTCCAGAACTTGGAACTGTATTGGCAAATGATGAGGTTAAAGACGGGAAAAGTGAAAGAGGCGGATATCCAGTTGTTCAAAAGGAAATGATGCAATGGAGCATGAGAATTTCCTCCTATGCTCAAAGATTATTAGATGGCCTTGAATCAATTGATTGGCCTGAGCCTCTTAAGGAAAGTCAAAGAAATTGGATAGGTAGATCTGAAGGAGCAAGCCTTGAGTTTCAAGTTAAAAATTCTGAAGAAAAAATAGAAGTTTTCACCACCAGACCAGATACTATTTTTGGAGTGAGCTTTATGGTTTTGGCCCCAGAAAATCCCCTAGTGGACCTTGTTGTACAGGACACCTTTAAAGAGTCCATTGAACAATATAGGATAGAGGCTGCAAAAAAATCTGAAAGAGATAGAATGGCTGATGTAAAAACGGTTTCAGGTCAGTTTACTGGTGCCTATGCCATTCATCCATTTACAAAAAAGGAAATCCCAATTTGGATTGGCGATTATGTTCTTGCTACTTATGGTACTGGCGCTGTAATGGCAGTTCCCGCACACGATAGCCGTGATTGGTCTTTTGCTAATCATTTCGATATTGAAAAACCACAAGTTGTTGCAGGAGGGAATATTTCCAAAGAGGCTCATGAAGCCAAAGAAGGAATTATTATCAATTCTGACTTTTTAAATGGATTGGAGGTAAAGGAAGCGATTTCAAAAGCCATTTCGCAAATTGAAGCAATGGGTATTGGAAAGGGAAAGGTAAACTTTCGATTGAGGGATGCTATTTTTGGAAGACAGCGATATTGGGGAGAACCCATTCCAATTTATTATAAAGAGGGCATAGCCCATACCGTAAAAGTGGAGCATCTTCCACTTGAACTCCCTGAAGTTGATGCTTATAAGCCAACCCCAGATGGCGAGCCTCCATTGGCGAGATCAAAATCCTGGAAATACAATCCAGAAACGGGAGAGATAGGAAGTGAAGGCTATGATTTAGAATTGACAACCATGCCAGGTTGGGCAGGTAGTAGCTGGTATTTTTTAAGGTATACAGACCCTAAAAACAATGAACAAATTGCAGATCCCAAAAATCTAGAATATTGGGGAAATGTAGATCTATATATAGGAGGAAGTGAACATGCTACAGGACATCTCCTTTATTCAAGGTTTTGGAATAAATTTCTAAAAGACATCGGCTATATCAATAAAGAGGAACCTTTCCAAAAATTGATTAACCAAGGAATGATTTTGGGTACTTCTGCCATCGCCTACCGAATAAATGGTCAAAATAAATTTGTTTCCAAGGGATTAAAGAATAATTATCAAACCACTGCCATCCATGTTGATGTTTCCATGGTAAATGCCTCAGACGAATTAGATATTGAAGCTTTTAAAAATTGGAGACAGGACCTAAATGATGCCGAATTTATCATGGAGGATTCCAAATTTATTTGTGCTAGAGAGGTGGAGAAAATGTCGAAACGCTGGTATAATGTTGTAAACCCAGATGATATTTGTTATGAATATGGAGCAGACTCGCTTCGGATGTACGAAATGTTTTTAGGTCCGCTTGAGCAATCCAAACCTTGGAATACAGCAGGATTGAGCGGTGTGCATGGATTTCTGAAAAAATATTGGAGGCTATTCTTAAAAAACAATGCATTTGAAATTTCAGAGGAAAAGGCAAGTAAAGAAGAGCTGAAATCTCTGCACACCCTATTAAAAAAGGTTAATGAAGATATTGCTAATTTTAGCTTCAACACTTCCATAAGTGCCTTCATGATTTGTGTTAATGAACTTCAAAGTTTGTCTTGTAATAAACGAGAAATCTTGGAGCCTTTAACCATTGCCTTATCCCCTTTTGCACCTCATATTACTGAAGAAACTTGGTCCATGCTAGGTCATGAAGGTGGTGTTTCCCTAGCAAATTTCCCTGAGGCCATAGAAGAATATTTAATTGAAAATTCATTTTCTTACCCCATTGCTTTTAATGGAAAGATGAAATTAAAGGTTGATTTGCCATTGTCCCTTAGCAAAGATGAAATAGAGGCAGAAATTATGAGTCTCGAAAAAGTTATAGAGCAACTTGCTGGTAAAGAGCCGAAAAGAGTAATTGTGGTTCCTTCTAAAATTGTGAATATCGTTATCTAAAAGACGATAAATTTTAATCCAGTAAGAAAAATACTACATAAAATTTGGTTTTGTAGTTTTTTTCCTACACATTTGTCTCGTCGAATTAACGAAAACGAATTTTGGATTTAACTACAAACAGAAGTATAAGCCTTGTAAAGGAAAAAAAGGAAAGCAAAAAGCTACTAAGATTTTATATCTGGGAAAGTATTTCTTTGGCCTTTAAAGGTTCCGGCCTATTAGTATGGATTGTAATTTTCTTTTGGACTTTGTTAGAGGTTAAGCAATACTATAATATCGATGTTATTCCTGGCTATAATAGTTCTGTTGATGATTTTTATGGCGCAGTGAAAGGAACCATATCTGAATTTTTCAAATAGATTTTATTTTGGCATTTAATTTGCCAACTTTGGGTAAACCTTAACCCATGAAAAAATTAAACTTCAACTTTTTTATAGCCCTTCTCTTTTTATTTCAATTTAGTTTATCTGGCCAAACAGATTCCGAAAATCTGGAAGATGCCAATAAGAGGAAAATTGAAAATACCGCCTTTAAGCTTGGTGAATACTTAAAGTATAAAATCAGCTATGGATTTATTGATGCCGGAATTGCTGAGCTACGTGTTCAAAATCTAAAAACCGTTCAGAACAGACCAGCCTTCCATATTGTTGGAACAGGCAGAACTACAGGCATGGCCGAATGGTTCTTTAAAACTAGAGACCGCTACGAAACTTTTGTGGATAAGGATAGCTTAGTGCCACTAGAGTTTATTAGAGATGTTAATGAAGGGGGCTACAAAATTAATAGGCATATTATTTTCGATCACGATTCCAATAAAGCCACGGATCTAAAAGACAAAAAAAAATCATTTTCAATATTTGAAAATGCCCAAGATCTTCTAAGCACATTCTACTATGCTAGGTGTTTAGATGTGAAAGATATTAAGGTTGGTGATCAAATTCCGGTAAGTATGTTTTTAGATCATGAAATGTTTACTTTTTCATTTAAATACTTGGGCGAGGAAACCTTAAAAACTAAAAAAGGAAAAATTAAATGTAAAAAATTCACCCCTTTGGTTCAGGAGGGAAGGGTTTTCAATGAAAAGGAGGGAATGACACTCTGGGTTTCAGATGATGAGAATCAGTTACCCATTAAATTGGAAACGGAATTAGTGGTAGGTAGTATTACTATCGATTTAATAGAATTTGAGAATCTTCGCTATCCAATTGTATTTAGGAAATAAGATTTGGTAAATTTGGCAGCAAGCCGTGAATGGGAATTTCTTTTTTCAGTTATGGTTTATTCAAAGCCTCATTTTACAAAGTTTTATGGAGATATCATCAGATTTAAAAGATAGAATTGAAAAATTAGCCGAAAAATACCATGCTAGTGGCCAAGAGCTTATCGCCTATCTCGACGGTTTACTTTATGCAGATTACAATACCTATTGGGAATATGTACATTTAGATACCCTCCTTAGTTTACAAACGCCAAAGACCAGTATACCTGATGAGGAAATATTCATCATGTATCACCAAATTACTGAGCTTTATTTTAAACTTTCGCTGCACGAAATAAAGCAATTGGCTGAAATGGGAAGGCCAGATCTTGACACCCTCAAAAATAAGCTGCACAGGATTAATAGATATTTTAGCGCCCTTACTCACTCTTTTGGTGTTATGGAAAAGGGTATGGATAGAGATCAATTTCTAAAGTTTAGAATGTCTCTTATTCCAGCAAGTGGTTTTCAATCTGCACAATATAGAATGATAGAAATTGGAGCCACTGATTTTATCAATCTGGTGAGTAAAGATAATAGAGATTCTTTCAGAACTAAAACGGCTTCCATTTCTGAAATGTATGAATTCATATATTGGAAATGGGGGGCTACAATGGAAAAAACTGGAGAAAAAACCCTTACCCTCAAGCAATTTGAGAAAAAGTATTCTAGAAGTTTAATAGAAATGGGTGAGGAGTATAGGAATTTAAACCTTTGGCAACTTTATCGCTCACTACCCAAAGAGGAAAGAGAGGATAAAGAATTAATTGAGGCCTATAAAATGATTGATCTCAATGTAAATGTTAATTGGCCTCTTCAACATTATAAAACTGCTGCTGCCTACCTAGCTAGAAGACCTGATGATCTTGCTGCAACAGGCGGTACCAACTGGCAAAAATACCTTCCTCCCCGATTCCAGAAAAGAATTTTCTTTCCAGAATTGTGGACCAAAAAAGAAATGGAGAACTGGGGTAAAGCCTGGGTTCAATCTGTTTTGGATGAAGTAGAAATGGAGAAAAAATAATTTTCGCAAACAACATAAAATGCTGTTCAAAGTTTTACTTTTGAACTTCTTTATTTTCAGGATATTAAATGAACCAAAAACTAAAATATTTCACCATTGCAGCTGCAGCTGTATTAGCCTTTTTATTAATCAAGCAATTTGGTGGTGAAGACAAGTCTAAGCCAGCGCAGATTAGCAATCAAGAGCCCGAAAGCCCTCTTATTGAGGTAAAAAAAATGTTTGGTATTCCCGTTGATTCATTTGAAATTGACAGGAAAATTGTAAAAGAAGGTGAAAGCTTTGGAAATATTTTACTAGCCTATGGAGTAGATTATCCTACCATCCATCAAATCGCAAATGATTATAAAGACGTATTTGATGTTCGACAACTGAGAAGCGGAAAACCGTATTCCATTTTTAAAAACAATAGCGATTCTTCTTCTAGTGCCCGGTATATGGTTTATGAAGCTTCTCCTGTAAATTACTATGTTTTTGATTTTGATGAAAAGGCCAAGGTGTATTCTGGTAAGAAAAAAGTAAGCATTCGCCAAAAGGAAATTGCTGGTTATATTGAATCTTCCCTCTACGAATCCCTCAGAGAAAAAGGCGGTAGCCCAGGCTTAGCCATGTCTCTATCCGATATATACGCATGGAGTATAGATTTTTTCCATATTAAGAAAGGTGATTATTTTAAGCTTATATATGAAGAGAAGTTTATAGATGACACTGTAAGAGTAGGAATGGGAAGGATTTTAGCAGCCGACTTCAAACATGGTAGAAAATCCTATTATTCTTTCCATTTTGAAAAAGGTGAAAATTATAGCGATTATTTCGATGAAAAAGGAAATACTCTAAGAAAGGCCTTCCTAAAAGCGCCCTTAAACTTTTTTAGAATTTCTAGCCGCTATTCTAAAAGAAGGTTTCACCCTGTGCTCAAACGAAATAAGGCCCATCTTGGAACAGACTATGCTGCACCTCGTGGTACGCCTATTATGACTACCGCCAATGGCGAGGTTATCGCCGCTTCCTATACAAGGGGAAATGGATATTATGTGAAGGTAAAACACAATGCCACCTACACAACTCAGTATCTGCACATGACCAAATTTGCTAAGGGGATTAAAAAGGGAAGCATTGTAAAACAAGGAGATATAATTGGCTATGTTGGTAGCACAGGAATTGCTACCGGTCCACATGTTTGCTATAGATTTTGGAAAAATGGGAAGCAGGTAGATCCTTATAAACAGGATTTACCCGAGGCAGAACCCATAAAAAAGGAATACGAAAAAGAGTATCAACAACACATTAAAGGTTGGAAGGAAAGATTGGATAATATTAAATTGGAAGAAACTGATAAGCCAGATGTATACCTTGCTTCTGCCGGGTGGATGAGGTTTAATTTATAATTTCAACACTAGGTTTTATATCCAATACTCTTAGTTGTAAACTGCTATTTCCATTAAAATGATTTTCATCCAAATGGTAAGCAATACTGATTGGCTTTCCTGAATTGAGTATCTCCAGTTTATCGGCCAACTTAAAACCTATTCCTTGAATTATTATTCCCGAATCTAGGTCTTTAAGCTCTAGTTTTAAATGTGTTTTATCCGAGCCAACGGCGCGACTATTTCCTGTATCTTGTAAATTATTACTCTGAAAAACAGGAGCCATATTTTTAGGTCCAAAGGGCCCAAATTGTTTTAATACCCTGTAAAATTTCCAATCAATATCCTTAAATTCTAATGGAGCATCAATTTCAATAATTGGTATTCTATGCTCTTCCTTTATGTTTTGCGATACTACTTCTTCAAATTTGCTTTTAAAGGCTTCGTAATTTTCCTCTTGCAAGGTCATGCCAGCGGCATACATATGGCCTCCAAATTGTTCTAAAATATCGCTGCAAGCATCCAGAGCATTATATACATCAAAACCTTTTACGGATCTAGCGGAGCCTGCGAGTACATTTTTACTTTTTGTAAATACCACGGTAGGGCGGTAGTAAGATTCAATTAATCTGGAAGCCACAATTCCAATTACTCCTTTATGCCAACTTGGATCATATACCACCGTTGAAAATCTATTTTCTTCGCCATTTGATTTTATTAATTCCAAAGCAGAATGGCTTATATCCTTATCCAGAATTTTCCGCTGGTCATTTTGAGTATTGATCTGATCGGCTATTTTTTCTAATTCCTTTAAGTTTTTACCACAAAGCAGGTTTACAGCTAATTGACCATGGCTTATCCTCCCGGCCGCATTTATCCTTGGTCCCAATAAAAACACAAGATCCATTATGCTTAAAACCTGGTTTTTCTTACCAGCAAGTTCAATAAGAAGTTCAAAACCTGGTCTTGGGCTTTGGTTTATTTTTTTTAATCCCCAAAAGGCGAGAATTCTATTTTCACCGGTAATGGGCACTATATCCGAACCAATACTCACCGCTAGGAGGTCTAAGTTTTCTAAATATTCATCGGCTTCAAGATCCCATTTTTGAGCAAGGGCCTGGCTAAGTTTAAAGCCCACTCCACAGCCGCTCAATTCATCATAGGGGTAAAAACAATCAGCTCTTTTAGGATCCAATATCGCAATAGCCTTTGGTAATGAATCTCCAGGCCGGTGATGATCACAAATAATAAAATCTATCCCTTTTGAGCTAGCATAATCTACCTTGTCGATTGCTTTTATTCCACAGTCAAGAGCGATTATTAAACTGATATTATTGTCCCAGGCATAATCAATACCCTCTTTGGATACACCATATCCCTCTTTGTATCTGTCGGGAATATAGGTATCGATATTGGGATAGAATTTTAAAAGGAAAGAGCTTAAAAGGGAAACAGCAGTGGTGCCATCCACATCGTAATCACCATATACCAAAATATTCTCTCCATTTTCTATAGCCCTTTCAATCCTAGATACGGCCTTATCCATATCTTTCATTAAATAGGGGTCGTGAAGCTGGTTTAAGTCTGGGCGAAAGAAACTTTTTGCCAGATCAAAGTTTAATATATCTCTTTGAATTAATAAGCCGCAAAGGAGGGGGTGTATTCCTAGGTCGGCTTGTAGATTTTTTAATAGCTCAGTGTCGGGATTAGGTTTTGGTTTCCAATTGAATTCCACTAGGCTTATGAGTTTAATTTTTGTTGAGATTTTATTTGAATATCTATGGAATATTTGTGAATCAATTGGAATAGCTCATGAACGACCTCTTTGTTTAAACCTAATTTTTCAGCGCTTTCTTGTCGGTTTTCTAATATTTTAAACCATCGCCTCATCTGAAAAATTTGTACTTGATTTAATTCTTTAACATGGCCAATATCCTTTACTATCCCAATCCTTTTCTTCAATAGTGCTAAAATTTCTTCATCCAAAAGGTCTATTTGCCCCCTTAGTTCCTCAAGTTTGGCAATTAGTTTCTGGTCTTCAACAAAGGCGTTTCTATATTGTAGATTACTGATAATCGAATTTAATTGGTCCGGAGTAATTTGTTGATTTGCATCGCTCAATGCCTTGCTGGGATCACAATGAGTCTCAATCATAAATCCATCTAGGCTTAAGTCTAATGCACTTTGGCAAACATCCGAAATGAGATCTCTATTTCCTGCAATATGACTGGGGTCGCAAATAATTGCCAATTCGGGAACCAGTCTTTTTAATTCAAATGATATTTCCCATTTGGGCTCATTTCTAAAGGGTTCACTTTTATAGGCAAAAAAGCCACGATGAATTGCTGAAAGTTTAGAAATTCCTGCACGTTCAAACCTTTCCAAAGCGCCTATCCATAAACCTATTTCTGGGTGAATTGGGTTTTTCACAAAAACAGGGATATCCACACCTTTTAAGGCATCAGCTATTTCTTGGACGTAAAAGGGATTTACCGTGGTTCGCGCTCCAATCCACAGCATATCAATGCCTGCCTCAAGAGACTTTTCCACTTGAAAGGCATTGGCAACTTCTGTAATTACAGGTTTGTTAATTTCATTTCCAGCTTGTTTCAGCCATTTTAATGCTGGTATTCCAATGCCTTCAAATGATCCTGGTTTTGTTCTAGGCTTCCATACTCCTCCCCTTAATACTGAAGCTATTTTATGATCTGCAATTTGTTTTGCAGTTATCATCATCTGATCCTCACTTTCCACGCTGCAAGGCCCTGCAATTAAAAAGGGTTGTTTGAAATCTTTTAACCAGTTTTTTGATTTTCCCATAATCTCCTTAATCATTACTGTTTAACTCTGGTTTGAGCATCAACCGCAGCTAAGGTCATAATGTTTAAAATTTCTCTAGTGCTACTTCCCATTTGTAAAACATGAGCAGGTTTATTTATTCCTATCAGAATAGGCCCCAAGGCTTCTGCAGCTCCAAATCCCTGAAGTAATTTATAGGCAATATTACCTGCTGCTAAATTGGGAAAAATAAAAGCATTGGGTTTTTTATTTACCAAATCACTAAATGGAAAGGTCTCTTTTAATAATTGATTGTCTAATGCAAAATTTGCTTGCATTTCTCCATCCACAATAAGTTCAGGATGATTTTTTCTTAGGATTTCTGTAGCTTTTTGCATCTTTCTGGCATCCTTAAGTTTGGAGGAGCCAAAATTGCTATAAGATAAAAGCGCAATTCTAGGTTGTAAGCTTATCCGTTTAATTAAATTGGCTGTTTGCAGGCTTATCTCAACTATATCCTCTGCACTTGGATCTTCGTTTATGGTAACATCAGAAAAGAATACAGGGCCCTTTTTACTGAGCATTATATAGAGTCCTGCAACCTTAGAACTTCCCTTTGCAGTGCCAATTATTTCAAAAATGGGTTTAACAACTTCTCCATATTTTTTGGTGCTGCCAGATACAAAGGCATCAGCATCTCCTGCTTCAAGCATGGCAGAGCCAAAATAATTCCTATCCCTCATTAGTTTTACCGCATCCGAATGAGTTATTCCCTTTCGTTTCCTCTTTTCGTAAAGAAGCTGCGCATATCGCTGACAAGTTTCATGATCCTGATAGGGGTCAACTATGGGAATATCTGCAATCCCTAGTTTATGCTTTTCTATGAGGTTAAGAATCTTTTTTCTATCCCCCAGAAGTATAGGTATGGCTATTCCTTCTTCAATAGCAATTTGTGCAGCTTTAAGAACTTTTATATTATCTCCTTCTGCTAATACTATTCGTTTAGGATCTCTACGTGCTTTTTCCTGAGCCAAGCGGATGAATTTATCGTCCCTCCCCAGCCTTTCTATAAGTGTGTTTTTATAGTCATCCCAGTCAGTGATTGGTAGTCGGGCTACTCCGGTATCCATGGCGGCCTTTGCAACAGCCGGTGCTACTTTATAAATTAATCGAGGATCAAAGGGGGTGGGAATAATATACTTTGGCCCAAACTGCATATTGGTTTGATTATAGACCAAATTCACAATTTCTGGAACACTTTCTTTGGCAAGATTGGCAATGGCTTTTACTGCTGCCAACTTCATTTCTTCATTAATTTTTTTTGCCCTTACATCCAGTGCACCTCTAAAAATAAAGGGGAAACCTAAAACATTATTTACCTGGTTGGGATTGTCGGATCTTCCCGTAGCCATTATTACATCCTTCCTAGCGCTTACCGCATCTTGATAAGATATTTCCGGATCTGGATTAGCAAGTGCAAATACAATGGGATTGCTGGCCATTGTTTTTACCATTTCCTTGCTGAGAACTCCACCTTTGCTGAGTCCAACAAATACATCAGCATCCTTAATTATTTCTTCTAATTCGGATATTTCAGTTTCTTGAATGAATTTTTGTTTTTCCTCAGAAAGAGTGTTTTTGTCTCTAAAACTATTTATAACGCCCTTACTATCCAGCATGTAAAGGTTTTTTGGGTTTACACCCAAGGTGATATAAAGGCTAGCACAGCTAATGGCACTAGCACCAGCCCCATTAAAAACTACTTTTACTTTAGCAATTTCTTTGTCTACCAGTTCTAGGGCATTAATCAAGGCGGCACCTGTAATTATCGCCGTCCCATGTTGATCGTCATGCATCACCGGAATATCCATTTCCTCCTTCAGCCGTTTTTCAATATAAAAGGCATCTGGAGCTTTTATATCTTCTAAATTTATTCCCCCAAATGTGGGTTCCAAGGCTTTTACTGCCGCTATAAAATCATCTGGATCTTTGGTGTTGAGCTCAAGGTCGAACACATCTATATCTGCAAAAATCTTAAAAAGCACTGCTTTACCTTCCATAACGGGTTTACTGGCTTCGGGACCAATATCTCCCAATCCTAAAACTGCAGTACCGTTGCTGATAACGGCCACCAAATTGCCTTTTGCCGTATATTGATAAACGGCGTCTGGATTTTGTTGAATTTCCAAACAAGGTTCTGCAACCCCTGGCGAATAGGCAATGGATAGGTCTCTTTGACTATTACTTGGTTTAGTAGGGATTACCTCAATCTTCCCAGATCTTCCTTGGCTGTGGTAGTCGAGGATGTCTTGCTTCCTGCTCTTTTTTGGCATTAAAACTTGTTCTTATGTTAGACCTTTATTGATAAAAGGGGTAGATGGAGAAATTAATATAGGAAATTGTTATAGGGAAACCGTTCTGCATGAATTTCTGCAATGCTTTCATATAAACGGTGCCTTAATTCCTCTAAGTTCAATTTGTCCTTTGCCGAAATAAAAATAACATTGGTTTTATTTCTATTCAAATATGTTTTTTTCCAATCTTCAAGACTGTAGTTTTTTCTTGATTTTGGCTCAATATCAAACTCATCATACTCCTCATATTCAAAAGCATCAATCTTATTAAAAATAATAATTGTTGGTTTTTCGGTTTTGTCAATTTCGGAAATGGTTCGGTTTACTGTTTCAATATGTTCTTCAAAATTCGGATGTGAAACATCTACTACATGTAGTAATATGTCGGCTTCACGAACCTCGTCTAAGGTGGATTTAAAAGACTCTATTAATTGAGTTGGAAGTTTCCTTATGAATCCCACGGTATCGGAAAGTAAAAAGGGTAAGTTTTGAATCACTACCTTTCTTACTGTGGTATCTAATGTGGCAAAAAGTTTATTTTCTGCAAAAACATCTGATTTACTGAGAATATTCATCAATGTGGATTTTCCAACATTGGTATATCCTACCAAAGCCGCTCTTACCATGGCCCCTCTATTACTTCTTTGGGTAGCCATTTGTTTATCAATTTGCTTTAATTTCTTTTTTAGCAAACTAATTTTATCGCGAATAATCCTTCGATCGGTTTCAATTTCTGTTTCTCCAGGACCTTTCATTCCTATTCCCCCTTTTTGTTTACTAAGGTGGGTCCAAAGGTTGGTAAGTCGTGGCAATAAATATTCATATTGGGCCAATTCCACTTGAGTTCTCGCATAGGAAGTTTGAGCTCTACTGGCGAATATGTCCAAAATTAGATTGGTACGGTCCAAAACCTTACAATCCAAAATTCGCTCAACATTTTTTAATTGAGAAGGGCTAAGTTCGTCATCAAAAATGGCCAGATCTATTTTTTCAGTTTTGATGTAAATAGCGATATCCTCAATTTTTCCAGTTCCCAAAAATGTTTTTGGATTGGGTTTTTCAAGCTTTTGTGTAAAACGTTTTACAGAGTCTGCGCCAGCTGTATCCGCTAAAAATGCAAGTTCGTCTAAGTATTCTGTGATTTTTTCTTCAGATTGTGATTGGTTAATAACTCCAATCAGAATAGCTTTTTCCCTTGGCTTTAGGGTATTGGATTTTTTTTTCTCTATCATAAATTATATTCCCAACCAAGCTTCCCAAGGTAGTCTTGAAAGAATTAATATTAAGCCAAGGGTATAGAAAATGGAGAGGCTATTGAATTTTGCATTTCCTTCTTTCTTTTTTGATTTAGAATAACCCATGGTGATTAAAACCACAGCTATTAGCATTACTAAAGCGTGTTCTACAGCATAAAATCTATAGGTTTTATCCGACATTAATTCCGAAGAATTTTCAAAAGCGGCTTTAATAATAGGGCTGAGAAAATAAACAACCAATCCTACAGTGGCTTGTGTATGAGCCAAAATAAGAGTAAATAATGCCAATTGTTTATCAGATTTTCCAAAGTCTTTCTTTCCTGTTCTTTTAATCCAGAAAACTAAAACAGAAATCAGCAATAGGCTGAGAAAAAGATAGGGTAGAAATGAATGAAGATGTAATATTCCTGTATACATATGTAGTTACTTTTGTGGAAGCAAATGTAACCAATGTGTAGGATTAGAAGTTATTTTGTTTATTCTCCTCCATAATATTTTCCAGTCCAGAAAGAACCATTTTAGATTCCTCCGTATTCACAAAACTCATCAGAAATTTTTGGCTGCTTTTATCACCATTTAGGGTATGCAATGAAATTTTCAAAGTTTGGCCAAAGGGTGATTTTACCATTTGAAAATGATGAAGATTCCTTTTTGGAAATTCAAAATTTATATCACTCTTGGATTTTATAAAGCCAAAGAAAAAGGGCTTAGACCTAATATGAACTATTTCATGGTCTATTTCAAAACTGAAATAGTTGAAGCGAATTGATATTAATAGTAATAAGATTATTCCTGAACTAATGGCCAGCCAATGGCTTTGGAAAAGTGTGCTGATGCTCCCAGAGATTTGGTTTAAAAGATAGTCGGCAACCAAGGCAAATATGGCAATTGCAAAGAGTATCTGTATGGTTTTATGCTTTTTTCTATTGTGGATTTTCATTTAGAATCGAGTAGTAAATTGCAAAATTAGAATTATGTCAGTTTTGGTTTCAAAATTTTCGATGGCCGTGCCATACTGTTAGACTAAAATGATGCCAGTTTAAATTTTTAGTATTATTGATTAATTGTAAGCTTACTAATAAATTGTTTTGGAGGTTTGAGGAGAAGCCCTATACAGCGATTATAATAAATCGGGACTATTGAAAAGGAGTATAAAACCGGACGTATTGATGCTGACCTAAATCTTAAAGCTTTACTCAAATTTTCAATTATGAAATTCTTATAAACTAGATTTAAGCCTAAATTGGTTCTTTTAAATTCTTTAAGCCAGCCCATAAAAAATCTGGCATTTGAAAAAGGTTGTTTGTCTATAAACTTCTTCAATTGTACTTGTTTGGTGGTAGGCAGCAGAATATTTATCGGCGCCAACATATGTAAATCGTATTAGTAGATACTTCCCTTAACGTTTAAAACGAAAAAAGGTTGGGCAGAATGTAAGAAAAATCCTGCTCAACCTAAAATATTTGTAAGAGTAAATTAAATAAGGGCTTTATTTAACCATGATAACTAGGTATTTAGAAGCCTTCCAAAATTTATTTATATCCAATACTTCTAAATTAACGGTTTTATCATCCACCATATTCAGCTTATAACTATCCGAAGGGTGTTCGCTTATGATTTCTACTTTTTTATCTGAGTCAATTGGAATCAATTTATTGGCAGTGATGTCAATTTTAGTAAAGTAGTCTTTGTTGAAATCCTCTGCTAGGGTTTTGGTTCTTCCCAAACCAATAATTCCACCTCTTTTTTCTACAACTTTATTATCCTTTAAATCGGAATATTTGCCAACCACATAGTAAGCTGTATTCAATTCCCTTGTTTGCAATTCAATTTTATCCTTTTGAGAGGAATTAATTCTCTTTTGGGTAATTAGGTTGCTGTTTAACTCTTCTATTTTAAAGTTCTTCTTTACCAATTCGCCTTTTAAATTGCTTATAGCACTATCTTTTTGTACCACACTTTCATTCAATTGGCCTACCTGTTTCTTAAAAAAGGAAATTTGTTTTTTAAACTTTCCATTTTCTATCGAGTATCTGCTCACCTTATCATTCAGGCTGGCAATAGAGTTTCTATTCTCGCCTAAAAGTGCATCGATAGCAGCAATGTTTTCAAGAATTCTTTGTTTAGCATTCGCTCCTCCATCAATATCTCCATTGCGAATAGCCTGGATTAATTCCTCTTTAGCTCTAATAGAATCTAAATTTGCTTCAATTGCTTTTTGAGCTTTTTCATATTCTCCCAATTGATTATCAAAATCATCATTTTGGGTTCTCAATTGCAAATTTTCCTCTTTAAGGCGGGCATTTTCATCCTTAATATCCTGGTTGCAGGAAACAAATATTGGAATGATAAATACTAATAAAAGAACTTTTCTCATGGTCTTTAAATTTTGGTCTCGGTTTATTAAAGGCAAATTAACGGAATTATTGTGGTTTTCGAAGTTCCTTATAACTGTTGATAAGTCCATTTGTGCTAGGGTCATGAGAATTTACAGTTTCTGAATTTTCTAATTCTCCTAATATGCTACTGGCAAGTTGCTTCCCTAATTCTACCCCCCATTGGTCATAGGAGTATATATTCCAAATAATTCCCTGAACAAATATTTTATGTTCATAACAGGCTAATAAGGAACCTAAGGTCTTTTCATCTAAAATTTCGCCTAAGATACTAGTACTGGGTTTGCTTCCCTCAAAAACTTTGAATGGAGCTAAAGCCTCAATTTCATCCGGATTTAATCCTGAGTTTAAGAGTTCTTCCTTTACTTTTTCCAAAGTTTTACCTTGCATTAAGGCTTCTGTTTGTGCGAAAAAGTTGGCCATCAATTTTGGATGATGATCTGAAATTTTATAATGTGAATTTGCAAAACCAATAAAATCACAGGGTATTATTCTTGTTCCTTGATGTATCAGTTGGTAAAATGCATGTTGACCATTGGTTCCCGGCTCTCCCCAAATTATTGGACCCGTGGAATAGGAAATTTTTTCAGCATTTCTATCAATTGATTTTCCGTTACTCTCCATATTTCCTTGTTGAAAATAGGCTGCAAATCGACTCATATTCTGATCGTAAGGAAGTATGGCTTCGGATTCTGCACCAAAGAAGTTAGCATACCAAATTCCTATTGCTGCCATTTTCATAGGGATATTATTTTCAAATTTCTCCTTTCTAAAATGTTCGTCCATTTCCATGGCGCCTTGCAATAATTTTCTAAAGGAATCAAAACCTAAACCACAGCATAAGGAGAGTCCAATGGAAGACCATAAACTGTATCTACCGCCAACCCAGTCCCAAAAGACAAACATATTTTGAGGGTCTATACCAAAGTCAACAACCTTTTGTTTGTTGGTAGATACGGCTACAAAATGGGAGGCAATATCTTTTTCTTCAGCTCCCTTTTCCAAAAACCAATTTCGAGCACTCTTAGCATTGGTCATAGTCTCTTGAGTGCTAAAAGTTTTTGATGCAATGATAAAAAGACAAGTTTCGTGATTGAGATTTTTCAAGGTTTCTACAATATGGGCGCCATCGATATTGGAAACAAAATGGCATTTGATATGGGAAACATGATAGGGTTTTAAGGCTTCATAAACCATTTGAGGGCCCAGATCTGAGCCGCCAATGCCGATATTTACAATGTCAGTAATTTTTTTTCCAGTAAAACCTTTGTGATGCCCTTCAATGATCTTAGTAGAAAATTCTTGCATTTGATTTCTTACAGATTCAATTTGGGGCATTATATTTTTTCCATCCACAAAAATTGGCTCCCTATTGAAATTTCTCAAGGCAGTATGGAGAACTGCGCGATTTTCAGTACTATTTATTTTAGATCCAGAAAATTGCTGTTCAATACTTTCCCAAATTTTACACTCTTTAAACAATAAAGAAAAAAGTTCCATCGTATCTTTGCAGAATTGATTTTTTGAAAAATCAAACAATATGTTCTTAAATCGTTGAGAGAAGTTTTCAAAGCGCTGTGGGTCTTCCTCAAAATAATCACTTAGTTTTTTTGAATTAATTGATTGGTAATGAGACAATAACCTTCCCCAGGCTTTGGTTGAAGTTGGATCGATTTTAGGAAGCATATATATTATATAAATTGATGTCTTATATTTATTTGAGTTTTACAAATCTCTATAAATTATAGCTCATCAAAGAATTTTAAGTAAAAAAGTAATGACAGATAATTCCCGTCAAGTAAAGTTTCCCCGACCGAGTAAAGATTCCTTTAGAGCAGAACTTACCAAAAGAGTTAGAGATTATTTCAAAGAAAATAATATTTCCAACAAAGCAAATGGCGCTATGGTGCTAAAAACCTTTGGAATGTTAGCCATGTATTTTGTGCCTTATGGCTTAATGCTAGGTTTAAATCTGGGACCTTTATGGGTTATTGGAATGTACCTAATAATGGGATTGGGTATGTCTGGAATCGGAATGGGTGTAATGCATGATGCGATTCATGGTGCCTATCATTCGTCTAGAAAAGTAAATCAATTTTTGGGCTCCACTATTTATTTGATTAGTGGAAATGTTGCCACCTGGAGAATACAGCACAATGTGTTTCACCATACTTTCACCAATATCGAAGGAATGGATGAGGATATGGAAACAGCAGGATTAATACGATTGCACGATTCTCAAGAATGGAAACCTATGCATAAATACCAAAAGTGGTATGCTCCTCTGGTTTATGGTATCCTTACTCTAAACTGGGTTACTGCCAAGGATTTTAGACAGTTGATAAAGTATTATAATAGAGAAGATTCAGCGCCAAATCTTAAAAAAATTAGGAATGAATGGATCATATTAGTTTGTACTAAAATGCTTTATTTCTCTCTGTTTTTGGTACTGCCTTTAATCTTTTCAGATGCCAGTTGGTATTTTGTGATTTTGGGATTTTTTACCATGCACTTTGTGGCTGGAGTGATTTTAAGTTATGTATTTCAATTAGCTCATATGGTGGAAGGGGTTGAAAATATGGATAAGCCCCAAGATGGAATGATGGAAGATGAATGGATGGAACACCAGCTGATGACAACCGCCGATTTTGCTAGAAAAAATAAACTGGTGAATTGGTATGTTGGTGGATTAAACTTTCAGGTAGAACATCATCTTTTCCCAAATATCTGCCATATTCACTATCCTGCTATTGCAGAAATAGTAAAGAAAACTGCAGCAGAGTTTGAACTACCCTATAGAGAATACCGCAAATTATCGGATGCACTAAAAGCGCATACCGACTACCTCTTAAGAATGGGTAAAAATCCGGGGATGGCCTAAAGCCTTAATACGGGTATTATTTCACAAACTTTTGGAAAGCCTACTTGATTGGATTCTGTAGAAGAATTTAAAAGGCCTAACCGTTTACAGCTTCTACACTTTGGATTTGCCCTGGTAACATCTGACTTAATAAATTCTGAATTCCAGATTTTAAAGTCATGGTAGAAGAAGGACATCCGGAGCAAGCCCCTTGAAGTAGGACTTTTACCACTCCTTCATTATAGTTTAAAAACTTAATATTCCCACCATCTTGTTCCACAGCAGGTTTTACATATTCATCCAATAGAGAGGAAATCTTTTTCTCAATTTCTTCATATTCCTCAGGTGATTTTTCCTCAGGATGTGCAATTACTGGGGGTTTTACCGTGGCGGTGTCTTCCGTTGGACTAGAATTAAAATTAGAGTTTAAAATAGGATTTCCTTCAGCAATAAAATCTCTAACCATCTCCCTCACTTCAAGTGTTACATCTTCCCATTCAACAATTTCATATTTGCTAATAGCCACATAGTTGGAACTAATAAAAACCTCTTTTACAAAGGGTAGATGAAAAAGCTTAGTAGCTAAAGGAGAAGCTTGTGCCTCTTCAATATTTTTAAATTCTGCATGGTCCTGTTCAATCAACATCCTATTCGCCACAAATTTTAATACTGCAGGATTGGGAGTCATCTCAGCATAAATGCTTACAGGAATTTTCTTTTCTTCGCTCATGGATAAAAACTTTGGGCAAAGATAAGTCGAGATTCATTCTTAATCTAGCACTTATTACTTTTGTGAACAACTATATAAACTGAATCAATGGCGATTGTTAAAAGTGTAAAAGGGAAGTCTCCAAAAATGGGGGAAGATTGTTTTATTGCGGAAAATGCTACCCTATTGGGTGATATTGAGATGGGAAATCAATGTAGTGTTTGGTATGGAGCGGTTTTAAGAGGTGATGTTCATTATATTAAGATGGGCAATAAGGTAAATATTCAAGATAATGCCACTCTCCATTGTACCTATAAAAAATATCCATTGAATATTGGAAACAATGTATCTATTGGTCATAATGCCATTGCTCATGGATGTACCATTCACGATAATGTGCTAATAGGAATGGGAGCCATTGTAATGGATAATTGTGTAGTAGAAAGCAATTCCATTGTTGCCGCTGGAGCAGTTGTTTTAGAAGGTACTCATATTCCTTCAGGATGCATTTTTGCCGGTGTGCCAGCCAAAAAAGTAAAGGACATTACCCCAGAATTGATTTCTGGAGAAATTGACAGAATTGCCAATAACTATATAATGTATTCGGGTTGGTTAAAGGATTAGGTCACCGTAATTCGCTTAAAGCTCTTTCCAAAATTTGATCTGTACCCGCAGCATTAATGCTTGGATCATTGTTTTGCCTTTTGTTGGGCGGAATTCCATTTTCGATATTAAACCCATTCGGCAAAAAAGTCATTGTTGCCGAAAATCGAAATCTCCATCCATTGGGAAGTTCATAATCTATTGGTATGCCACCACCACCACCTGTCCAATCCCCAAGCAAGGTAACATTGCTGTAATTTGACATAGCCGCTGCGAAAAAATTTGTTGCTGAATAGCAGCTTTTATTAGTGAGAATATATACTGGGCCATCATAATGAGCTTCATCCAATGGGCCTAAATTATAAGCCAGGGCATTGCCAAATTCTGAATGTCCAGGCCCGGTTTTTTCCACGGTTATTAGGGCTTGTTTGTTGCTATCTGCAAATACCTGGCATAGAACTAAAGCATTGTTTAGAGAACCACCTCCATTATCTCTAACATCCACAATTACTCCTTTGGTATTTTTAAAATAATCGGTCATAGCCTTTAAATTTGCCAGGCTAAAACCACTGGAGAAACTAGCATAGTATAGGTATCCTACAGAATCTATTATACTGTATTTTAATCCTCCAGCTATTCGATAATCGGCACCCAAATAATTTCGTTCAACCACATCATAATTAAAATTGGGAGGCGCATTTAAATACCATTCCCAATTTCTACTGATATTAAAATCTGAAACAAGGTTTACATGACCATCTCTTAAGGTATACAACATACTGTCCATGATAGCGAACAATTCTTCATCGCTGGTATTGAAATTTACCTGAGGGTCATAATGGCTATAAATGGAATCCCAATTGATGTTTTTCAATTCAAAAAATGAATATTTTTCATCTAGGGTTTTCCATAAAATATCAAAATTGCTTTGAGGGTCATTTGCTGGATCTTCATCCATCAGAGCTTTTTCGCAAGAACTGGCGAAAAAGAAGCTAAGTAATAGTATAATGAGCTTTTTCAAAATCCAAATATTGTTGAAAGTGAAAGATGATGGCCTGCCACCTGAACTTTGTTTAATTCATCCAGTTGGCTATACTCCCATTGATAAGTCAAGCGGATAAGATTGTTGGAATTTATTTTCCAAAACAATTCCGTTTTTGAGTCTAGGGCGAAATAATCCGACCAAAAATAAAAATCTTGACTGCCAATTTCTTCAGCTAAAAAAGGCTTAATATAGCCTGGACGCAAGGCATAAGTAACAAATGGAATGGCCAGAGTATATTGGAATCCAAAATTCTGATTCCAAAGTTCAAAGTTTTTTTGGGTGCTAAGGTTAATACCAGCAGAGAAAAAGCCATTAAAATTAAAACTGTTATTTGAAAAGCTGCTGATATCTCTATAATCCCAAATATTGTGATTGACCAGCCCAGCGAAAAAATGCCAATTTCTTTTTTCATAAACTTTATAGGACATCCTATAAATTAATCTGGCACTGATGCTGATAGCTGAATTACTATTATTTTCTCTATTAACATTTGGATAGAGGAATGCTCCAAATCCAGAAATATCAAGTAGGCTCAGCCAGTTTTTAGTTTGGCTGTAATAACCTGTTGAAATAGAACCCAAATGGCCAGAATAACTTACTGGGGAAAAGGAATTGTCCTTAACCGTTTGATGGCTATAACCTAATCCAAAAGGAAGGTAGTGACCATCATATATTTGAGCAGAAGATTTAGAAATTGTAAAAAATAATCCTAATAAAAGGAGGAGTTTTAGTTTTCCCACAATGATTTTTTATTGAATAAAATAGGATCTTCCTTTTGATTATCCATAATCAATACCAAGCTGTCGTTTTTATAAACATCATTTAACATATAATTGAAATAATCGCAATAATCTTGAAAGTCTTGACTTCTCTTTCCATTAATACTGTAGATAATATCGCCATAACTTATTCCCATTTCATCAGCCAATCCCATTTTCTGAATGGAGGAAATGTAAAGGCCTTTATCACCCCAGGAGGGGCTAAAACTAAAGCTTTTTTTATCCTTGAGTATACTTTGTTTTTTATAGGGTTTAAATCCAATAATATTATTGCTGTAATCCAAATGTAATAGGCCGGTAGCTAATAATACATTGCCAATTTTCGCACCTTTTTTACTTTCAATATCCAATGCGGCATTTTGAATGGTTAGCGCTCCGTCACCAAAAGCCAGGCTGTCAATTTTTAGTGTACATACACTGTCCAATTTTGATCCGAATAAACCTTGGGAGCTTCCATCTAGGAAATATATACCATTGTACTTTTCTGCATTAAGTTCTAATTTTTTTGCTAAATCTCGGCTAATATCTAATCCGCCACCTGATCCTAAATCTAAAAGAACATTATTCAGTTTCTTTTCATTTATTTTAATATCGAGGCGTGGCCTTTTTGTAGCAGTTTTCATGCTTACATTGATAAAATCATCATCGCTAAGATCCTGATCACTAATTATCATTGTACTGTTTTTATAATCAATTATCCAGTTGCAATGGCGGATCAGATTATTTCCAATAATACCATCTTTAGCTATACATTTTATGGCCGAATTCTCTGGCCAATCAATAATGCTTACAGCGATGCCTTTAAATTTAACCCCTCCAATGCTTATTGTGTCGATGATGGCTGTCCCAAGTTTTTGTCTATTCCCTTGGCTGTCATTTATATTTATACCATTCTCCTCTTCTAAATTAAGGACATTCGCGGCATCCTGTGATAGGATGGAGAGGGATGCTCCAGTATCGAAAATAAACTCAAATTCCTTTCCTTTTATAATCGCCTTTACAACAATCAACCTTTTATCAAAATTGAAACTTTCCTCTACTTTAAAGTCTTTAGAAATGATATCAGATTTGGAAAGCATCCGACTAAAGGAACTTCCAAAAATCCCACAAGAACCCATGGCTAATAGGCTGCAAAAGAGGAGGGCGAATTTTATTTTTTTTATCATTTTAGGCTTATATTTATTTTCATATCCCCATTGATCTTCACTAATTGCTCACTTAATTCTGGTGGGCCAAACCAGCCCCTTGCATTATTGCTAAAACCGTATTTTTCAGTTGGAATTCCCAAGGCATTTGTATTTAGCTTATCATCATTATTAATATCATGAAAGGCAGAGATGGCATAAGAACCACTAGTCAATTCCACACTTAATTCTGCACTGAGATCTTTGACCCTAATTTTATGGCCACTGATCTTTTCATTTTTCTCGTTAACAATTTTCACTAAAATCTGACCTTCATTAGTCGATAAGCCATTAAAATTAACTTTTAACAGATGCTTTGGTGGAGCTTTAAAACCCGTGAAAGTAAGGGCTAGAAATAAATAAATTGTTTTCATGTAATAGCAACAAAATGTGAAGCACTTCGGTTTAAATATAGGGAATAATAAATTTTGTATTTCTTAAGTTTAGTGCTGCTATTTTTCCTAGAGGATAATTTTTTATAAATGAAGATTTTTTGCTTTAGTGGACTTGGAGCTGATTGGAGGGTGTTTGATAATTTAAAGCTAGATGACGAGCTTATTCATCTTCCTTGGTTAGATTATTCTTCAAAAAAAAGTCTAAAAGAATATGCAGAAGAATATATTCCACTATTACCGCAAAACGAGAAGTTTGCTCTCCTAGGTGTGAGTTTTGGAGCTGCTATGGCTGTTGAAATTAGCCAAATGGCCAAGCCTGAATTTACCATTCTTATTTCCAATATTGAAAAATCAGATGAAATGCCCTTTTTATATTCTTGGCTAGCAAAATCCAAAATTATCCATCTTATTCCAGCCTCTATTTTTATTCCTCCTTTTGCTATGGCAAAGTATTTTTTTAGGCCAAAAGACCAAGAATTGCTAAAGCAAATTATAAAAGACTCAGATCCCAAATTCAATAAATGGGCATTAATGATGCTGCTGAACTGGGATAATAAGAAAGGCCTTAATCGGGTTTTAAAAATTCACGGTGCTGAGGATAAACTTTTCCCCCTTCCTAATGACCCTAATATAAAAGTGATAATAGATGCTGGGCATTTTATGGTTCATGATTGTGGAATCGAAGTAAGTCAAATAATAAATGATTATTCCAAAAGCACTAAAAATTCTTAATTATCAGTTATTATGACAAACCTTTATTGAGATGTTTAAAATGCTTTTCCTTTTCCCCTGCTTAATTTTTGCAAATAGCATCCTCTCCGAAGCTCGAACAATTCATGTTTTTGTAGCCTTGGCGGATAATTTTAGTCAATCCATTGCCCCAGTTCCTGCCAATTTAGGAGATGGCAATGATGCTTCAAATAATCTTTATTGGGGAGCGGCCTATGGTTTGAAAACATATTTTGGTAAAAAGTCGAAAGATTGGGTTTTAATAAAAAAGTTGGAAGGAGATAGCCTTTTTATTTTGGAGCGCCTTTTATTCAAACATAGAAGAGAGGGGGTTTATTTGTTGGCAGATGCCTATAGAGGTAATAAAATTAAAAGTTGTATTGACCGATTTTTAGAAGCTAGCAATTCCAAAAATATCGATAGTATTTATTGGAGTAATCAATATTTACTTTTTGGCGGTGGATCTAATTTGGTTGCCTACTGCGGTCATAACGGTCTTATGGAATTTACGACAGATGCCAAATTAAGTCCAAATGGCGAGGCGGCAAAGGATGTTATTATTTTGGCCTGTTATAGTAGAGATTATTTTTATGATGAAATTATTGATGCTTGTGCAAATCCTTTACTTTGGACCAATAAAATTATGGCACCAGAGGCCTATACTTTGAAGGCGGCAATTGATGGGTGGATGGCCAAGGAAAGTCCTACACAAATTGAAAAACGGGCGGAAAAGGCCTATGCTAAATATCAAAAATGTGGCGACTCATGGGCAGATAAAACCTTTTCATCAGGCTTCGATTAAAATTTTAAACAAATGAAAAGATATTTAATTATTGGATTTTTTATGGCCATTGCCTTCGTTGGAGGATTTTGGCTTACCCGTTATATTATTGGGAATTTCGGTGATGCAAATCTTGATAAAAGCCAAAAGGTTTGGAAGGAAAGGATTCAACTATTAAAAACGGGAGATATAATTTTCCAGACATCAAATTCGAGTCAAAGTTTCGCCATTCAGGAGGCTACAAAATCACCTTATAGTCATATGGGATTAATTGAATCCATAGATGAAGAATTATTTGTCTTGGAGGCGGTACAACCTGTAAAACGAAGTCCTTTAAAAGAATGGGTAGAAGGTGGTGTGGAATCTAAATATGCGGTGAAAAGGCTGAGGGATTTCAGCTATTTATCCACGGAAAAGGGTAGGGATCATTGGGATCAGATTTGTGAATCTTACCTTGGAAAAAATTACGATTCGCAATTTAATTGGTCCGACGAAGAAATGTATTGTTCTGAATTAGTATGGAAGGTATATAATCAGGTGGCCGGTGTTAGAATTGGGGAACCCAAAGAACTTCAATATTTTGATATTCAATCTAAGTCAGTTAGAGATAAATTGGTAGAAAGATATGGCGATAGCCCTCCCATAAATCAATTGATAATTTCCCCTCAGGCTATATTTGAAAGCCCATTATTGGTTGAAATTGAATCGAATTATTGAATTCTATTCAACCCTTAACCACTTTTCCATCATCGGAAAATTGGGTTTTTCGGCTAGTTTCATGGAGCACAATAGAGAAAGGCCAATGTAGTTTCGTCTATTAAAATTATCTAGATACCATTCAGTTTCGCCCTTAGAACTATCATTTTGGAGAACAATTTTTGGATCAATATTTAATTTTTGACATGCGGCATAGATCCACAGTAGAGCTGCTATTTCTCTTTGTTCCTTGAGATGATCATTTTGAATTCCAGCGCCTACTAAAATTCTTCTTATTTCGGGTTTGCAAATGGCTATTCTAGCGCTTAATTTCAGGATATCTCCTGGAAATTTAATCCTTTCCAGATCGTAATAAATATTCGCAGATTCGGCTTTTAATCCAGGTAATTCTTCATTGCCAACAAGGCTTTTTGGGATAAACTGAAGACCAATTTCTTTTGAAAAATTTAAGAATAATTCCACAAGCTGGGCTTGTGATAATAGCGGACTAGGGCTAGTAGCAGTTTGCATTTTTGATAGTGATAAATAGGACAACTAATTAAATCAAAATTTTAATAAATCGATAAAAAAAATTAAAAAATATCTTATCGAATTAACACTACAGTTCCTTGTTTGTTCACTATAACGGCTTCGCTGGTGTTTTGAGGATCAATCATTTTAGCGTAAACCTTCCACATATAAACACCTTCTTTTACAGAACTACCTTCATTGGTACCATCCCAAGCAAATTCTTCATTTGCCTTTTCGGATTCATAAACCAATCTTCCCCATCTGTCAAAAATTTTAATATCGAACTCTAGTAATTCACAATCTCCATTGTACTTCACTATGAATTTATCATTGATACCATCATCATTAGGGGTAAAGGCTGTTGCCACATAAAGTTGGCAGGTATTAACTGTGGAATTTAGAGGATTGGGCTTTACTGTAGTACCATTCCCTTTTTGAGCATATGAAAGCAAGCTCATAAAAGTGAATAACAATGTGAAAATGGTAATATGTAAAAGTTTTCCTTTCATCTAGAAAACAAATATAGATAAATACCTATTAACTAGGAGCCAGGTAGTATGAATCCAAGAAACTACTTATTAAAGGTGAAGTCCTAGCTAATTAACGAAAGTATTAATCGAAGTCTGTGGTAAGTTTAAACCTTAGAACCCTTCCATTTCCTGCATCCGCCACGTATATTATTTCTCGGAAATAAGCGATGGCCATTGGATTATTAAATTTGTTTAACTCTGGAGAACCTGGGCTGCTTGTTCCACCAAAGCTCGTATTTTGATATTTAGTAATACCAGTAGCGGCAGGTGGTAAAACGCCTTCCAAGCCAGTTGCGGTGAATTGATGAATGGAATCTGATCCTCGATCAACAACAAAAATATAACGTGTACCATCACCAGAAACGGTAACATCTACAGGTTCATTAAATTTTCCTGGAGAGTTTATAAATCCATCAGCTAAACCTGTATCACCACTCGAAGCCAAAATTCTAGGTCTAAACTCCGCTCCAAATTCTGTTTCTAAAAACTCGATATACTGCACCTTCAGTGAATTATTTTCATCTAAAGAGGTGAATAAAAAGTCATTGCTAGTTATGGCTGTAAACTGTGGCGGTTGGGACAAGGTGCTTAGTCCAAAAGGACTGTCGAAATAATCCCTGAACAAACCACTAGAAGTATTTACTGAAATATTAGAAATTCTTTCATCATCATTCCCAAACCAAACTATGGCATCATCTGGATTTAAAGAGCTAGTGGAGGGCCCTTGTCTGCTTACATACCATTGGTTATTCCTTGTTATATCTGAATTATTAGCAATAATCCCAATTCTGTTAAAGGTCACCATTTCATCGGTACTTGAGAAGGTAGATTTTTGGTAAAAAGGATGAACGATTTTTCGTATTACCTGGGCATTCTCAATATTATAGCCATTCCCATTTATCATTCTCAATCTATAAACGGCAGAAAAGCTTCTTGAGATATTGGCGATGAGCGTATCAAAGCTTCCAATAACCAATAGATCGAATCTCCTATCCTGAGTTACAGACCTGGCACCTTGAACTCTAACTCTTCCCAGTATTCTTCCTGATTCATCCATGGCCACCACTTCTTCACTACCTTCATCTACCACATAAATAAGTCCGTCAAAACCAATACAAATATCTACAGGTTTGGTAAAGTCATTTAAAGCAGGTTGAATAGGCACATAGGCTACTTGCCTAGAATCTGCTATGGGTACATCTATAAATCCAATATCTGTTTTATCACCAAAATAATTTTCACAAGAACTAAGGCAAATAATTCCCAGGAGAAAAATATGAAGTTTTAATATCCTTTTCATTATCGTTCGTTGTTTAAAATATCCAACCTCAAACCAATAGAATGCTGAAAACCTAGAAAATTGGTGGGGTTAATTGCATAGTCAATATACAAGGGTCTACCACCCATTTTACTTCTCAATCCAAATCCAAAGGTGGGGAGATGTTGTCCTTTAACGCTCATTTTATATCCGGTTCTCACAAAAAACAACTGACGGATTTCATATTCAAAACCGAGGCGAAAATTTTCTGCATTGTCGTTGGGGTGATTCAACTGAATACTTGCTGTTAAACTTTGATGATCTTCTTCTAGAGGTTTAAAACTTAAGCCCAGGCTAAAAACTGTGGGTACTGTATTCGCGTCGAGATTAATTCCAGTGGTTCTGTTATAAACTACCGGGATGTCTTCATCTGTATTTCCTAGTGCAGAATTTCCTCCAAAATTTTGAACCATCACTGCAAATTGAAGGCTTTTGAAATCTGTTTTATAAAGGAAGGATACATCAACAGTTGCATTGTGATTACTGTAATTTGCTATTCCTTCATAAATATATTTAAGGCTAATACCTGCGCTAAATACTTTTGATAATTCTCTGGCATAGCTAATACCAAGAGCCAAATTACTCACATATACTTGCCTTCCGGTTCCAAGAGGTTGGAATTCCGTCCTTTCCTCCATTTCTCCAGAGTTTAAGGAGTTAATACTAAATGCCAAATGACTGATTTTATCTTTTAGCAAATAATTTCCGGTAAGTAATGATTGATTAATTCCCCCTCCTAAAAACAGGTGTGAAGCGGCATAACTATTATTTTCTAATCCTCCCAAAGCTGCGGGATTAGTAAGTACTGAATAGGCATCTCCAGATAAGGATACGCTGGATCCAGCCATGGCGATGGACCTTGGATTAAGATCATTCTTTAGAAAACTTAGGGTTGACAATCCAGCTCTTTCCCCTCCGAAATTGGGAAGAACCTGAGCTTGGGAACTTAATGCCCAAATGCTTATGAATAGGATGATATATAGTTTCTTAATCATCTTAGAATTTAAATGCTAGTCCAAATAATACTTGACGTGGTGCTAAATAACGAGCAGGGTTTCTAGGATCCGTGCCCCTCTCTTGTGGTCCATTATATTCTGGCCGTGGATCTCTCCAGGTATTGGGCACATCATCGCCATATTCATATGCCCTTCCTGTTATAGGATTAATTATTTGTGAATTTTGATTGTTAAATAGGTTTCGAATTTCAATACTTAGGGAAACTCCTTTACCATTTTTTAATCCCAATTGTAAATTATAGGATAATTTTAAATCAAAACGATGCCAATCATCTGCTGTTTCTTGTAAATATTGATCGTTTTGAACCTCGTATTGTGGTCTTCCTAAATCATTTGATCCTGTTTGAACCTGAGGTGTATATCTGTAACCAGAAGTAAACTGGTAGGATAAAAATGCTCTAAAGCCAGTTAAATTAATATTGAAAAAAGGCAAGGTGCTATCTGGATTAAAAATCAAACCTAGATTGATATTCCAGGGTCTGTCGAAGGCTAAAAATTGCTCGGAGGTAAGACTAATTTCTCCATTTTGGGCAATTTGTAATGAGCTTTCTCGAGCTGAATTCGATTTGCCTCTTGCCACCTGATAGGCGAAATTTGAGAAGGTGCTAAAATAATCTCCAATTCTGTAATTAATTCCCAGTTCTACCCCATAAATTTTGGCGTAGTCCTGATTGATGTATAAGGTTTTAGTTACCGGCCTTCCTGTTTGATCCTTTACAATAGCACTTCTAGAAACTATATAATCAAAACGATTGTTATTATAGGCCGTTAGGGAGAGGCTTAAATCTTTGGTTAATTTGGATTTCAATCCAATTTCATAGGACACATTTACCTCTGGGTCTAGATCTGGATTTCCCAAACTAGAAAGGAAAGATCTGTCTTGATAAACGGGGTCTAAGCCTGCATAAAGGAATCGAGGATGTGGCAGCCTCATGCTATGCCCATAATTGAAATACAATACATTGTTTTCAGTAACCGGGAAGGAGACATTTATTTTAGGTAAAAGTCTGGCTTTCCAATTCAAACCAAAAAGCCCAAAGGTTTTATTATTATAATCCTCCCTTATTTGATCTATAACCGGTGCATCTGGGTTTTCCACAGCATTATCTGCAAATTTCCCTGGTGCCCAATAATTTAGTCTTGCTCCTAATGTGGCGATAATTCCTTTGTATACAATTTTATCCTGGGCATAAATTCCCCCTTCAATAGGATTTACTTTCCAAATATCGTTGCTAGAGCCCACGCTTAAAGAAGCTGTGCTTACACTGTCATTTATTTTTATGGGTGCCCCAACCCAAGGGCGTGTAACATCTACCCATTGATATTCTTTAAATTTATTTTGGATTCCAAACTTAAACTCATGCACTTGATTGGGAACAAAAGTAACCTTGGCATTTAGGGTGTATTCTTCTGCATAATGATCATGCCATGTTGAGCTTATCCCACCATTGTTAATCAGTCCATCACCTGGAAGTACGTAATAGGTTCCAAATTGACTATTGGAATTAAAAATATCTACAGGGTAGGTGGTGATATTTTGTTCATCCAAAATCTGATCAACGGTCTCTTCCCTAAAAGGACGCCCATTCGCATCTGCCCTCAAATTGGTAAATAGTCTACCCAGAGAAAGTGAAACTCCCCATTTGGAGTTTATCAAGTGATTAAAATTAAGAGCTGTAAGGTTGGAATGGTGAGTATAGGTTGTGGCATTATCCAAATTTAAACTCCTGTCGTATTGAAAACCTGGGGTAAGGATGGCATCAAATCCAACTATCTGTAAACTCCTTGTATTCTGATTAATATTCAGTGAATGTTGATTAGTAAGTGTGATTTTGGTGCCCGGTTTAAATTTATATCCCAATTTAAGGGTATGTGTCCAAGAGTTGGTTTGCCTTGGAGCCCATAAATCAGAATTTGAAGGGAGGAGAGAGCTTTGTAATTGATTGGCGGTTGCCCCAAAATATTCATCTGTTAAATACATACTTGCACTAGTGAATACAGTAAGGCTTTTATCCTTAATAGGAATGGCAAAACCTAAGGCTATTTCCCCTCTATCGGTATTAAAAGAACTGGCAACATCACTATTAGCGATATAATCTCTTTGGATACTTCCAGAAATTTGGAATTCTTTACTTCCTTCTTTTATTTGAGTATTGATTACTCCGGATGAGCCTCCACCATATTCTGCGCCTGCACCACCCGTTATCAAATCAATATTGGATATGGAGCTGCTAGATACATCTACACCAAAACCAGTTCCCGCCAAGGGGTCTTGAGCAGAAATCCCATCTACAATATATTCGGTTTCATAAACTCTAGCTCCACGAATTTGAAGCCCATCTTGGGTTTTTACCACACCAGCTTGTAATTCTAAAACTTCTTTTACATCCCTGGCATTCATATTAGCAATGTCTTCGGCTTTAATGCTTACTTCAGATTTGGCATCTTCCAGGTTTATTTGAGTGGGCTTACCTACAATAACAACCTCATTTAAAGATTCAGTTTGGGCCTTTAGGCTAACATTTAAGGTTTTAGTTTCTCCTGGTTCAAAACTGTATCCATTGTATATTTTAGTTTCATAACCATAGTATTGAACCTTAATTTGGTAATCACCAGGCCTAATACCACTTATTACAAATTCCCCATCAACATTGGTAGATGCACCTTTATAAGTACCTACTAAAAGTACACTGGCACCAATCAAGCCGCTATTGTCTGCAGCATCAATTATTTTCCCTGTTAGGGTAGCAGGTTTTTCCTCTTGAGCTAAAATCGGGCTCGAACCCAAAAAACTCAGAATTAATATACGGGAAAGGAGATGTTTAAAATTCATTTTTCAATATTTCTCCAATTAGTAATTCTATGGAAGCAGAGGACTGATTATAATTATGTAATTCCACAGCAATAAAAACTTGGCTAATTTTATTGTTCGACCCTCGGCGTATTGATCCAATGATATTGTCGCCGGTCCAGCCCTGAAGGGGACTTAGTTGGCTTCTGTAAAAAACCTCTGAATCAGCAGCGGGAATGATGGGTACAACTCCAGTTTGAAAAGTTTGTGGAGATAGTCGAGGGAATCTTAGTGTATCCAATACCGAATAAATGGAGCTATCTGGAACAATTCTCGTGAAGCCAGTAGAATTTTCAGTGTCTTCAATAGCAAATGGGCCTGCCACATTTTCAAGGTCCTCAGGATTTCTAGCAAGTAGGGCACAGGTTGTAAAGCTTTTCCCACCATTATTGTGAAATTCTTCTACACTTCTACCAATATAATTTAGTAGAATAGTGTTTTCACCAGTAACCGTATTGGGGAATAAGGAGGAGGGGGCATTAATAAACAAATTGTCGTAAAGCCCCAACAAAATCTTAAAAGTTGGATCCCAATAAATAGGTTGGCTAGCCCCCATATTGGAGCCATAATCTAGAAAATCATAGCTAATTCCAGCATTGTTTAAAAATCCGCGATATTGTTGGGAAACAGCAGCAACATGTCCATTTAACCACAGTGTTTTTACGCCTGGAGTTTTGTTTTTTAAATAAAATGAGTTTGAAGTATCTACAGGGCTTTCTGCTCCGGCTAAATCTACACTTTTTATATACAAAGTATTATCGGCATTTGGCAATAAACCATCTATGCTAAAGCTTTCAGCGCTTGAATTTCTGCCATAGTAAATTTGTGCTGTTGCAGGACCAGAGCTTATGGCCGTATCCACAAGGAAAGAAATAAGATTTTGGTTTCTGGCTATTTCCGTCCAGGTGCCATCATTAAATTTTAAAAATACTTTTTGGATGGTTTCATTTCCATCGGGATCGCTAGTGCTCCAATAAAATGTGCTCACGCAAAAAGCACTGTCTTTTGGGCCTCTATCGTTATCGAATGAAGCTTCGGGTGTTGAATTCTTTAGGGGCACTCTTAAATAGGCCGGACTGGGATCGGTTAATCCTTCATTGTCTATGGAGCGGACATAAAAATCAATATCCGTCGTGTCTAATCCTGCTTCAAGTGGAAAAATAAATATGGAATCTTGTATGCTGGTATAGGTCCAATTTTGATTGTCTAAAGAGAATTCATATCCCTCAACAAATCCGTCCAAATCTGTTCCAAACCAACTCATTCTCACTTTGGAGTTTAATCGGTTTTCTCCAGATAAATCAATAACACTAACTGATAATTTGGTGTCTGGAGCTTTGTTGGCATTTGTACTTCCTTTTCGACAAGATGCCAAGAAAAGAAGAATTAGAAAAAATGGTATATACCTGTGCAACATTTTCAAAATAAATAAGCAGCCTTGGCTTTACATACCAAGGCTGCTTTATTCAATTATTTACGAACTATAACTTTTTGGGTGCTAATTAAGTCACCACCAGAATTGGCTATTTTTAAAATATAAACTCCATTGGCTAAGAAACTAGCGTCAATGCTAATTCTATCTCCGTTTGGACTATTTTTTTCCATTATTTTTCTTCCATTCAAATCAAAGAAAACAGCATTAAATGCATCTTCCGAGCTTGTTTCAATAAAGAAGCTTGAATTGGTGGGGTTAGGAAAAATTGAAATTTGCGCGTTGGACTGAATTTCCTCTAAGCTAACATTGCTAGGATGTGTTACATTCATATCTATGGTGGCATTTAAACCAATGATATCATCATTTGCTCTCGGCAATAGTCTATAATTGGAAAAACCGTAATACATCAAGCCAACAATAGCATCCATATGCATAGTGTCTGAAGTAGTAACTGGATTAACGAACATAGTACCATCAAGGCTAGCATAAATTGTATCTGTAACTAATTGTACCCATAAAGATGATACAGAGGTGTTGGACTGTCTTCCAGCTAAAACTCTTGTAGATAAGCCATCGCTAAAACTTGGGTCTGTTGATACCATATAATCACCAAATCCAGCATCCTCGTTAGTGATATAAATTTTTGATCCTGGGTTTTCAAATTTCACCAACATACTTTCATATTTCTCCCAAGTGCCATCTACTCTCGATATACTATCAGAGGGGTCTAAGCTAATAGGCTCAATAGTATCATGATCAAAAAGTCTGGTAACATTGGTAACCGCAATTTGGGTGAAACCAAAACTTTCTTGTACATCTCCAGTAATTTCTACCCATTCATTTCTATATAAATTGGCAAGGTCAAAATTTCCAATACATGCAATACCTGCATATTCTGTTAAGCTAGGATCTTGGATATACACATAACCTAAATCATGATTTTTAGTTGACGCTGTTACCACTCCTTTTACTTTTACCTGCTTTCCTAAAAATGGAGAGTCACCATTAGCACTTAAGCTAAACTGAACATCGGCGATGGTTAATCCATCCTGACGAACTGTATAGAAGTCAAAGTTTGGTTCAGTTTGATTTAATGGTGTACTTGGGAAATAGGAAGGATTTTGTTGATCATCTTCTGCATAGATATAATATCTAACCATGGTTCCATCTGCTTGTTTTGGGATGGTAATTTCATAATCTTCAGTAGATCCAATAGCTAATGTCATAGCTGTTTTTGTGAAATTACTAGGCGCTACAGCTGGATCTGCACTCCAATAAAGGAAAACGGAATCTACAGTACCATCTGAATCTATAATTACAGCAGAAATATCCACATCTTGCTGATCATTTGGCACAACAGGATCTCTATCTACTTGATCGATAAATGGGGGAGCAAAACCTACATCGTAGTGACTATCTAAGAATGGATTAAGCTCATACCCTCTTCCCGTTCCACCTGTACAACCATTACCGCTATGTCTAATAACACCACTTAAGGTATTGTAGAAAGTTCCCGGAACTGGAGGAACAAAACTTCCTTGGTTTCCTTGTCCAGCTGGTGAATTTGGGTTTACGATGGTGTGAGCACTAGTTCTTTGTGCTAAGAAACGGTCGCTAATATTCATAGTATTGCCATTTGCATCGGCAACATCAAAACTTATTCTTCCACCACCAAAAGGAATAACATTGGTAACAGTAACATTTTGGAATTCTACATAGGAACCTTCATATGGTTCTCCAGTAGATAAAATATTCACTCTATTAGCATCATTAAAATCACCTACCGTTTTAGAAATTGAAGTTGGAGAACTTTGAATCCCAATAAGAGAAATGGAATTAGCATCCAAGGTGGAAATTTGGTTGGAATTGCCAAAGGAGCTAATAATTCCAGTTACCTCAATGATGTCTCCTGCCAAAAGCTGGGTGGATAAAGCAAGAGGTTGGAAAGAGCCTTGAGAATTTTGATATATTGGCATCATTTCGATTCCATTATATGGTGCTGGTACTCCTCCATTTGCGGTATCAACAAGGAATATAAAAGGCCTGTTACCTCCAATTACAGAGCTGGAAGCAACCTCGCTTAATCCTCCATCAGTTACTACAACTGCAACAATTCTCACTGTATCATTTTGAAATACAGAGGTGTCGTTACAATTGGCCAAGTCTTTTGGCTGATTGATTTGCGAAATGGTTACCAAAGGGTATTGGGCAAATGCGCCTAGTGCTATAAGAGCAAAAATGGCAGAGAATAATAATTTTCTCATGGTAGTTTTAAAATTTATACTATTTAATTATTACAAACTTTCCAATGGATTTTTCGCCACTGTCAAGGTCTTCTACAGAAAACATATAAAGTCCTCTGCTGATGATTTGGCTGTCCAATGATAAAAGATCCCAAGCGTGTTCCCCGCCTGAAAATCTGTTTTCATCAGCATCCTCAGCACCAAATGTTTTAAACCATCTTATATCATCACCATTATAATCCTGGTCGTGATGGATCTCGTCTATAAAATCTCCTGCAACTGTAAATATTCGAATTTTACATCTAGCAGGTAAATTTGCAAAAATCATTTTTCGGCTTTCTTCCTGAAAATTGGAAAGTCCTTCCCATGCAGCTCCATAATAATATGGATTTGGATAGGCAAAGGGCGCGTTTTCCTTCAAGTCTTCGTTTATGGCCGTTCCTGCAAATACTCTAAAATTATTGGCCAAAAAACTAGATTCCAATGGTTCTAAATTAGACTCAGGATTTCCCCTGTCAAAAGCGGTTACGGCAACAGCATACTGCCATCCATTTGGGATGTTGCCAATACTGTATTTATATAAATAGGCGTTTGTATCACCTTCAAAATATTTTGGACTAGCCAATCGAACAGAATCAAAACCCGTTTCTTTAAAAAAGCCATTTGCCTTAATATCATATTCTGATATCAAATTAAAACTTTGTGCTAAATCTTGAACGCCTTCAACATCAAAACCAAGTTTGGAAAGGTAAACTCTATAACCTTCAAAATCCTTTTCATTGCTGATGGGGTCTATAGTATTTCTGGAATTATCCGCCCAATAAATATCAATAGTATTATCTCCCGGAATTACTCTTGTAATAGGTACAGATGGCGGAGTAGGTAAAATATATCGAGTTAAAATACCATCGCCATTAGAATCCTCATTTGTGTCTAAAATCCCATTAAAATTTTGGTCTTCACCATTAAAAGCCTGCTGTGCCCATGTGGCATTATTCATTAAATTTAGTCTTTGCTCATAAGTGTTGGCGGCATTGGGATTACCATCGTCATTTTTACGAGCTAAAACATAGGCAAATGCAAAACTTATAGTATCGCCTGGTGCAAAATCTGCAAAAGGCCCCGCAGAAAGTAGGTCGGAACGATTTCCTGCTGCATTTATCTCTGCTTGAATATCTCTATTTCCAGAACATGCCGAACTGCTTGGGTCTATCCAACAAGGTAGTTGATTTAGACCGCTAATCATTTTTGAATATCGCGCTTGTTCTGTAGTAGGAAAAAAGTAAATAGGATCTGCTGTACCATTAAAGGTCCAGGCATTATAAACTAAATTGAAATTATCTAATTCCCATTGTTGGGTTTGTGTATTAAAGGTAGAGTCCAGTTTTGGATGATGAAAGCCATTTTTATCCTGTGCTCCTAAAAATCTTTGTCCAATATAACTTTCAGTAAAGCCAAGATCACCTTGGGCATCATAGCAGTAAGCCAAAGAAAGAGAGTCCATAAATCCATTTCCACCCTTATTGTAAAATTCTGCTCCACCAGATCCTGCTGGGGTAACATTAATATTTCTTACCACCGTATTCCCCCATAAGCCCGCGTAAAAATCTTCATAGGTATTTGCTCCATTGTTTACACACTGGACATTAATAATAACCATGAAATCACTGAAGTTAAAATTCCAATTATAGACTTGCATTTCTACATCCACAAACATGGGTGTTGTATGATCTTGGATAAAAGGTCCATCTCCATTTGCATTAGGTACCCTGGTGTTTTTATCGGTGAAATAGGCAATAAAATCCTGATGTGAAACTGCTCTAGGATCAAAAAATTTACTGTCAAATAAGGAACTTCTTTCTATAAGACTTGCTCCTAATTCGGCAGTCATTTCAAAACCAGGAGATCCAGGGGAATAACCAGTTGTATTGTCGTAGGCTGAGGTTGAAACCACAGCATTTCCACCATTTTCTAAACCACCTAACCAAATTCCAGATTCAAAAAGGTGCTCTATTCCCGATCCAGCAGGATATTCGCAAGATGGGTTTCCTGTCCCATCTCTATATCCATCCAATGAATTTCCAAAGGTTCCAATATTGGTAATGGTAAGTCTAACATTACTGGAGGTGGTTTGTTTGCTGTCAAAACTCTCCTGTGCGGAAAGGCTGAAACCGATTAAAAAGGCGATGAATAAATAAAAATATTTCAGCATTATCTTTTAACTATCTTTTTACTAATCTGCTCTCCAGATTTGGATCTAAAGCTCATTAAATAAATTCCTTTGGAAAGGTTTTCGGTATTGTAGCTTTGTTCCATAGTACCTGCTTCCAATATCCCTTGAAAAACAACTCTTCCTGTAAGGTTCATAATCTTCAGCTCTACATTTTCGCTTAGCTCCTTATCAAATTTTAATTTTAGCAAATCCTGAATAGGATTGTTAAATTCTATTCTTCCTTCTAGGTTTTTTTCCGGAATACCTATATCAGATTTCTTGATGTCAATTTGCAATCTTACCGGAAGGTGATCGCTAAAATTATACAAGGCATCTGCAATATTGGATGGAACATTGCCATTAGCCCCACTATTTACAGATTGATTATAGTGGTTTCCATCCTGGCCAATTGTGCTGTATGAATTCGGAACATATTGAATTTCCTCGGTGCCTAATTTGATTTCCTCGGAGATCAGTATAAAATCAAATCGATCATCTAGTCCACCACCGGAATGGCAACCACTAGATGCACTTCTGGTACTTTGAGTATGGTAGGAGGCAAAATTGGCATTAGAACCCCAAGCACCTAGTTGATTTACTGGGTCGAAAAAGTTTTCGGAAGGGGCTGAACTATAATTGATTAATTTCTGAAAGGAGGGTTCGCTATTGGTTTTGACATTGAAATCGCCGCAAAAAATTACATTTTCAATAGAGAGGTGATTATCCAAATAATCCATTAAAGCTTCGGTGGCATCAAGTCTCTGTAGAGCATCTGTATTTGTGCTTCCAGCTTTTAAATGCGCAGTTATTATGGCAAAGAATACCGTGTCTGCACCTTGGGAGAATTTGGCATCTTTATAATACATTTTATATACATCGATACCTCTAACCAAAGAATTGTTGGAAAGGTCCTTATCAATAAAATCCTGACCAAATAAAACTACCTTGGAGGAATCATAGAAAAGCATGTTGGAAAGGCTAGAACCATTGCTGGTAAAACTAGCGTAGTGATAACGATTGGAATTTTTATTAAAAATGCTACTGTTCATGAAGGAGGCATTCTGTGGATTTGCTCCCATTTCATTTACAACAAAAATATCTGGATTGGCAAAATTGAAAATTGTTTCTAGCTCACTATCCCTTGCAGTATTACTCTGATTGTGAGTGCAAGGTGCAGAGGTTCGATACCACATAAGGTTGTATTGAACAATGCTAAGTCTTTCATTTTGAGCAGAAACAATAAAGCTCGAAAGGCTAAGAACTAGGATGATTATTCTTTTCATTTGCACAGATCAATTCTTCGGCAAATATAGTTAGATAATCAGCAGCTTTTACGATTAATTGTTAAGGCAAAATTAATTCTCCAGCTTAACCGTCATCATCATCATCCCATTCATAATTTATTCCGGGATCATCTGTTTTTTTGTCTTCCTTTTCCTTTTTCAATAAGTTTTTAAGCTCCTCTTTTTGATTTTTTAAATCTTGGTTTATGGATTGACCTATAGATTTTTTATCCAGTTCAATTTTTAGATTATCCATAGGTCCATACATTTTAATAAAAATAAAATGCTCGTCCTTTCTTTCCATCAATTCTAGATGTTGATCAAATTCTGTAGCCTTGGTATTTTTCCTTCTTTTATTGAAAAGAGCATCGCTGGCTTTTAGTTTTATTCTATAATCCACAATATTAGTAAAGCCGTGGGATCCATTAATTTGTAGATTAAGGATATTGCTTTCAATGAGCATGCTTGGGATGTGGATAACAGAGTTTTTTATGCTGATGTGATTTTCCAAGCTGTGAAAATATACATCCTTAAGATCTTCCATATCCGAAAATTTTGAAAGCTCTAACATGGGTTCATAATCCTTAATATGCCCGTCTATGATTTTAATATCAGACTCAAGGGTGATGCTTTGGGGATTTATTTCAAGCTTGTTGTTCATTAAAGAATTGAAAATGGCATTTCCTTGTACTATTCCTTCTATGTTTTTGGCTTCTATGGCATCTTGGCCAAAGTTGTTAAAGCTTTGGAATAGCTTGTGGATGTTTATATTATTAAAATTAAGCTTAGCATCCACCTTGTATTGATCCTTGTTTCTGGTGTCTATTGCTAAGTTTCCAGAATAATGTCCCTCATCAGAATTCAAGTCCAATTCGTCGATGCTTATAATGCCCTTTCTTATTTTTAATCTAGTTCTAATATCTGTGGCGCTAAACTTTTCCATGTAAAATTCCTCCAGCTCCATGCTTAGATCTAAATTAATTCTATCGGTAAAGTTCAGGCTATAGGAATTTTGCCCTTGAGATTCATTTTTAATAAAGTCTGGCAATTTTATCACTTGGGATTTTAGGCGGCAGTTGACCTCTAGGATGGCTTCAGGTAGGGCTATATAATTGACCAATTTATTGAAGCTGCCATCTAAATATAGGTCACTATCTTTAAATTTGAAGAATAGTCTATTGATTTTCAGTTTTTGATTCTCGAATACCAAATCACCATTTAGATTTTTAATGGGTTCTTCCCAATCTTTAAACAAAATTTCACAATCATCTAGGCTAATACTTCCATTGGTCTTAACATTTTGAAGATCTCTGGATCGGATTTTTGTGAATGATTTAAATTGGTTTTGAAAATCCAAAACAAGCTTTACTTTTCCACTGGCATTTTCAATGGTATCTACTGGATTTAGCTTTAAATAATCATTAAGGCTTAGGCTAGCATTTAGATTCAGTTTTAAAAAAGGATGTTGAAAATCTTTAATGTATAATTTACCATCTATTTCACCTTCAGAACTTTGGCCAATAAACCGTTCAATTTGAAGATTATCAATCCCTTGGTTTTGAGTATAGGACCCTTCGATAAGAAGGTTGTTGATATTTAGACCTGCAGTATTGGATAAATCAGAGTTTTCAGTGCTGAATTCTAGGCTGTAAGCCGCTTTTTTCGATAATTTTGATTCATAGCTAAAATCGCAAGTAGCCCTGCCGGAAATACGCCAATCAAGGGAGTCAATAATTTTTTCATTCAATAAAAAGTCACTAGTATTTTCAAGCTCAATATCCTTAGAGGAAACATTAACAGAAAAATTGTCCTTTTCACTAATTCCTTCAAAGTTAAAATGAGATTTTAAAAAGTCTGCCTGGCCGAAAAAAGTGAGGCTATCATTATTATTTGAGTTTAGACTAAAATTGCCATTGAAATTATAGGTGTTGAAAATTGAAAAATCTGGTGAAATGAACTTTGTAATTTTAAAATCTCCTTTACTATTAATTTCTAAACTATCACTAGAAAAGTTTCCAGACAAGCTGTTTCTATTTATATCTAATTCTATTTCCAGATTTCGATTTTGATCAATCAAATGAAAATTTACATCATAAAATCGAAAATGTGATAGTGTAAATAACTGATTTTCAGAAGAATTTGTTTTTTTCCATATTGTAAAATTGTTATAGTTGTTTTTTAGATATAGCAAATTGATGTCTGCTTTTTCGATATGGATTTGGTCAATTGTAATATTTCCCTTGATTATTTCCCATAGGTCAAAAAGGAAGAAAACTTCATTGGCGGCTATAAGTGTGTCGCTTAGGGAGTTCTCCAGACCTTGGGAATAAATGGAATTAAACTTTAGGGATGCCTTAGGGAATTTTTTCAAACTTATTTGGGCTTCTCCAATATCAATCGGCACTAGAAGTTGTTCTTGTAGTGATTCAAGAATTGCATTTTGAACCTTGTCTCTATTTAAATAGAGTACACTAGTGAATAAAACTAATAGGAGGGTAAAGAGGGAGATGGTCCATAAGAGAACCTTTGTAATTTTCTTTTTCATGAAATTTTAACCGGAACACTTAAGAAACGTCAAAGATCAAATAAAAGTTTGAAACTGCTGAGTAAAAAAAAACCTGCATCAATTAAGATGCAGGTTTACCTGAATTTTAGTTCCCTTCTCAGGATTTTTGCACTTTAAATCCGTGCATTTCAAGAAAATTTATTTTTTCTTGAATCACTCGTCCTTCACGCTTTTTTAAATCTTTGTTGATGCTTTTTTTAAGAGCTTCTAACTCCTCAACTGAAAATTTGCCAAGGAATTGATTTGAAAAAAGAGCTTTGAGGGATTTGTTGTTGTTCTGGTTCATCCTGATGGTATTTACCAAAACACTTGGTGTAACTTTCCCTTTTGCCATCGTATAAGATATTTGTATTAATCCAACAAAACTATGCAATTTTTTGCGGAATAGATAGTATTTTTTTTTTAAGCTATTTCATTTGCAAATAACTTACTTCTTTTTCATTCAAATATCGCCATTGACCTCTGTTGAGGTTCTTCTTTGTGATACCTGCAAAAAATACGCGATCCAGTTTAGTCACTTCGTATCCTAGGCTTTCAAAAATCCTTCTTACAATACGGTTTCTTCCACTGTGAATTATTACGCCAACATTGTTTTTGGATTTTGATTCTATATATTGAATATCATCAACTTCTATTAGCCCATCCTCCAATGTGAGACCGGTAGCGATTTTGTTCAAATCCGAAGCTGTAAGCGCCTTGTCGAGTGAAACTTCGTATATTTTACGAGCTCCATGTGATGGATGGGTAAGCTTTTTTGCCAAATCTCCATCATTTGTAAAAAGTAAAACTCCACTGGTTTTTCTATCCAATCTTCCTACGGGGTAAAATCTTTGCTTGCCTGCACTACCTACCAATTCCATTACTGTTTTGCGAGCCTTTGGATCATCCGTGGTTGTAATAAATCCTTTGGGTTTGTTTAATACCAAGTAAATCTTTTTTTCAGCCTTGATTAATTCTCCATTGAATTTAACTTCGTCAACAACTTGTACCTTATAACCCATTTCGGTTACCACCTTGCCATTGATTTCAACAAGTCCAGACTTAATTAAATTATCGGCTTCCCTTCTAGATGAGATTCCTGCATGGGCTAAAAATTTATTTAAACGGATTTCTCCATTTTCTGGAGTTTTTGGCTCAGGACGTGGTTTTGCAAAGCTTGATTTATGCTGCTCCGTTTTATTTCTTGAATTTTTAGATGTAAATGGTTTTGGATTGGCATTGGACTTAAAATTACCTGATTTGGAATTTTTGGAGCCACTTTTATTATTGCGCTTCTGCATTTGAATTTTTTTGCAAAGCTATTTATTAAAACGAACAATTCTTCATCTTTCTTTTTAATCCAATTGGGTTATAGTTGTGACCGATCGTGTGTTTGATGATTGATAAGGTGAAATGGGGATATTAAATCTTGTGGCCTTAGACATTAAAATGGGTTTTACACTGATGTTTTTGCGAGCTATTAAGGCAATTTGCTTATTCAATGGGCTATTCTGATTTTGCTTCCCACCTTGATATGCATACTGGGCTTTCTTTTTATTTCGCTTCTTCCTTTGTTGAAGTTTAACCGTTTCGCAAACAAATAATCGGTTTTCAATATTGAGCTCCTTGGCAATGAAAAGTTCAAATTGGTTTTCCTGCTTACTCTTCCATGTGTTAAATTTCAAAACATCTAGCCCCAACATGTGTAGTACGTTTTTAAGGACGTAATGATTAAATTCTGTTTGATTGTAATAGGGAACAATAGCAATATCTGAACTCTCAAGTAGAAAATGATAATTGTGCGTTTCTTTTTCTGATCTTATTCCCGGATGTACATAGATGGCCAATTCATTTTCTAGGTGAGGAAGACTGTAATTATTCCAGGATTGAACCATCTTTTCTGGACTATCTATGGATTCGATATTTGCTGAAAAGTGAAATTTAATTTTATATGGGATAAAATGAGAATTTAAAAATTCCTTCGCTCCATCAATGGCTCTTTCTAAATTATAGGTTTGAAAATTTTCTCCAGCTTTAATAAAGCTTAAATTGATGAATTTACTTCCCACTATTTCCTGGTCCTCAAAACCTAGGCTGTCCTTTGATAAAGGGCTGGAAATGCCGAACAGGGGTGTAATTAATATAAATTGAAGGAATAGCTTTTTAGTCATTGCGTTTTATTGTTGAGGTCAAATGTAAGAATAAGACTACAATAAACCAACTTTTTTGAAAGAATATTCCTACAAAATTGAAAACACCCATTCCCAGAAAGGAAAATTTCTATGGATAAAAGGCTTCTGGAATAAAGTTTAGTTGGAGTTTGGGTTCAAAAGTGATGGCGATAATATGAAAATGAATGTCTTTTTCAATTTTATATCGATGGGCAAATGCATCTGCTGCCCTAATTAGGTGTCTTCTTTTTGCTAATCCTACAAATTCTTGAGGGCTTCCAAAATGACCAGATTTCCGAGATTTAACCTCCACAATGGCCAGGTGGTCTTCCTTTTCAGCAATGATGTCTATCTCTTCCTTGCCGAATCGCCAATTTCGTTGTAGAATTCTAAAGCCATTGGCCAGCAAAAATTCTTTAGCTTTTTCCTCTCCTAAAATTCCAAGATCATTGTGTTGAGCCATGTTCAAAATCTAATTCCACCTCGTTTCCGACGCTTAAATTAGCTCTTCGACCAAATATGAGGCTTCTGTTGTCATCAACATGACCAGCGGGGAAGCCAAAGCAAACAGGGAAATTATAGGCTCTTACTAAATCGTGAATAATTTCTTCAGCATTTCGCCCAAAAGGAACTGTATTATCATTCATATCGGACATTCCACCCACTATAAGTCCTGATAATTTTTCGAAATAGGAATTGCGCTTGAGATTGTGCATCATCCTATCAATATGATATAAGTATTCATCTAAATCTTCAATAAAAAGAATTTGCCCTTCAGTATTTAATGCAGTAGATGATCCTAATTGACTATAAAGCATGGAGAGGTTTCCTCCTATGAGCTTGCCTCTGGCTATACCATTTCGGTTAAGTGGATGTGCTTTGGTTTTGATTTGATATTTTTCTCCAAAAAGAACCCGCCTTAAACTTTCAATACTTTCTTTACTATTAGAAGTGAAGTTTATGGGCATGGTACTATGGATGCATTCTATTCCTAGGCTATTAAGTTTGTTTAGCAAAACGGTAACGTCGCTATATCCACAAACCCATTTTGGTTTAGATTTTAGGGATAAAAAATTTAGTTCATCAATTATCCGAACGGTACCATATCCACCTCTTACACAAACTACAGCCTTGATTTCAGGGTTGTCAAAAAAACCTTGCAGATCTGCTAATCGCTGTACATCAGTTCCGGCAAATTGGTTTTGTTCCTCAAAAAGATGCCTGGCAAATTTTATTTTTAATCCCCATTTCTTAAAAATCGCTATGGCTGGCTCTAGTTCCTCAAGGCTAATTTTTCTAGCTGTGGAGATTAGTCCAATACAATCACCTTTTTTAAGATTTGGAGCTTTTATCAAGAATGGCTTTTTTGAATTTGTCTTAAATACATCTGGATGCTGTTTTCCAATCCGTAATATAAGGCATCTGAAATTAAGGCATGACCAATAGAGACCTCTTGAAGGCTTGGGATGGATGAGCAGAAAAAAGCTAGATTGTCGAGATTTAAATCATGACCAGCATTCAAGCCAAGCTGGTTTTTTTGGGCCACTTCCGCAGCTTGTTGGTAAGGCTTTATCGCTAAGTCTCTGTTATTAGAATACCCTCGGGCATATTCCTCTGTATAAAGTTCAATTCTATCACAATCGGTTTTCTTAGCCCATTCAATTAAGTCTGAATTGCATTCCATAAACAAGGACACTCTAATTTGGTGGCTTTTGAATTCGGAAACAACCTCTTTAAGAAGCTCAAAATTACTTTTGCTATCCCATCCCGCATTGGAGGTTAAAACGTTTGGTGGATCTGGCACTAAAGTTACTTGGGCCGGTTTTGCATCCAAAACTAGATCTATAAAATCTCGTGATGGATAACCTTCAATATTAAATTCCGTGTTGAGAACGTTTTTTAATTCCTCAACATCAGAATATCGTATATGTCTTTCATCTGGCCGAGGGTGAACGGTTATACCTTGAGCTCCAAATTTTTCGCAATTTTTGGCAGCTTCAATAAGGTTGGGGCTGTTCGCTCCTCGGGCATTTCTGAGGGTCGCTATCTTATTAATATTAACGCTTAATCTTGTCATGTGCGCAAAGATAAAAACCTTAAGTTTGCTTAGATTATGAATGTTGGAAAACATATTTCAAAAGATATTAAAGCCCTCACTTTAGACGATAAAATTGAGGATGCTTTGGCGCTGATGGACGAGATGAAATTGAATCATCTTCCCGTTGTGGATGAGGCTGCTCAATATTTGGGATTGGTAGATGAAGAAAGTCTATTAGAGGCTCAGTTGGATGGTGAAACCATCGCTCTATGCAATCGTTGTTTAAAACCATATTCTGCAAAATTGGATGGCCATATTTTGGAAGTGGCTAGAATTGCTGGCGATGGAATCCTTAGTATGGTGCCGATTGTAGATAAAAATAATGTTTATAGAGGCTATATTTCTCCTTTGGAATTACTGCAGGATTTAGGAAGCCAAATCACCTTTAAAGAGGAAGGTGGTGTGATAGTTTTAAAAATTCCCGTTTCAGACTATCAACTTTCGCAAATTGCTCAAATAGTGGAAAGTGAGGATGCGAGAATTTTGGGATTGATAATAGGCAGCTCTTCAGATATGAATAGCATTGATGTAACCTTAAAAATCAATCAAACTGATTTGGGGAGAATAATAAAATCCTTTGAAAGGTATAGTTATTCGATAATGGAGGTTTATCACAAAAGTATGTTCGACGATTCCTCTGCCCAGCGATATGAATCCCTAATGAGATATCTAAATATTTAAGCTTGGAAAATGAAAGTAGCGATATTTGGAAAAATAATAACCCTTGATTCAAGGCCCTTCATTGAAACTTTGCACAAAGAGCTTTTGGCTGAAAATGCAGAAATCATTGTTTTCGATAGGCTAAATCATTTTATTAAAGATCACTGTGACCTCAAGCTGAGCTTCCAAGAATTTACCAATCATAAAGAGCTTCTGGATTTTAATCCAGATTTTCTAATTACAGTAGGAGGGGATGGAACTATTCTAGATGCTGTTACGATAATAAGAGATTCTGGAATACCGATTTTGGGAATTAATACAGGAAGGCTTGGTTTTCTTTCTAATGTTAGCAAGGAAAAGATTTCGGATGCAGTAAAGGCCCTTTCAAATGGAAATTTTACCATCGATGAAAGGATAGTTTTAGAAACCGATACCCAAATCCCAGATTCTCATTTGAATTTTGCTTTAAATGAGATTACCGTTAGCAGAAAGAATACCACGGCCATGATCACCATTCATACCTGGATCAATGATGAGTATTTGAATAGCTACTGGGCAGATGGTTTGATTATTTCTACACCAACAGGAAGTACAGGCTATTCATTAAGTTGTGGTGGACCGATTATTATGCCTGGTTCTGAAAATTTTGTTATTACTCCTATTGCTCCACACAATCTAAATGTAAGACCCTTCGTTATTCCCAATAATTATTCAATTAGATTAAAGGTAGAAGGTAGGGAAGAGCAATTTTTGCTTTCACTCGATTCAAGGATTTATACCTTAAATTCAGGTTTCGATATTAAGCTTCATTTGGGAAGTTTTAAAATTAAGATGATTAAGACCGAAGTACAGAATTTTGCAGAAACGCTGAGAAATAAGCTGTTGTGGGGATTGGATCGTAGGAATTAAGACTTTAAATTGCCTCTGACTATGAGCTAATTAATTATATTTGCCCTCATTTTTGTGTTATGAAATTTAAAATATTCATTATCAATTTATTAAGTCTATTTTTAGGCTTCTCCGCATCTGGACAATATTCAGAGCTTGGAGTTTTTGGTGGTGGAAGTCATTTCACAGGAGATGTTGGAAATTATAATGTTCACCTTCCTCAAGGATATGCATTTGGAGGATTCTATCGCTACGTATTAAACGATAGATGGAGCTTTAGAGCACAAATAAATTATGGTAAAATTGCCAATGCAGATAGCCTTTCTAATATTTCTTTTCGTCAGAATAGAAACCTACATTTTTCAAGTACCATTCTGGAAGGAAGCCTATTGGCTGAATTTAATTTTTTAAGATTCAAACCCGGAAGTAGATACGATCATACTACCTATTTGGTAGGAGGCTTTGGGATTTTTAGTTTTAATCCGAAGGCAACATACCAAGGGCAGACCTATGAGCTCCAGGCTTTAAATACCGAAGGGCAAGGCCTAGGTGGAAATCCTGCTCCCTATTCTAAAGGTTCTTCATTTTTTATTTTTGGAATTGGTCACAAATTTTCTGTTGGAAGGTTTACCTCTATAGGAATTGAAAGCACCTGCCGCAGTACTAGAACCGATTATTTAGATGATGTTGGTGGATATTATGCTGATCCTGATGAAATATTAGAAAATTATGGTGCCGTTTCCGCTGCTCTTTCTGATCGTAGTATTATTCCAAGCGACAAGGAAAATCTTCTTAGAGGTGATCCCAATACCAACGATTGGTATTTTTTTACAGGAATTACCCTTCAGTTTAAATTTGGAGAGTTGTTGGAGAAATGTGTGTATATTTTTAATTGATGAGTTGGAAGGATAAACTTGATTTAAGGAATATTCCTAAGCATATAGCCATTATAATGGATGGCAATGGTAGATGGGCAAAAAAACAAGGCTTCCTTAGAGCTATTGGCCATGAAAATGGAGTTGGATCTCTGCGAAATGCTTGTTTAACCTGCGCCAATTTAGGAGTGGAATATTTAACGGTTTATGCCTTTTCTACCGAAAATTGGAATCGACCTAAATACGAAGTGAATGCCTTAATGAGTTTGATGGTATCTAGCCTAAAACGCGAATTAAAATTTCTTCAAGAAAACAATACTCGGCTCGAGGCAATCGGAAGAATAGACACCTTACCCAAAAGTTGCCAAAAGGAACTAAAAGAAGTAATGGAAAAAACTAAAAATAACACTGCCACAGTGCTAACAGTGGCTTTAAGTTATGGAAGCAAAGAGGAAATAATTAAGGCTAGTAAGTCCATTGCCGAAGCTTATGCAAATGGAGAAATTAGCCTAGACGATATCAACGAAGAAGAATTTGATAATCGCCTTTACACCTCTTCCAAACCCCATCCGGATTTATTAATTCGCACAGGTGGCGAACAAAGAGTGAGCAATTATCTACTTTGGCAAATTGCTTATTCCGAATTATATTTTACAGATAAACTTTGGCCAGATTTCAACGATGAAGATTTATATATGGCCATTTATGATTACCAAAACAGGGAAAGAAGATTTGGTAAAATCAGTGAACAATTAAATTCCTGAAAACTGAGATGCAAAAAATTTCAATGTGCATTGCAGCACTAATATTATCCTTCAATTCCACCTTATTTGCCCAAATTCAAACTCCTAAAAGTATTAGTGAGCTAAGTTTATCTGGACTTTATGAAATTGGAGGAATTACCGTAACCGGTGCTGATGATTCTGATAAACAAATTATTAGCCTAATTTCTGGATTAAAAGTTGGCGATAAAATTAAACTTCCTGGAGAGGAAACAACAAGGGCAATTAAAAACCTATGGCGCCAAAATAGTTTTGATGATATCGGTATTTATGTACTGGAAATTAAGGCTAAAACCGTTTTTCTTGAAATAAGGCTCAAAGAACTTCCCAAGCTTAGCAAGTATTATATTAAAGGACTAAGTAGAAGGAAACAGGATGACCTTAGAGAAGAATTGGATTTGAGTAGTGGGATAATTGTTACCGAAAACCTAATTGTAAATACCGAAAATACAGCCAAAAGCTTTTTTGTAGAAGATGGCTTTCTAAACGCCAAGGTGGAAGTGATAAAAAGAGCAGATACCACCAGAAGCAATTCCGTGATTTTAGGAATACTTATAGAAAGAGGCGAAAAGGTGAAAATTGCCGATATAGAATTCAAAGGCAATAAAACCAGCAAAAGAGAGAAAAAACATTTTTTTGATTGGTTTGGAAGAACAGAAGGTCTTAGCGATAGAAAGCTGAGGAAGGCGATGAAGGAGACCAAGAGAAAGCACATCTTCAATATTTTCAAATCTTCAAAATTTATTAAAGACGATTATAAGGAGGATAAAAAACTAATCATCCAGAGATATAACCAGAATGGTTACCGCGATGCAAGAATTGTTAAAGATAGTATCATTCGTATTAGTCCGGATAGAGTAAAGATTGTTGTAGAAATTGAAGAAGGAAATAAGTATTACTTCCGAAATATAAGCTGGTTGGGAAATACAAAATACAGCAGCGAGCGATTAGATGAAATCTTAAATATCAAAAAAGGCGATGTTTATGATGCTGCCTATCTTCAGGAGAGGCTGCAACTAGACCCTCAAGGAGGTGATGTAAGCTCCTTGTATTTAGATAATGGATATTTGTTTTTCAATGTAAACCCAGTAGAAATATTGGTAGAGAATGATTCTATCGATATTGAAATGAGAATCCGAGAAGGTAGAGAGGCTACTATTAATAAAGTAACCATTGTTGGGAATGATAGAACCAACGACCATGTTATTCTCAGGGAAATAAGAACCAAACCCGGTGAATTATTCCGCAGATCTGATATTCAAAGAAGTATTCGTGAATTGCAACAACTGGGCTTTTTTGAACCTACTGAATTAAATGTAACTCCAAAGCCAGACGCAGAAAGAGGTATTGTAGATATCGAATATTCTGTTGTAGAAAGATCCACAAGTCAATTGGAATTACAAGGAGGTTGGGGTGCAAATCGTATCGTGGGAACCCTAGGTTTAAATTTTAATAATTTTTCGGCTCGTAAAGTTTTTGATAAGAGCGCCTGGCAACCTCTTCCTGCCGGTGATGGTCAAACCATTAACCTTAGAGCTCAAAGTAATGGATTGTATTTTCAATCCTATAGTGCATCCTTTACTGAACCTTGGCTAGGCGGTAAAAAACCGAATTCTCTTACTGTAAGTCTTTACCATAATATTCAGAATTTAAATGGTAGAACACGTGATGATCCTGAACGTCAGTCATTATCTATTACCGGTTTAACCATCGGACTTGGAAAAAGATTGAAATGGCCAGATGACTTTTTCACTCTTTACCAGGCTGTGGATCTTCAACGCTATAGCCTTCAGCAATATCCTTTGGCAGGAATCCAGTTTGATAAGGGGAATGTGAACAATATTGCCTATAAAATTACTTTTGGAAGAAATAGTGTAAGTAATCCAATTTATCCTAGAAGTGGATCTTTATTTAACTCAACGGTAGAAGCAACATTGCCATATTCTTTATTTAATGGCAAGGATTATAGCAGTTTATCAGATCAGGATAAATTTAATCTGCTAGAGTATTATAAAATAAAGGTGAATGGAAGTTTCTTCACCGAGATTGTACCTAAACTGGTAATTAAATCTGCAGGGGAGTTCGGTTTCCTAGGTATTTATAATGACGAAGTTGGGCTACCACCATTTGAAAGATTTTTTGTTGGTGGTGATGGTCTTCAAAACTTTGTTTTGGATGGTAGGGAAATAGTAGGCCTAAGAGGTTATCCGAATAATACCATTGTACCTTTAGGATCCACGAATATTGGAGGTGCCCTGTACAATAAGTTTACATTAGAGACACGATATTTGATTACTGAAAATCCAAGTGCCCAAATTTTTGCCCTAGGATTTTTAGAGGCTGGAAATAATTACGATACTTTTGAGAATTACCAACCGTTTAATCTGAAGCGCTCGGCTGGTGCTGGTGTGCGTATTTTTATGCCAATGTTTGGTTTACTTGGAATTGATTTCGGTTACGGATTTGATAATGTGCCAGGTAGCAGCACTGTCTCAGGATGGAATACCCACTTCATAATTGGTCAGCAATTTTAATTTAGTTAATTTCGCCCGTCGTCATTTAATGGGTAAACATTAATTGCCAAAATCGGGATTAAGAATACTGATTTACAAATGAAAAACTTACTCATACTTTTAATTGGTCTGGTTTTTGGAACTCAGCTAAATGCTCAAAGATTTGGTATTGTAGATACCGAATTAATTTTAGCAAAAATGCCAGACTACAGTCAAGCCCAAAAACAATTAGATCAACTATCCCAACAATGGCAAGGTGAGGTGGAATCCTTACTTTCCGAAAAAGAAGCTTTGGAAAAAGCCTACTATGCTGAGGAAGTTTTATTGACAGAAGAAAAGAAAGAAGAGAAACTGGCCATTATTAAAAAGAAGGGTGAAGAAGCTCTGGCTCTACAAAGAAAATATTTCGGACCAGATGGTGAAATCTTTAAGAAAAGAAGAGAGCTTATTAGGCCCATTCAGGATAAAGTGTATAATGCCGTTCAAGAAGTGGCAAGGAAAAAGAAACTAGATGTTGTCTTTAATAAAAGCAGCGATTTAGTAGTATTGTACAATAATAAAAAGGCGGATATCAGCGATGATGTCCTTGAGAAATTAGGATTTTAAAAATTACAATAAGAACTGAATTTATTACTTATGAAAAAAGGAATTTCAATTATTGCCATTGCCCTAGGTTTATTGCTAAGCTTTAATACTAATGCCCAGAAAATTGGACATATTGATGCAGAGCAATTATTATTGGCCATGCCTGAAACCAAAAGAGCGCAAGACTCTATCACTATGGCAGGAAAAGAGTTGGAAAGAGTCTTAGCTGAATTACAAGGAGAGTATACCAAATTGGTTGATACTTATGTGGCAAATGAAGCTAATTGGACTACCCTTACCAAAGACATTAAGCAAAAGGAAATCCAGGATAAGCAAAAGAGAATCCAAGAGTTTAGCCAAACTGCACAGCAAGATATTCAGCAAATGGAAGTAAGAATGCTTCAGCCGATTATCGCCAAAGCAACAAAAGCTGTTCAAGAGGTGGCTAAAGAAGAAAATTTCACCTATATCATTGATAGCTCTCCTAGTAAGGCTGTATTGCTTTTCTCCGAAAATGGTGAGGATATTATGGATAAGGTAAAAGCTAAATTGGGAATAGCTCCAAAAGCACCTTAAAATAGTATTATTTAATTAATGAATCCGTTATACCTTTGGTGTAACGGATTTTTTGTTTTAAATCAATGGATAAACCTATAGGTATTTTTGATAGTGGTGTAGGAGGCTTAACTGTAGCAGCTGCGATAAAAAAGCAACTTCCACAAGAATCCTTTATTTACTTTGGAGATACTAAACACTCTCCCTATGGCGATAAATCTGGAGAAACTATTCGAAGATATTCTTCGGATATCAGCAAATTTTTATTGACCAAAGATTGTAAAGCCATTGTAATAGCCTGTAATACAGCTTCTGCCTTGGCTTATGATCAATTGAAAAAGGATTATCCCCATATCCCCATTATTAATGTTGTAGATCCAGTTGCGAGCTTCGTTGCCAAACAAAACCCGAAAAAAATTGGGATTATCGCAACAAGAGCTACTACCAAATCCAAGATTTATAAAAAGAGATTATTGGAAATAAACCCAGACTTGAAAATTGAAGATGCTGCAACACCTCTTTTGGTAGGATTGGTAGAGGAGGGTTTTATCAATACAGAATTGAGTAGGGGAGCCATTAAACAATATTTAAATCATCCAAAATTTCGCAATTTGGATTCCCTGATTTTAGGCTGTACCCATTTTCCACTTCTACAAAAGGAAATTGAACAATTTTTCCAAGGAAAAACCCATGTTGTAGACTCTCCGGAACTTGTAGCTATGGAATTGGAGAAAATTTTAAGGACCGAGAACATCTTAAAATCCGGTGGCAAGGGTGAATATCAATTTTATGTTTCGGAAAAAACTGCGGCTTTCTCCAAAATTGCCAAAAATTTCTTTGGAGAAAATATAGTTTTGAAGGAAAAGTCTCTTTAAGAATTCAAAAAACCATTTGCAATTTCAAAAAACTCAATTGGCTTTTCAGCGTGGAGCCAATGTCCGGCTCCTTCTATGGTTTCTAAACTTGCTTGTGGAAAGTGTTCTAAAATTTGATCCTCATCTTCATCTTTTATATACCAGGAATTTCCTCCTCTAAGAAATAGACAAGGCCCATTAAAAATGGCATTTGCTACCAATCCATCGCCTACCTTCATAATTTCACGCTCAATAACCTTAAGATTAAAACGCCATTCTAGCAGACCCTTTTCCTTCCAATACAAACTTTTTAATAAAAATTGCCTAGTTCCCAAATCCTGAATTTTGTTGGAAAATTGATCTTCCGCTTCGGTTCTACTTTTTATCTCATCGAGTTTTAGGGAGTTTAAGGCTTCTAATATTTCTTGGTGATGAGGTTTATATGGCTTCGGTGCAATATCAGCAATGATGAGTTTTGAAACTCTATCGGGATTTAATACCGAAAATAACATCGCTGTTTTTCCTCCCATGCTATGTCCTATAATAAAGGCTTTATCCATTTGCCGATCATCCATATATTCCAAAAGGTCTTCACTCATTAGTTCATAAGAAAATTCCTCAGCATGTGGACTTTTTCCATGGTTGCGCATATCCAAAAGGTGAACTTCAAAATCTTGAGCCCATTTTCTGCCCAAACTTTGCCAATTGTCACCCATTCCAAAAACGCCATGCATAATGATAAGGGGCTCACCCTCACCCATAATTTTAGAATATAGCTTCATGAAGATTAATATCTATTTCAATAATTAGGAAACCAAATAAATACGATAGCGCAAGCTAGCCTCATTATTTCTACTTTTGCGCTTCAAATTGCAAAAATACGAATGTCTGAACCAAAAAGATATACTGTTACCGCCGCTTTACCCTATGCCAATGGACCTGTACATATTGGTCATTTAGCAGGATGCTATTTACCAGCTGATATTTATGTAAGATACCTTAGGCAAAAAGGAAAGGATGTAAAATTCATTTGTGGATCTGATGAACATGGTGTTGCAGTGATAATGAAAGCCAAGGCTGAAGGTGTAAGCCCTCAAGAAATTGTAGATAAATACAATGGAATAATGAGTAAAGCCTTTGAAGAATTTGGAATCAGCTTCGATATTTATTCGAGAACATCTAAAAAAATACATCATGATACAGCCTCTGATTTTTTTCTAAATCTTTATAATAAAGGCTGTTTTACGGAAAAGGAAACCGAACAATATTTCGATGCTAAAGCCGAACAATTTTTAGCAGATAGGTATATAATGGGAGAATGTCCAAATTGCCATTTTCCAGATGCCTATGGCGACCAATGCGAAAATTGTGGAACATCCCTTAGTGCTGATGAATTGATTAATCCTAGATCAGCTCTTTCAGGTGCAAAACCCGAAAAAAGAAAAACTAAACATTGGTTTTTACCTCTAGATCATTTATCGGATAAAATAAAAGATTATATACAATCTCGAGAAGGTTGGAAACCTAGTGTTTATGGTCAATGTATGAGCTGGCTAGACGATGGCGCTGGCTTGCAAGCCAGAAGTATGACCAGGGATTTGGATTGGGGAATAAAGGTGCCAATAGAAGGAGCGGATGGCAAAGTGCTATATGTTTGGTTTGATGCTCCCATAGGTTATATTTCCGCTACTAAGGAATTGCTTGGAGAAGATTGGGAAAAGTATTGGAAGGATAAAGACAGCTCTTTAGTACATTTTATTGGTAAGGATAATATTGTTTTTCACTGTATTATTTTTCCTGCTATGCTAATGGAACATGGAGAATTCATTTTACCCCAACAAGTACCGGCAAATGAGTTTTTAAATTTGGAAGGCAAGAAAATATCTACTAGTAGAAACTGGGCGGTGTGGCTGCATGAGTATTTGCAAGACTTCCCCAACAATCAAGATGCTTTGCGCTATGTTTTGTGTGCCACTGCTCCAGAAACTAAGGACAATGATTTTACTTGGAAGGATTTTCAAACCCGAAATAATAGTGAACTAGTAGCGATTTATGGCAATTTTGTGAATCGTGTTTTAGTATTAATGCAGAAATATTACCAAGGGCGACTCCCAAGTCCAAATGATTTTAGTGAAAAAGATAGGGAAGTACAGGAGGCTTTAAAACAAGCTTCAAAGGATATTTCCCAAAGTTTGGAAAAATTTAAATTCAGAGATGCCCTAGCCAAATACATGGGATTGGCCAGAATGGGGAATAAATACCTGGCTGATGAAGAACCTTGGAAAAAGTTTAAAAATGATCCAGAAAGGACAAAAACGATTTTATACATAGCCACACAAGTTTGTGCCGTTTTAAGTCAGTTAGGAGAGCCATTTATGCCATTTACTTCTGCAAAATTGAGATCCTTTCTTAATATGGAATTATTGCCCTGGGACAATGTTTCTACATCGGATTTAATTCCCCCTGGAGCAGAGATAGAAAAAGCTGCCCTCCTTTTCGGGATGGTGGAAGATGAAAAAGTAGAAGAACAATTAAATAAACTAAAACCAGTAGAGAAGTTGGAAGAAAAGCTGATTAGCCATCCCTTAAAAAAGGAAATAGGATTTGAAGACTTTCAAAAAATGGATATCAGAACAGGTACCATTTTAGAGGCGGAAATTGTCCCAAAAACAGATAAACTTCTAAAGCTATTGGTGGATATAGGCTTAGAAAAAAGAACTATAGTTTCTGGCATAGCACAGCATTTTAAACCTGAAGAATTGATTGGAAAACAGGTTTCAGTTTTAGCCAATTTAGCAGCTAAAAAATTAAGAGGTGTGGAGTCTAAAGGAATGATATTAATGGCAGAAGACCAAGATGGAAAGCTAAGCTTTGTAGCTCCTGTAAATCAAGTTTCTAATGGTTCTGGGGTGAGTTAGATTTTTTTAAATCAGTTAGATTATTTTTCAAATCCCTTATAAATCAATCAGTAGCTAATAATTATATTTGCAGCCTTAATTGGGTGCCTCTGGCTAATAAGTCGAAACGTAGGACCGAGAATTTAAGGCCCCGTAGTTCAATGGATAGAATAGAAGTTTCCTAAACTTTAGATGGCAGTTCGATCCTGCCCGGGGCTACTTTTAGCTTAGGTGAATAATTTTTTTGGCTTCGTAGTACAATGGATAGTATGTGGGTTTCCGGTACCCAAGATCCAGGTTCGATTCCTGGCGAGGCTACAATTCCCAATTATTGGTTTTCGTAAAGGCTAAAATTAATCTGGTAAAAATCTTTAGTTAAGGTCATAGAATTGGAATTCAAGCCTGTTATCTTAAAGGATCCTGCTAAAAATTGCCCATTAATTGCCAGGTTTATTAAAACAATTTCCCTTTCCACATAAGGATTGAAATACCATACTGTTTTTCGTTCTGGTCGCGGACAATTTTCATCATCATTAATAATATCCATGGCAAAGTGAGGAATTCCAGACTGGCTACCCTTACGATTTTTACTGAAAGTGATTTTTTGGGATCGATCACACGCATTTAATTCTAATTTATCAGCGCTTTTAATGGAGCTTATTTTCCAAGTATTGTAAATAAGTTCAGGATTCCATTCCTCCGGAATTAGGATCTTTTCATTCGGATCTGTCCTTGTTGGATCAAGCTTAAAACCAGGCTCAACCGACTCCTCCATTTCCGCCTCCCTAGTTTTTTCGTCTTTAGTATTACAAGAAAGAAATAGGCTGCTTAATAATAAGACAAATAGTAATTTTCTGATTTTCATATTTCAAAAATACTCATCCACTAAATTAAAACACAATCATTTAGTATAAGCATGTTTATTAATTTTAGTGACTATATTTAGGCAAAATCCAAAACATGCAAAAAATTCTATCCTTAGCCATTGGTTTTATCTTTATTCAAAGCCAGGCAAACGCTCAAAAATTAGTTTCTGCAGAGTTGATAAATACCGCAACTGGCCAAATACTGGCCTTTGTAAATCCCGCAGCTCAATATGATGTTAATACTTATAAAATCACCTATAATACCACGGATATTGATGGAAGTGCTACCATAGCTAGTGGTGCACTAATGGTTCCGGTAAACTCCGGATGCGACCAATTTGGACTTGTATCCTATTGCCATGGTACTGTTTTGGAAAAGGACAATGTTCCTTCGGAGAATAATTCCGAATCATTAATCCCTAAATTATTGGCGAGTGCCGGAAAAATTACTACTGCACCAGATTATTTAGGTCTTGGGGTAAATGCCGGGCTGCATCCTTATGTTCATGCAGAATCGGAAGCAACAGCTGCAATTGATTTAATGAGAGCGGCTAGAGAATTTGTGAATGACTCTCTTTCGGTTAGCCTTAATGGTGAAGTATTTATTACAGGATATTCACAAGGAGGCCATGCTGCTATGGCTACAGCCAAATATATTCAGGATAATAATTTATTAAGCGAGTTTGATATTAAAGCAGTTGCTCCTGCTTCTGGGCCCTATAATATGAGTGGTTCTCAGGCCGCAGTATTATTATCCAATCAACCTTATTCAAACCCAGGATATGTTTGTTATTTACTGTTTGCTTATAATAGGGTTTATGGGAATATTTTCAATAACTATTCTGATATTTTAAAATCTCCATATGATCAAACTATTCCAGCATATTTTAATGGAAACTTCCCAATGGATTCGGTAAATAATCAGCTTCCTAGTGTTTTATCAGATTTTTTGGAAGATTCGGTTATTGCGAATTTAAATGCTAGCGCTAGTACTTTAAATCATCCTATTTGGAAGGCATTGGTAGATAATGACAACTATGATTGGTTACCAACATTCCCAGTGGAAATGTATTACTGCACCCAGGATGAGCAAGTAAGTTTTCAGAATTCAATTATTGCTGCAGATTCCATGAATGCCAAAGGGGCTGTGAGTGTGGTGGCGGTGAACAATGGAGCAACTAATCACGGTGGTTGTGTTAGCCCTTCTATTTCTGCTGCCAACGCCTTTTTTAATAATGAGGGAACCCCTTGCGTAAATATTGGTATTGATGAGCTTTTGAGAAAGGGAATTGTTAGTCTTTACCCCAACCCAGCACAAGGCTATTTTTCAGTTTCTGGACTGGAGGATGAAGCCGAACTCAGCATTTTTGACACCCAAGGAAGATTCATCAAGAAAACAAGGATTGAAGCGGATTCAAAAATTGATATTAGCCGTCTTGAAAAAGGATCCTATATAGTGAGGATTTATTCCAAAGGAAGTGTGGGAACCAGTTATTTAGCAGTTTATTAATAATTGAATCAATCCTGTTCAAGCTTTTCCAACTGCTTCAGGGCTTTTTCCCACTCAGACATATATTTGGATAAACTTTCTTGATCTGCCTCATATTTTTGGTAAAAATTGGGGTCTTCAGCGCTAATGATCTTGAATTTTTCAGGATCGTTTAGCTTTTCATCTAGCTCTGAAAGTTTGGTCTCTAGATCTTCAATTTTTGTTTCTAGGTTTTTAACAAGATTCTGAGCCTTGCGCAAGGCCTTTTCTTTTTGTTTCCTTTCCTCCCTATCATTTTTGGAGTTTGCTGTTTTTGGAATAGAGCTCTGTTCTTTTGCCTTTTGCTCAACTTGCCTAAAATCATCAAATTTTCGGGCTTCTAGATATTCATCAATAGAGCCTACAAATTCTTTTACATTTCCTTCTCGGAATTCAAAGATTTTATTGGTGAGGCCTTGGAGAAAGTATCGATCATGGGATACTACTACCAGGGTGCCATCATAATTTGCCAATGCATTTTTCAGCATTTCCTTGCTACGCATATCAAGGTGATTGGTAGGTTCATCCATAACCAATAAATTATGAGGATGGAGTAGGAGCTTACACAGGGCCAATCTACCTTTCTCACCTCCGGACAAAACCTTCACCTTTTTTTCCACGTCTTCACCACTAAATAAAAAGGAGCCTAAAAAATCTCTTGCTCTTTTCCTTAAATCTTCTGGCGCAGCATCCTCAATGGTTTGCAAAAGGGTGATATCTCCATCAAGGGTCTTCGCTTGTTCTTGGGCATAATATCCAATATCCACATTATGGCCTAGGTTCAATTCACCGTGATGGGCTAGTTTTTCGGCTATTATTTTTACCAAAGTAGATTTTCCCTGACCATTTTGACCTACAAAAGCAACCTTGTCATGGCGAACCACCTCAAGATCTACATTTTTGAATATTACTTTATCATCATAGGATTTGCCAACTTTTTCGGCCTTAACAACAATTTTTCCGGCACGAGGAGCAGGAGGAAAGCGGAAATTTATTTTTCTACTATCATCATCATCAATTTCAATTCGCTCCATATTATCTAATTTTTTAATTAGATTTTGAGCAAATGCTGCTTTGCTGGCTTTATACCTAAATTTTTCAATTAATTGTTCAGTATGCTTTATTTCCTTGTCCTGATTTTTTAAAGCAAGCATTTGTTGTTCCCTGCGTTCGGCTCTAAAATTGGTAAACTTGGTATAGGACACCGGATAGTCGTAAATTTTACCTTTTACAATTTCTACGGTTCTTTTTGTGATATTATCCAAAAAGGCCCTATCGTGAGAAACCATTAAAATGGCTCCTTCATAATCACTCAAGAAATTTTCTAACCAAACGATGGAGTGGATATCCAGGTGGTTGGTAGGTTCATCTAAAAGCAATAAGTCGTGAGGACTTAAAAGCAATTTTGCCAATTCAATTCTCATTCTCCAGCCACCGCTAAATTCGGTAGTTTGTCTATGGAAATCTTCGGCAATAAATCCAAGTCCGGCTAAAATCTTTTCCAGATCACCATGGTAGGTATATCCTCCAACCATATTAAAGCGTTCTGTGAGGTGGTTTAGCTCTTCAATAAGCTTTGTATAGGAATCACTTTCATAATCTTCCCTAGTGGCTAATTGATGGTTTATTTCCTCGATTTTAGCCTCGATACTCTTCACCTCGCTAAGAGCAGATTCTGCTTCTTCCCAAACAGTTCGTCCATCATAGAGAGGCAGTTCTTGAGGTAGGTATCCTATTTTAAATCCTTTGGGTTTGGAAATTGTTCCTCCATCACTGGATATTTCACCATTGATAATTTTCAGGAAGGTGGATTTTCCAGCTCCATTACTACCAACTAGGCCTATTTTATCACTGGGGTTTATTAAAAAACTAACCCCATCAAAAATTCGACGATCGTTATATTGCAGTTGAATATTCTGGATTCCAATCATAGCCTGCAAAAATAGGCGCCTGAATGAATTGGAGCCACATCTTCAGCTAAAATTTGAATTCCACCTCAAGAATGTTGAATATTTTTAAATTCCGAATCGATGAATATTGTATTCGGCGGGTATTTCTCCTTGGCCTTGTAAATAATCTAGCATCACTGTTGCTAAATAGGGAGCCATTAAAACACCACGAGATCCCAGACCATTAAATACATGCCAATTCTCACTTGTACCCAAAATTGGTTTTCTATCCTTAATATTCGGGCGAATTCCTGCCTGATGGTCTATGATTTCATAATTTCCTGAAAACATTTTCTCCAATTCATAAATCAGTTTCTTCCTACCTTCCTCGGTGCCTTGGTCTTTTAAATCATCCCAGTGGTAGCTTGCTCCAACTTTGAATAGGTTTTTTCCTATGGGTAATATAAATACTCCAGCATGGAAAATTTGCTCTTGAGGGATTTCGGTGGTCCGAATGGTTAAAAGCTCTCCACGTGTGGCGGCAAACACTTCCTTAAAGCGAGGATGATGTCGAAGTAAATGACCATTACAGATAATAATATCCTCCATCGGATAGTCCTTTTGTAAATCTTCTAATTTGATTTCTGAAGAAATGAGTTGGCCATTGTTTTGAAGAAATTCTCGAACCAAGGCTAGGAATTTGGAGCTGTTTAGCCAGGCAGTATTTTTCATTTTCCCAAATCCAAAATCGCCCTTAAAATTAGATGGGCTTTTAGCTATCACCTCCCCTAAATAATTACTGAAAGGGGGATAGGCGGATTTTTCCATCCATTCATTTTGGTTTTCTTGTTTTGAAAAAAAATGGGATATAGAAATTTTGTGGTAAAATTCGGAATGTAGTTGTTTTTGCCAATGGGTGTAAAAGTTTTCGGCATGTTGGAGATGTTTTTCGGCATCGGCAACCATTTTTAGTCTTTTTAATACAATGGGATTTACGAGGCCTGCAGCAATTTTGGAAGAAGATGATAGCTGAGGATGATCAATCACTTTAAAATTTAATCCACGACGGATCATTTCAAGGGCTAGTACCGATCCTGCAATACCTTGTCCTAGAATAATATAATTTTTCATGGCCGTATATTCTATATTCCAACAAAAAACCCTCCCGAATTTCGGAAGGGTTCTATTTATTATTTTAAGAATTGAGAATTAATATTCCCAAAGATCATGCTCATAATTTCGCAAATCTTCTTTTATCCTTTGGCCTTCTAATAATTGATCCATAGGATTATTTCTTTTATAATCTTTAATCGCTCTATCATATACATTGTCTTCACGGAAAATGGTGGAGTTAAAGTATCTGATATGAAAGATTTGATCAAAAGTTAAACGTTGCACATCATTATTAGAATTAAAGGCAACATGAGTAGCTAAAGCATAGCGAGCATCTGGAAACCAAACCCAAAACAAATTGTATATATCACCGGATTGTGGATTTTTCACAACAGGGGATAAACCAATTATTCTATTTTTCATTTCCCCTCTTTGCTTATCGAAATACCAATCAGATTTGATTTCATAGGCCACAACATCTTTGGGTCTAATTCTAATGGTATCAATAAGAACGATAATACTTGGATCATCTCTATCGAAAGTAGTGTCTATCTGTTCGGCATATGCCGCTACTTGTTCTGGAGTATAAGGGATTTCAAACCTATGATCTGCATACACTTCAATAATAGTTCCTTCGCTTAGAATTCCATCTAATAAAACATCGAATAAGGCTTTGCGATCTGGAATTGGCACTACAGGATAGTATAATCCGTGATTAATTTTTTCGCGAACATCAATTCGCTCCCAATGCCTTGTTTTGAAAAGAATGTCGGCCTCCCTTAAATATGGGTAGGGTACAACTCTATTAGCATGGTGATGCTTTGGTTCATCAGGGATAATATCATCATCCTGAGGTGTCAAAACCTGAGCACTAGCTATGCTAGGTACTAGAATAGCTCCTAAAAGTATTAATGCAAATATTATCCTTTTCATAAACAGATATTTTAGTTTATATCAATAGTAACGTTACTAACTTTTGTTACTCTTAAGCCACCTGGGCCTCTGGCTTTGATTTTTCTTATCGTCATGGTCGCACCAGGTCTCAAACGTTCAATTTTGGTTTTAACTGCGCTTGGCAATTTATCACCTCTAATGGTTTCTGGTGGAAATCCTGGAATTGTAATTTCAAAACTACTCACCGTAAGAGGTAAATCAAAAGGGAAATCTTGAAATTCAGCTTCTACTTTAATTCCTTTGGCTGCGTTTTTAGATAAAATTTTATCTGAACCTTGATAAACCATACCAACAGCTTGTGGAAGTCCTTTAATTCTAAACTCCTTGCTTCCGTAAGGAACTAATTTGGTGCTACCATCTTTTTGAGTTTCCTCTACTGCAACATTTATGGTTACTGTGGAGCGTCCTCTGAAGTTATCAACGTTGGCGAAATAATTCCCTGGAGAACCTGTAACACCACCACCACTTACTCGAATCTTATTGGGGTCTGCTCCAGGAACTGCAATTTCTACTGGGTTTTTTACTCCTCTGTAGAATACATTCATTTTAGTTGGAGATATAACCACCGATGGAGGGGCTACTGTATAAGTTTGCTCAGGAATAATATATTCTGTTGGCTGATCTTTTCCAACTTGCTTAATGGAAATTACACCACCCCAGGTTTGTGGTCCGGCAGATGTTGCAGGAAATGTTACAATTCCACGACCATTAACAATAGAGCTGGTGTCTAATGCATTTTCACCTATCATAATACTGGGCGTTTCAGTACTATCATAGGCTGCCAAGAATACTTCGGCTCTATATTCACCACCTTGGGTTACATAATTAGAATTGGCAACAACAACAGCTTCTACTTTATTAAACTTAATGTCTTCGGCTCCAATATTTTCTTCTAAAAAGGAAATGACATCCGTTTCCGTATTCCTGATTTTCGTTTGATAATCCGTTAAAAATGGTAGGATTGCAGCTAAGGGATAATGATCAAAAGTTCTATGTTCCCAATCAACTTTTGCTCCTCCCTTTTCCAATACTTCATCTTTAGTGTCAAAAGTTTCGGCGATAGAGGCGGCAAGAATCTTATTGTCTCCTGCAAGCTGAATCATGGTTTTTCTAAAATCTTCGATTTTAACTTTTAGCTTTTCCGCATTCTTTTCATTTAATAAATAATTGGCAGGTTTAGATTTTTGATCCAAAGCAGCAGCCATATCGCTTCCCTTTCCAAATCCTTCAGCATAACCTCCACTAACCTCAATTAGTTCGTGTTTTAATTCATCGAGGTCGTTATATAGTTTATCCGATTTAGATTTAGCCTGTAAGGCCATATTGTTCCATTTTCCGGCAGTAGCTGGACTGGTGCTTGCGGCCTTTGCAAATTTATTGTAAATGACTTCGTTTTTCTTCTGGATAGTTTGAGCTGAATCATCCAAACTTTGATTTAGTTTGGTTAATGACTCTAGAATATCTTTAGAAATATTTAGGGCCAAAAGGGCTGTCAACACTAAATACATCATGTTGATCATCTTTTGTCTAGGGGATAAATTTCCTCCGGCCATATTAGCTTTTTCTTTTAGAGTTAGTTATTTATTAAAGCTTCCTAATTAGTTCTTATTCATATTCATAGCGGAAAGCATACCACCATAAACGGAATTTAACTGAGCCATATTGCTAGCTAAACTTGAAACTTCACCAGCTAATTTTTCAGAACTCTCAATGGAAGAATTTAAATTTTCCATGATATTATTTTGCACTTCCATATGGTTAGCAGAGCTTTCCAATTGAACAGCGTATAAGGCGTTAAGTGATTCCATGTTTTTGGAAGCAAGACTTAGTTGCTCTCCATATTCGCTGGTAGCAGCGGCGGCATCAACAGTGTTATTTAATTTATTGGCAGCTTCACCAAAATTTCTTAAGCCTGTTCCTAGACTTTCTATCAGCTCACCATCAATTTTAGCTTCTTCCAACATTTTATCCAATTCTTGAGTAGGACTCAATTGGTTTCCACTTTTTATCATAGCTTCATCTGGATCTTCCATTCCTGCTAATTCAGGATAAACTAAAGACCAATCGTATTCTTCATGTGGCTTTTCAAAAGCAGAGAAAAGGAAAATCACAGCTTCCGTTGTTAATCCAACTACAAGCATTGGATCCGCACCAGGAAGGTGAAGGATTTTAAACATCGCTCCTAGAATTACAATAGCCGCTCCAATACCATAAAGCTTAGCCATGAAATTTTTAAATTTTTTACCGTTTACATCAATTAACGCCATTGTTTTTGAAATTTAAGATTAGAATTAATAGTCTTTTAAGTCTCTACCCATAAAACTTTGTACGGTTCTAAAACCTACATAGGATTTGGCAGTGTCTTGGTATTCGTAATCACGAGTGCTTACTTGCATATAGTATGAAATATCTTTCCAGCTACCTCCTCTTACAACTTTACGCTTCAAAGTTTCATCATCATCTTCGAAAGCATTGTATTCTGAATTAGGACTGATATCACTAATATAATAATAGGATGCCGCATCAAAGGCTGTGCTAGTCCATTCGGAAACATTACCTCCCATATTATATAGATTATAACCATTAGGGCTATACTCGGTTACTTTAAGGGTATAGAAACCTCCATCTGCGGTAACATTTCCACGCATGGCTTTGAAGTTTGCTAAATAACATCCTGAGCTATTCATAGCATAAGGACCTCCCCAAGGGTATTTCACCAATTCTTGTCCACCACGAGCAGCATATTCCCACTCTCCTTCTGTAGGCAATCTGAAGGCTTGCTCATCAGCAATCTTATTATTGTGAAGGAAGTCATTTCTGAATTTTGTTCTCCAGTTACAAAATGCTCTGGCTTGTTTCCAGCTAATTCCTACTACTGGATAATCATCGTAAGATGGGTGCCAGAAATATTTATCATGCATAGGGTCATTGAAACTATAGGTGAAATCATGGATCCAGCATAAAGTATCTGGATAAACATTGATAATTCCCTTTTCAAAGAAGGAACTTCTATCTGAAATCTCCTGACTTTCTTTTATATAATCTCTATAGGAGAAATAACTACCATCCTGGTCCGAGTCGTTATAGTCAAAGATTACACGGTTTCCTTTACGGGCCGCCTTTTGTTTATTAATCCAATAGTAAACATAGTTTAGTTGTCTTGCATCTAGCATACGTCTTCCATTAAACATTTCTTCTGGCGGAAGGTACATGCTCTCTACAATCTCAGTATATTCTTCGGAAGGATAATTCTCATAATTCCATTCGATATAATTATCCCAATTCAATTTCCTTTGCATAGAATCTGGGTAATTATTGGCTACATAATCTTGGAAGAAAGTAGGATCTTCGGAATTGTTTACATCAAAGTATTCATATCCTTCAATCTCTTCTTCGGCCAATCTAAATCGAACGATAGAATCTCTTACCCAACGAACAAACTGTCGGTATTCATTATTGCTAATTTCCGTTTGATCCATCCAAAAAGATGGTACAGAAACTGTTTTGGTTGGAGAGATTAGAGAATAGGGTACATCTTGATCCGAATTACCCATATTAAAAGATCCTTGTGGAATATATACCATTCCATAGGGCTCTGAAGGATAATATTCAGGTCTATCTTGAACTCCTACTAATTCACCGTGCGGATTGCTATTACAAGCAGTCGCCAGTATAGCTATACCTATGGTGGTTACAATTAGTTTTTTCATATTCTACCTTATTAATTTTCTACTAATAGCGAAAAAGTCCGCTATATTACAAAAATCTAATGTTTCTATTACTTCCTGGAATCGGTTCAGGAATTACAATTTTAAAGCAATAGCTCGCCATGATTTCATGACTACCACTTCCTTGAGTGGAAAGTGATGAAGTTCCTACATCATATGAGTATCCAAGCTTAACAGCTGGTAATATTTGGTATCCTAAATTCACGGCTACAGCATCTTGAAGCCTATAGGTAACGCCACCCCATAACTTGTTATTGTACATTCCCATTATGTTAACGTCAAGTCCTGGTGAGCTATTGAGATCTGTTTTGATTAAAGTACTTGGCATTAAAACCCAATTCGAAGATGGTATTTGCCAATTATAACCTCCCATAACATAAAAGTGACGGGCATTGGTGAAATTTACTACATCGCTACCTGAAAATGGATCGAAAGCGGATTTCGAGGCTAATACATTAGTCATGGAAACTCCCCCCCAAATGGTAGTACTTTCATAATACACCCCAAAACTCGGGTCGAAAGTTAGGTTGGATGTTGTTCCTGCAGGTAAGGAAGGATCTGAATAATCTCTTTCCGAAGGAATCCAAGTGGCGCCGTTCAATGAATTGTTTTTAAGGTTTAAACCTAATCCAATTCCTAATGTTCCTGTGGAAAGTTGCAATTGATAAGCATAGTTTAACCCTACATCAATATTGCTAAAAAATCCTATTTGATCGTTTGTAACAGTTAAGCCAATACCACCGTGTAATAACTTAATTGGAGCGTTCGCGTTGAAGTTTTGGGTCACTGGAGCACCTTCAAAACCCACCCATTGGTTTCGGTTTAAAAGGTTTAAGCATATTGCTCCGCCACTTCCCGTGACGCCTGGGTTGTAATAGATTTTGTTAAACATATATTGCGAGAATTGAACACCCTGTTGGGCAAGTCCAAAAAACGGTAATATCAATAAAACAAAAGCGTAAATTTTCTTCATAAACGCTGGGTTCTTTTTAAGCTAAGGGTAGCATTCGAATCTCCAAAGATAAAATTTTGATCAAATAATTGTTATTTCCATGCAAAAATTCCTGAATTATTTATTGTTATTAACAATTTACAGTGTCTTATTAAGGGCTTGCCACCACCTAACAGGAATATCATTTTCACATGCTTTGGCATAATCCGATTGTGAACAAGGAACCAGCTTATGCCTTTTACTATTTAAATTATTATCTTCTTTAATGGGCACTTCTACCCACCAACGATCACTTAAATTGCTTCGGTAAAAAACCAATTCGTGCTCGCCCTCATTAATTAATACTATAAATCTATCGTACTCATCTTTAGTTCCAAATGGGTAGTCTCCTTTTCTATTATTATAACCTTCAATAAAATACCAAATCATTTGAGCCACCAAATGTGCCGTCCTTCCCTGGTTATCGTATTCGGGGTTTAATTCATAAATGCCAAAGGAACTTACCTTATCACTTATCCCGGCATAACGGCTTAAAGCGCAAGCCTCCTCCCCTGTAAATCCATTTGGACTGTGATTTAGGTTTCCTGGAGCACCGGATTGGCGAATAGCGGATAAGTCGAAGCTTACGATGTCTGCATCTCTTAAAATGGGTTCAGCTTCCTTAATATCATCTCTGAATAGTCCCAGACGATGAACATCAAAAAACATTTTCTCCATCAAGTCCACCTCATCCTGGTTTACAAAATAGGTCTGATATCCGATATTGCTAAAATTGAAAAGGATATAAGGCTTTTGAAGGATTACATGGCTCAGGAAATTATCTGAATTTAAATTCTGATTTTGATTTCCTAAATTAAATTTGGGATCTATTGAAACTAAATTTACTGTTTGCTCCAGGCCATCATAGGCTCGGTAATTGGAGTAAGTAATATCCTGGCTACCTCCAATTAGTATTGGTAGTATATTTTTTTTTAATAGGAATAGGCAAACATCCTTTACGGCAACATGGCTGTCGGTTAAAGATTCTCCCGCATATATGTTGCCAAGGTCTACAATGGAACTATTCCATTTTCCAATAAAAAGAGGGTATAAATAATCTCTAACGGTATCTGGAGATTGGTCGCAGCCTTCATTATTATACGCGCCCCTATCTTCCATTACTCCGATAATGGCAAGTTTCACATTTTCCAGATCTGGAATTCCTTCCATTTCTGTATGCTTAATAATATGGTGTACAAATGCCTGAGGATGCAGTTCTTGGTGATCTTCCAATATGCTATCCCTTACGGGTGATAGGTAGTCTTCAAGAATCATTTTTTGCTTCTAGTCTTTTTACCCTTTTTGGTCTTTTCATCCATCATCGCCATACACTCTTTTAAAGTTAGCTTTTCCGCATTGGTAGTTTTAGGCAATTCTATTTTGGTTTTACCTTTTATTACATTAAATCTTCCCCATCTGGCTTTCTCCACTCTTATTCCTTCTTCCTCCCAATTGTGGATGATTTTGTCTATATCCTTCTGTTTTTTCTCCTCTATTAGTTTGTTTACATCTTCCTGACTTAAATTATCAAAGTCATATTTCTTATTCACATTAATAAAGGTACTATTCCATTTTATAAATGGCCCAAAACGTCCTACACCTTTTTGAACTGGTAGCCCTTCATATTCTGCAATTGGAGCATCTGCCTTTTGTTTGGCAACAATTAATTCTGTTGCTCTTTCCATGTTTACGCTCATAGGATCTTCCCCTCTGTCTAGAGACACAAACATTTTCCCGAATTTAATATAGGGTCCAAACCTACCATTGGAAACTATTACCTCTTCATTTTCATAATTACCTAAAGTCTTGGGAAGGTCAAAAAGTGCTAATGCTTCTTCAAGGCTAATAGTGGATAGGTTTTGGTCATTGCCAAGGCTGGCAAATTTTTTATCTTCATCTTCTCTATCTCCAATTTGGGCCATAGGGCCATACCTTCCAATACGAACGCTTAAAGGTTTTCCAGTTTTTGGATCCACTCCCAATATTCGTTCACCCGTAGCTCTTTCGGAATTTTCTTCTACATCTTTTAGGTGTGGATGAAAATCTTTATAAAAGCCTTCAATCATCTTATCCCACTCCTTTTTACCAGAGGCAATATCATCAAACTGTGCTTCTACCTGTGCTGTAAAATTATAGTCTAAAATATTGCTAAAATGTTCTACTAAAAAGTCATTTACCACTATGCCAATGTCTGTAGGCATTAATTTTCCTTTATCGGCACCAGTAATTTCTTTTTGGTCTAGGGTTTCAATGCCCTTTGAATCCAAAACGATTTTTTTGTACAGTCTTTCATTGCCTTCCAAACTGGATTTTTCTACATAATTTCTTTTTTGAATAGTAGAAATTGTAGGAGCATAGGTTGATGGTCTTCCAATCCCAAGTTCTTCTAATTTTTTCACCAGGCTAGCCTCAGTATAGCGTGCAGGATGTTTAGTGAATCTTTGTGTAGCTTCAATTTTATCGTAGGATAAATTTTCACCTTTAGAAGTTTTTGGAAGCATGCCTTCCTGTTCTTCTTGGTCATCATCATCATTTCCTTCCAAATAAACTTTGAGAAAACCATCAAACTTGATCACCTCCCCACGAGCTACAAAATCTATTTTGGCATCTGGAGTGGATATTTTTAAAACGGTTCTTTCCAATTGTGCATCGCTCATCTGGGAGGCCACAGTCCTTTTCCAAATAAGATCATAAAGTCGCTGTTGCTGATAGTCTAAACCAGCGCTGTGCTTATTTAAATAGGTAGGACGAATAGCCTCATGTGCTTCTTGTGCTCCCTTATTTTTGGTATTGTATTTTCTGGTTTTGGAATATTCTTTTCCATAGGCTCTCTCAATTTCTTCTTTGGAAAGATTTAAGGCCAAGTCTGAAAGGTTTACAGAGTCTGTTCTCATATAGGTTATATGTCCAGATTCGTAAAGCCTTTGGGCTACCGACATGGTTTGGGAAACTGAAAAACCCAATTTTCGAGATGCTTCTTGTTGCAGCGTAGAAGTAGTAAATGGTGCAGCAGGTGATTTTTTTGCTGGTTTGGTTTCTACATCTTTAATATTAAAATTGTGATTTTGGCAATTCTTTAAAAAGTCCTGGGCTTCATCTAGTTCTTTAAACCTTTTTGCCAATTCTGCTTTGATGGTTTTCCCATCGGAAGTGCTAAATTCTCCAACCACTCTATAATAGGTGTCGGATTCAAAAGCCATAATTTCTTTTTCCCTTTCCACGATTAACCGAACTGAAACAGATTGCACCCTACCTGCGGAAAGACCTCTTTGTACTTTTTTCCATAAAACTGGTGAAAGTTCAAAGCCAACCAGTCTGTCTAAAATTCTTCGGGCTTGCTGAGCATTTACCAAATCCTGATTTATCCTTCTTGGATTTTCAATGGCCGCTTCAATAGCCGTTTTTGTTATTTCGTGAAATACAATTCTATTGGTGGTTAGTGGGTTTAGTTTTAATGCTTCAGCTAAATGCCAAGCAATGGCCTCTCCTTCACGGTCCTCATCCGATGCTAGCCAAATAGTATCTGCATCTTTACTAAGCTTTTTCAACTTGTTCACTACATCCCTTTTTTCCTTTGGAATGGCATAGTTGGGTTTAAAATTATTCTCCACATCCACTCCCATATCCTTAGAAACTAAATCTCGAATATGACCATAACTCGATTCCACTTGGTAGTCCTTACCAAGGAATTTCTCAATGGTTTTAGCTTTTGCAGGGGACTCGACTATGACTAAATTTTTGGGCATTGCAGTTAAGAATTGTTGTTCAGCTTAGAAGCGCCAAAATAAATCAATAGTTTTTGAAATTCACAAAGAAGTGTTGTTAAAGACTGTGGTGATTTGTCCTTGATTTAAAATAAATATCTGTATTTCAAACAATTAGATGGGTGATAATAAATCAAGAATAAATAAAAGCTTGGCAGAAAAGTAGACATATTGAGCTTGTTTGCCCTCAAAACTCAGTTAAAATTGTGGGTAAATATCCTAGGATTCTCAAAGATTGGATGTGATAGACGCATATTTTTTAATATTGCAAGAGGGCAATATTCCTTTCAAAATTATTATATCCATGAAAAAAATAATCAGATTTACAGCCTATTCCATAGTGCTGCTTTTTCTGGTTTCACTATACAGTGCGGCTGTGGTGAAAGTAAATAATGGAGAAAATTTAGGTTTGGCTCATCGGCCCATTAAATTTCTGTCTGATTTTCCTGGATTGGTGAAAAGGGCTTTTACCGAAACCGTTAAGGAAAGAAATCGCCTAAAAGAATTTCCTGATGACTTTAAACCCATCAATAATCTAAAAAAGGATATTTGGGTAATAAGGTCTTTGAGCAATGAAGGTTCTAGTCGTGAGGTTAGGATTCAAAATCTAAAAAATGATAGTGTTGCTCAAAATTGGATTATCGAAGGTCCCTTTCCACAACATTTCAGAATTTTCAATCCTCTGGTTTGTAATGATTCAAACTTAATTTATAATTTCAATGCCAACTCTACATTAATAAAAATAGATAAGGATGGCAAGAAGCTTTGGGAAGCAGACAGCAGTTTGGCCGTGCACCATTCTTTAAATTATGATCATGAAGGAAATGTTTGGGCTTGCACAACACCCAGAGAAGGTCCCTTTATTAGAACGCTTTCATTTTTAGACATGGATTCAGAAAAGCCACTAAAATACAGGGATGATGAATTGGTGAATTTTAGTTCAGAAACCGGGGAAATCCTCTATCGAAAATCCCTAACAGAATTGATGAATGATCATAATTTGGGACATAGTCTTTTTCAAAAATCAATTTCCCTAAACGACCCCTTCCACCTTAATGATATTGATCCTATTCTTCAAGATTCAGGTTTTTTCAAAAGGGGAGATGTACTTATTAGTATTAAAAATTCTCATAGTATAATCCATTATCGCCCGAATAAGGATAGTATAATAAAGTTTATTCAAGGACCTTTTAGTTATCAGCATGATGTTGATTTTATTGATGGTCATAGGATTTCCATATTTAATAATAATATGTATCCAAGCTATTTAAAAAGATCCGCCTTGCCCAAATCTTTTAATCAGAAGGATAGCTTGGTTTTTAAGCTAAAAGGTTCTGGAGTTTTAATTTATGATTATAACACCAATAAATTTACAGAACTTTGGCCCCAGCAATTTGCGGAAAATAAAATCTCAACAAAAACAGAAGGACTTTCTCATTTCATTAATGAGGATTTACTTTTGCTTGAAGAACAAAATAGTGGGATTTTATGGATTTTCAGTAAAGATGAAGTGCTATACAAAAATATCTTCCCCTCCTATATTGATGGTTTTAGGGAGCATTTGAATTGGACAAGAGTAATTGAAAATTAAGAAGAGATGACTTTATTATATGTTGGGCCAGGCTTAGGAACAGGTACTATAATATTGGTGGTTTTAATATTAGCCCTAGTGGTTTTTAGTATGGCCTATTTACTATGGGCTCGTATTAAAAATATCTTTAAGAAAAAATGAACCTCCCCTTTCACTTGTCAGGCTTGCTATCTGGTTTTATTCTACTCTGGTCTATTAAAAAATACTACCAGCCCTTCTTTAGATTGAGCGAAGCCAGTCTTAAAATTTTGAATAGCCTACTACTTCCAGAAGAAGATAGCTCTAAGATTAAGACAGTAGAAAAAAACTTAGTGAAATTATTAGGAGCTCTTGGGGTTTTTTTCCTCTGGATCTTATTATTATTGATGTTGGCGGCCATCCCAATAGCTGTCTATTCCTTAATTTACCACATCCCTTATTCCGAATTAGATTTAGATTCGTGGACCTATATTTTAAGCCTTTCTATAGGAAGTTTGCTTCCATTTATTCGATTTAAAAAGAAAGAAAAGCTCTCCTATTCGGAAGTTTCAAAACTTTTTCACAGACTTATATTGGATAATTATCAATTAGGTAAAAAGTTGTTTGCCTATGATCTGAAAAAATTCGGAAAGCATGAAGCTTTAAAAGAAGAATTTGTAATTGTTAGTGGTTTGGCCAGGGCTGGAACTACGGCTTTGATGCTCAAATTCAACGAAATAAAGAATCTTAAATCCTTAGACTATTCCAATATGCCTTTGTTGATGGCACCTAATTTATGGCGCAAGGTTTATTCCCCTAAAAGCGATCAACAAAAGGAAAGGGCTCATGGTGATGGAATCCAAGTAGGCCTAAATTCGGCTGAAGCCTTGGAGGAATATTTTTTTAAACTTCAACTGGCCGATTCTTTTATTGGAGATGAGGAAGTTGAAATACATGAGATTTCAGACCTTCAATACCAAAGCTACCTACAATACCAAAGTCTTATTCTTAAAAACAAGGATGATATTTATTTGGCGAAGAACAACAACCTCATATTGCGATATCAATCTCTAAGACAAAAAAACTCCAAGTTTAAGGCGATTTTTATGTTTAGGGAGCCAATTTCTCATGCCTTTTCCTTACTAAGTCAGCATAGAAGATACTTAGAGTCACAAAAAAGTGATCCTTTTGTTTTGGAATATATGGATTGGCTAGGGCATCACGAATTTGGCCTGCATCAAAAGTCTTTTGCCCTTTCGGGAGATAGTGTTTTAGAAGGGGATAAAAACAGCTTAGACTATTGGTTAATGGTTTGGAAAAATTACTACCAATACCTTCTGCCATTTTTGGCCGACCCAAATGTGTTCTTGGTGGATTATTCTGATTTTTGCAGTTCCCCAAAGCAAATCCTACAGCAATTAACGGATGGTATAGGCATTGATTATAATTGTCCGGAGTTTAAAGCTTTCCACAATGATAAAAAAATTGAGGAGGCTTATTCCAAAGAAGTTTTTGAAGCTTGCCATTCAATTTTCAATGAACTTCTCAATAAAAAGTTGAAAATCAATTCACACTAATTTTTCACTTTTCTTGGCTTTATTTAGGTTTTCAATTCCGAAAATAGCATTAGTCTGACTTTTTGTCTGTCAAGTAGAAAAGTGAATGATCAAATTGGTTAGTTTTGTTGAAGTAAAAATTAGATTTTAAAAATGGTGGAAACCACTACAGATACCAAGGGTAAAAATCCAAATCAGCACAATGGAACCATTACTCTTGCAGAGGGCCAAAATGGAGATGGAATTATTTCTGAAAAACGCAAGCTTTATGTAGAGAGCTATGGATGTCAAATGAATTTTTCCGACAGTGAAATTGTGGCCTCCATACTTACAAAGGAGGGATTTGAAACTACCAGAAATGTAGACGAAGCAGATTTGGTTCTGTTAAATACCTGCAGCATTAGAGATAAGGCTGAGCAGACTGTCCGAAAAAGGTTGACAAATTTCAATAAAATTAAAAGGGCTAATCCTCAGATGAAAATTGGAGTTCTCGGCTGTATGGCGGAACGACTAAAGGATAAATTACTAGATGAAGAAAAGCTGGTAGATATGGTGGTTGGCCCAGATGCCTACCGTGATTTACCAAATTTAGTGAAGGAGCTTGATGCAGGAAGAAAGGCTGTAAATGTTATTCTTTCTAAAGAAGAAACTTATTCTGATGTTAGTCCTGTAAGATTGGGAAGTAATGGAGTTTCTGCCTTTGTATCCATCACTAGAGGATGCGATAATATGTGCACCTTTTGCGTAGTGCCTTTTACCCGCGGAAGAGAGAGAAGCCGAAATCCTCAAACCATAATTGAGGAGTGCAAAGAATTAATGGTCAATAACTTTAAGGAAATTACCCTTTTAGGTCAAAATGTAGATTCTTATTTGTGGTATGGTGGTGGACTAAAAAAGGATTTTGAAAAAGCTAGTGATGCGGCAAAGGCTAGTGCCGTAGATTTTGCCAAATTACTGGATATGGTAGCTCAAGAGGTGCCCGGAATGCGAATTCGTTTTTCTACCTCTAACCCTCAAGATATGGGTGATGATGTTCTTCATACTATTGCCAAACACGACAATATCTGCAATTATATTCATCTACCGGTTCAATCTGGAAGCAGTAGAATTTTAAAACTGATGAATAGAGGTCATAATAGAGAAGAGTATTTCGATTTGGTGCATAGGATTAAAACCATAATTCCAGACTGTGGTATTTCTCACGATATGATTACTGGCTTCCCAACTGAAACAGAGGAGGATCATCAAGAAACTTTAAGCCTTATGGAAAGGGTTCAATATGATTTTGGATATATGTTTTACTATTCCGAAAGACCAAATACCTATGCCGCTCGTAAAATGGAAGACGATATTCCTCTGGAGGTGAAAAAGAGAAGGTTGAATGATATTATCCAGATGCAACAAAAACATTCTCTGGCTAATAATAAAACACATCTTGGAAAAATTGAGGAGGTTTTAATTGAGGGAACATCCAAAAAATCTGAGGATGAATGGTATGGCAGAAATCCGCAAAATACAGTGGTTGTATTCCCGAAATCAAATGAAAAGCCTGGGGATTTTGTAAAAGTGAAAATTGAAACCTGCACCACCGCCACTTTGCTGGGAAAACGTGTAGACTAAAAAATTTAAAATGAATCAAAAATTTTGGTTGATTATTTATTTACTAGGCTTTAGCCATTTGGGATTTTCTCAAGAGAAGATAGGCGATAAATGGGTGGATAATAATCTCACATTTGAAATTGTAAGTGATGAGATTAAGGCCAAAGGGGAGTTTAGCTTTTGTATTTTCGACACCCTGCGTTCCACCTGTATCCAGAACTTAAGCACGGGTTTGGAAGTAAAAGCCTATGATGCTGAAGGAAAATTGATTTGGGAAGGAATAGCTACAGGAATGAAAAAATCTCTAAAGCTCCCAAGAGCTCTACCCACAGCAAGATTTATTACCCTGGTGGCTTTTAAACCGTGGGTAGCCAATAAATCAACGGGAAACCTTATTCATCAGGATAAGCCCATTGAAATAAAATATTATATCAAGTGAGTTCATTATTAGAATTAAAACAAAGATTTGGAATTATTGGAAGTTCCACCTTGCTCGATAGGGCATTGAATAAAGCCATGCAGGTAGCTTCCACTGATATCTCTGTTCTTATAACCGGAGAAAGTGGTGTAGGAAAGGAGGCCATCCCTAGAATTATTCATAATCAATCGCCAAGAAAACACAACCCCTTTATTGCGGTAAACTGCGGAGCCATCCCAGAAGGAACCATTGATAGCGAATTATTTGGTCATGAAAAAGGATCTTTTACAGGAGCCACAGGAACGCGGAAAGGGTATTTTGAAGAGGCAAATGGCGGAACCATTTTTTTAGATGAGGTAGGTGAATTACCACTTTCTACCCAGGTTAGATTATTGAGGGTACTAGAAACTGGTGAGTTTATTAAGGTAGGATCATCCAAAATTCAAAAAACAAATGTTCGTCTCACCGCAGCAACTAATGTAGACCTACTAAATGCCATAAGAAAGGGAAAGTTTAGGGAAGACCTATACTATAGACTAAATACTGTGGAAATAAAAATACCTTCTTTGAGAGAAAGGAAGGAGGATATCCATTTAATCTTCAGAAAATTTGTCTCTGACTTTTCGGATAAATATCATTTACCACCTCTGAGACTTAGTCCAGATGCTATCGAATTATTAAAAAACTATCGCTGGCCGGGAAATATTCGTCAATTGCGAAATTTGGCAGAGCAATTATCGGTGGTGGAGCAAAACCGGGAGATAGATCCAGAAATTCTGATGAGCTATCTACCCGAAATTGGTAAAAGTGAGCTACCAGCACTTTATGAAGGAAAAAAGGATAGTTCTGATTTTAGCAATGAACGCGAAATTTTGTACAAGGTCCTTTTTGATATGAAGAATGACCTTAACGATGTTAAAAAGCTTACACTAGAACTCATGAAAACTGGAAATTCTGATAATTTTCAGGAAGATAATAGTTCATTGATAAACAAGGTTTTTGGCTCGGAATCCGAAATCCCTTATGAGGAAGAAAGGGAGACCGAAAGTTCTCGCCCTTATCGTTTACCAATTTATAAAGAAGGAAATACAGAAATTCATACCGATACTTTTGATACAGATCATGAAACCGTTGAGGAGGAGAATTTATCCTTGCAAGACAAGGAATTAGAACTGATTAATAAGGCCCTGGAAAGAAATGAAGGTAAGAGGAAAGATGCGGCTAGGGAGTTGGGAATTTCGGAACGGACCTTGTACAGAAAAATCAAACAATACAATCTTTAGGTGAGAAATTTTATTATTGTAATTAGCCTTTTTTCAATGGTTTCCTGCACCGGAGGCTACAGCTTTATTGGAGGAGATACCGGCAGTGCAAAAACCGTTTCCGTGGATTTTTTCCCAAATAATTCAAATTTGGTTCAGCCGGAATTAAGCCAAAAGTTTACCGAAGCCCTAAAAGATATTTTTGTTCGTCAAACTAATCTGGAATTGAAATCAAGGAATGGTGATTTGCATTTTGAAGGCGCTATAACCGGTTATAATGTTCAGCCTATAAATGCTCAAGCTAGTGATTTAGGTTCTGTTGCACAGAATAGATTGACAGTAAACGTAAATGTTATCTTTACAAATAAGTTAGATCCTGAAAAGGACTTTGAAAGAAGTTTTTCCCGTTTCGCGGATTTTGACTCCAGCAATAATTTATCTGATGTTGAATCAGAATTGATAGATCAGATTACAGCAGAATTAGCTGAAAATATTTTAAACGCCGCAATAGGAGATTGGTAAGTGAATGCAAAGCAGTTTTCAGAATTAATTAGGGATAAAAATAAAATCCATGAGCTCGAAGCTTCAGATTTGAAGAGAATGGCTCATGATTACCCATATAGCCAAGCGGTTCAATTTGCCTATGCCTATCGATTAAAAAATTCTGGCGAACATCTTTTTAATCAGCAATTGGGTAGAACCTCTATAATTACCGAAGACAGGTCCATTCTCTACGATATATTTGAAAATAATGACCCGCTTAAAAAGGAGCTGTCTATTATTCAGGCTGAACTCTCTAATTCGCAATTAGAATCAAAAGAAGAAGGGGAGAAGGCCCACCGTGATAAACAGCTGGAAAACAACCTGGATTCTGGAATTGAAATTTCAGACCAGGCTATGGAAACCTCTAGCCAAGAAACAGCTAATCCACCCCTAAAAGGTTCTGCGGAAATTGAAATTGAGAAGGAAGAAGAGCTGCCAGTAAAGCCTAAAAAAGCCTTTCTTGAAATGGAGCCGGTGCCGGATATGTCACATTTAAGTGCTTCGGAAAAAATTAAGGCCATTCTTGCCAGAAGTAAAAAGTTGCAAGAAACATTTGATCAAAAAAAATCTGCTGAGCATGATGGAAATGATAGGCTAAAAGCGATAAAAGATCGTCTGGATAAAATCAAGTCTGGCAAAACACCAAATACTGAAAAGCAGGAGGATAGCCAAAAGGCAGAAGTGCCAAAGACCAAAGATGAAGGGAAAGTTCTAGCCCCGATTGAGGAAAAAATGGAGAACATTATTCCAGAAAAGCCTTCCATCTTAAAAGAGGAAAAGGAAAATGAGATTGAGACGAAGATAGATCGAGAATTGATGGAAGCTATGCAGGCCCAGGAGGAGGCAATTTCGGAATTGGAAACCATGCCTGTTGCAGATATTAGTGAAATTGCAGGGGAGAATCCTGAAACAGATATGGAGGAAATAGAAGCTCCAATATTTGTTATTGAGGATATGGATGCCGAAAAGGATCAAAAGGATTATCAGGAAATTAAGGAAGATGAAACCCATAGCTTTTTTGATTGGTTTAAAAGATTACCGAATCAAGAAAGGCTTATTGAAAAGGTTGATGATAAAGAGGATTTAGGTCTTGAAGAAAAAATTGAATTGTTTGATTCTTTTGTAAATAAGCTTCCGGAATTAAAGAAAAAAAGGAAGGAGCCGGCTCCAAAAAATGTGGAGATAGAGCATAAGCCTAGTTCTGAAAATGGAGCTTTGGTTACAGAAACATTGGCCAAGGTTTATATTTCTCAAGGGCATTTTGACAAAGCCAAAAAGGCCTATCAAATTTTGAGGTTGAAATATCCCGAAAAAAGTAGTTTCTTTGCCGACCGAATTCAGGAAATCGAGAATCTGAAGAATAGTTAATAGAAAGAATTATGGAAATATTAGTAAGCACATTGATTATATTAGTTTGTATTTTATTAATACTGATAGTATTGGTGCAAAACCCCAAAGGTGGTGGTTTAAGCTCTACCTTTGGCGGTGGTGGAACACAGCTTTTTGGTGGTGTAAAGAAAACAACAGATTTTTTAGATAAAGGTACTTGGGTATTGGCAATTGCATTAGTGGTTTTGGTATTATTTGCCAATGTTACCAATAAGCCCAATGTGATCGAAAATCCTAGTGATAGAGATTCTCAAATTCAAGAACAGTTGGATAATGGCGTGAATATTCCTGCACCAAACCAAAATGCTCCAAGTTTACCAGCCGGTGATGTTGGTGGTGGTTTAGAACCGGAACCAGTAGAGGATGAAGGATAGATTTCCCTTTTAAAGAATAATACTCAGCCCTGTAATTTTTACAGGGCTTTTTTTTGTCCTTGGCACTCCAAAATGTCAGCATGTCATTTTATTTAATGGCATTTCCATTGGCATACTTTATGACATGGGAAAGCCATCTAATTTTAATCTAATAAAAAACAATCATTATTATGGCTGAAATGAATATCAGACCACTTGCAGATAGAGTCCTTGTAGAGGCTAAGCCTGCCGAGACTAAAACTGCTTCTGGAATTTATATTCCTGACACTGCGCAGGAAAAACCACAAGAGGGAATTGTTGTGGCTGTTGGTAATGGTAAAGTAGATGAGCCAATGACCGTTAAAGTTGGTGACACCGTTCTTTATGGAAAATATGGCGGTACAGATATCAAGCATGGAGGTAAAGATTACCTTATGATGCGTGAATCTGACATCCTTGCAATTCTTGCTTAATTCAAATCAAAAAAAAACAATAAAAATTTAGACTGATATGGCTAAAGAGATAAAATTTAATTTAGAAGCTAGAGATGCCTTGAAAAGAGGGGTTGATCAATTAGCAAATGCAGTAAAAGTAACTTTAGGACCAAAGGGTAGAAATGTAGTAATTGAAAAATCTTTCGGTTCTCCTACAGTAACTAAGGATGGAGTTTCTGTAGCTAAGGAAATTGAATTAGAAGATAAGGTGGAAAACCTTGGAGCTCAAATGGTAAAAGAGGTAGCTTCTAAAACTGCAGATGTTGCAGGAGATGGTACAACCACTGCCACGGTATTGGCACAGGCTATCTATAACCATGGAATGAAAAACGTTGCTGCTGGAGCCTCTCCAATGGATTTAAAAAGAGGTATTGATAAAGCTGTTGAGCGCATCGTAGAAAACCTAAAAAAGCAATCTACGGAAGTAGGAGATAGCATTGAGAAAATTGAGCAAGTAGCCACTATTTCTGCCAATAACGACAATACCGTTGGAAAGCTTATCGCCGAAGCTATGGACAAGGTGAAAAAAGAAGGTGTAATCACTGTTGAAGAATCAAAGGGAACTGACACTTATGTTGATGTTGTAGAAGGTATGCAATTCGATAGAGGTTACCTTTCACCCTATTTTGTTACCGATTCTGACAAAATGATTACCGACATGGAAAGCCCTTATATTTTGATTTACGATAAGAAAATCAGCAATATGAAGGAACTACTTCCAGTTTTAGAGCCCGTTGCTCAATCTGGAAAACCATTATTAATTATTGCTGAAGATTTAGATGGGGAGGCACTAGCTACTCTAGTTGTAAATAAAATTAGAGGTAGTCTTAAAGTAGCTGCAGTAAAAGCACCTGGCTTTGGTGATAGAAGAAAGGCTATGTTGGAAGACATTGCCATTTTAACTGGTGGAACTGTAATTTCTGAAGAAAGAGGTTATAAGTTGGAAAATGCTGAGCTTGAAATGCTAGGTACTTGCGAAAAAGTGACTATTGATAAGGATAATACTATTATCGTTAATGGTGCTGGAGAAGCAGATGCTATAAAAGCGAGAGTAAACCAAATTAAAGCTCAAATTGATACTACTACATCTGACTATGACAAGGAGAAATTACAAGAGCGTCTTGCTAAATTAGCTGGTGGAGTTGCTGTATTATATGTTGGAGCCGCTTCTGAAGTGGAAATGAAGGAGAAGAAAGATAGAGTAGATGATGCACTAGCAGCAACACGTGCGGCTATTGAAGAAGGAATTGTTCCTGGAGGAGGAGTTGCTCTTGTTCGTGCTGCCACTCAATTAGAAGGTTTAACTGGTGATAATGATGATGAATCTACAGGAATGGCGATAATTGCTCGTGCAATTGAAGAACCATTACGTCAGATAGTAGAAAATGCAGGCCTTGAAGGATCAGTTGTTGTTTCTAAAATAAAAGAAGGTGGAGATGACTTTGGATTTAATGCCAAAACTGAAAAGTATGAAAATATGCTATCAGCAGGAATTATTGATCCTACAAAAGTAACTAGAGTTGCATTGGAAAATGCTGCTTCAGTGGCTGGAATGCTTCTTACTACCGAGGCTACCATTACCGAGATTCCAAAGGATGAGCCAGCCCCAATGGGTGGTGGTGCACCAGGAATGGGTGGAATGCCAGGGATGATGTAATACAGTCCTAATAATTTCTTTAAAGGCCTTTTCAAATTTTGGAAAGGCCTTTTTTTTTATTGAAAACTGCGCCTATATTTGTGAAAACAGATTTCCTATGTTAAGATTCCTAATCCTCGCCATTTTCATCGGTTTTACTAGCCAAATGGAGGCTCAAAAGAACATGAAGCCAACGGCCTATTTTAAAAAATTTCAATCTCAAAATAAAAAGCTGAGAAAGAAAAATCTACGATATCTAAAGGCATCTCTAAAAGGTGAAAAACCAAAAAGGGTGGATAAATTGAGGACGGTAGTCTTGGAACAACTAAAGGATAGTAAAAAGGAAATTGAAAGATTAAAACCCTATAAGGGTGATGATATTCTGAAAAAGGAATACATCCGTAGTTTGGATCTCTATATCAATGCATTTGAAAACAATTTTGGAGTTGCAGATGGACTGATAAAAAACCGCTATAATTCCTATGAAGATCTCAAAAAATACTACGTGGCCGTGGAAAAAGCGGAAGATGAAATGTTGGAAGCAGGATATATTATCGACGCTGCTGAGGAATACTTTGCCAAGAAATTTAAATTTTCAATTGTTAAGGACGAAGAATTAGAAGAGCAGTTTATTGCCTTGGATGAGGTTACCCTTTACAGTAGAGATATGACGCTCTCCTATTTTAGAATAGATGCTCAAGTACGATTGTATTTGAATGTAGTGAGTAGAGGAAATATGGATAGTTTGCCGGATATAGTTATTGATATGAGGAAGGCCGTAAGAGAATCTAAGGCTGAGGTAGAAACCTACTCCTCCTTTGATGGAGAGACGGATTTGTACGATGAAATGCTAGACTATATTGAAGAAATTGAAGGGGAACTTGAAGAAAATTTAGACCCATTAACTGATGGATTGCAGAATGAATTTATGGATCAAGATGAATATGAAGATATCCAGGATGATTTGGAGGATTTTGTGAAGCGTCATAATTATCGGGTTAATTCCTTTTTTGAAACTAAAACAGATTTAATAGAATCCTATTTTCCGGAAAAATAGATTTTATAATTCCATTTTCTGGTATAAGAGCAACGTTTCCTTCATTTTATACATCTTCTTGGAAAGTGGGAGAAATGTTTAAAAGATTTATTGTTTTCTTTTTTTGTGTTTTGGCTCTTAATTCCTGTAATAAGGAGGATGCTGATACATGTTCCAACCAAGATTTAGTTTCAGATTCTTGGGCCTGCCCTGAGGTTTACGATCCTGTTTGTGGTTGCGATGGGCAAAGTTATACCAATGCCTGTGTGGCAAAGTTTAAACATGGTATACGGAGTTTTAACCCAGGAGCTTGTAATTGCAACTATCCAGAAACAGGAGTAGTGGTGGAAATTGGCAATGGCGATTGCTCCAAACTAATACGACTCGAAACAGGGAAATATCTAAAACCTGAACAATTACCAGCAGGCTTTGAACTTAAACCTGGAACCCAAATTCAATTCGATTATAAAACTCTCAATTCCTTTAGTACTGATTGTGGAAATGCCGAAAATGTAAAAATTTCATGTATCAGGGAAGTGTCGTGCATTGCTATTGCAGATTATGATTCCAATGATAATTCAACGACCTATAATGAGCCTGTAAGCTTATACTTTGCACAGGTGCTGGGCAATTGTTTGCAAGTCACTTTTAACTATCAAGGTGGCTGTAAGGAGCATTTGTTTAAACTGTCTAAATCGCAAGCAAATTCGCTCTTAGGATCCACCATTGAATTAATATTAGAGCATGATGCCAATGGTGATACCTGTACACAAGCACAAACTAAAACCATGTCTTTTGATTTAATTGGTCTTCAAAAGACGGAAATTAACAATGTGAATTTTGTATTGAGAACAGAGTTTTCTGCAAATATCCGCCCCCTACATTATGTTTACTAACCGATAAAATGCAATTCTCTAAAGCTACTATTAATTAGAAAGTAGCTCACGTACCGCTGCGGAAATTGTTTTTCCATCTGCTTTACCGGCTAACTCTTTGGAGGCAGTACCCATTACTTTACCCATATCTTGTGGACCAGAAGTACCTAGTTTTTCCAATAGGTTCTTTAAATAAGAATTCAACTCTTCCGCATCCATTTGCTTGGGTAAAAACTCTTCAATTATTTGCAATTGTAGCCTTTCATCCTCTGCAAGATCAGCACGACCTTGTTGGGTGTAAATTTCTAGTGAGTCTTTTCTCTGCTTTTGTAGGCGTTGTAAAATTTTCAATTCCTCATCTTCAGAAATGCTTCCCGATGCTCCTTTTTCAGTACCCGCTAATAGGAATGCTGATTTTATGGCTCTAAGGGATTCTAAGCGAATTTTATCCTTAGCCCTCATGGCATCTTTAATATGATCATTTATGGAAACTGCTAAACTCATCTCTTTATATTTTCTGCAAAGTTATTAATTTGAATAGGGAATTTAGATTTTGTGGAACAAAAAAAGGAGGTTCTGACCTAACAAAGAACCTCCTTTCATATAAGGGTCATGTAATCTCAAAATTGTTAGTCTACATTGTCGTGCAGAAAGCTATTATTGCTTTTAAGGTTGGTACCATCTTCGTCGTTTTGGATGGACATTCGGCCAATCTTCGATTCCTTACTATATCCTCCGTCCTGGATGTTAATCCCTTGCCTTTTATAAGCTGGAATGTTCTCGGCATCCTCAATAGATTTTTGATGCATTTGAAAGCGATGGTTAAAGGCCTTTAATTTCTCCCTTCTTTCACTTCCTTGAAGCCTCATACTTTCTTGAATACTAGCATTTACAGGAGAAACATTTTGTGTTTTTTCAGCTTGCTTTTCTTGGCTGCCTTCTTTTACTTCTCTTACCACAAAATTGAGAGCCTCATCTTCTGTTTCAGCATTAGACTTTGCCTTGGCCTCTATATTTTTTTCGGTTTGTATAGAAGGAGTTTCACTCGCAGTTGGACTTGCAGATTTTAATTTTTCTTCAAGATCTAAATAGTCTTCTAGGGAATATTTAACCACTTCATTTTCCGAATTGGTGAGATTTTCCTTTTCATTAACGGATGGTGTAGGCTCTGAAACTTCCGAAACATCTTGACTGTTATTCACTTCCAGAATTTCAGATTCGGAATTTTCTTCCTTTTGAATGTCAAATTGGATACTATCCTCTTCTTCTCCAATAGAGAAAATAGGCTCTTCATCAACTTCCTCGCTTATGACTTCCTCTTCCGCTTCTGCTTCCATTTTCAGTTCAATTGGATCTTCAATAAGCTCCTCTCTGATATCGATAGTGGTTTCCACTTCAGTTTCAATAATATTAAAACTTATTTCCTCCTCCTCTTCAGCCTCATCTTCTAGTGCGAAGACCTTTTTTTCTTCATGGCTTTCTTCATTAATTTCCGGAGTATTTTCCTCTTCAATAGCAGTAGTTTCTGCTGTTATTTCTTCGTTATTTACAGCAAATAAATCAGCTTGTAGGGCAGAGTCTCTCTCTCTTTCCCGAGCTTCTGCTTTGGCAATTTCCTTGGCAATTATATCCTCTTCAGCGTCTTCTTCAACAGTTTTTGGTGGATTGTTATATACTGAGGTGCTGATGGCTTGTTCATCTTCTAGAGTATGAACTACCTTTTGGGGTTTATTTCCTAAAACCTGAACTTGTTGATCGGCATTAAATCCCGTTGCTACAATGGTTACGGCAATATCGCTTCCCAAGCTTTCATCCTCACCAATACCCATAATGATATTGGCACTACCTCCGGCTTCCACCTGGATATGATCATTTATTTCACCAATTTCGTCGATGGTAATTTCTTCACTTCCAGAAACGATTAATAGTAAAACATTTTTGGCTCCTTTAATATGATTGTCATTTAACAAAGGAGAGTCAAGGGCTTTGCTAATAGCATCAATGGCTCTACTTTCTCCGGAAGAGCTCGCAGATCCCATTATTGCTGTACCACTATCTGCCAAAACAGTTTTGGCATCTCTTAAGTCAATATTGGTAGTATAGTGATGTGTTATTACCTCCGCAATTCCTCTGGATGCAGTGGCTAAAACTTCATCGGCTTTAGCGAAACCAGCTTTAAATCCAAGATTTCCATATACCTCTCTAAGTTTATTATTATTAATAACAATTAAAGAGTCCACTTTGGATCTAAGGGCTTCAATACCTTTTTCGGCTTGTTGTTTTCTATTGCTACCTTCAAATTGGAAGGGCATAGTAACAATTCCTACCGTAAGAATTCCCATTTCTTTGGCTGCTGCAGCAATTACTGGGGCAGCACCTGTACCAGTTCCACCACCCATTCCTGCGGTGATGAAAACCATTTTGGTATTCTTTTCTAAGAGTTGTTTTATTTCTTCTAAACTCTCTTGAGCCGATTCACATCCCACCACTGGATTTGCACCTGCTCCTAGTCCTTCAGTTAAGGTTACCCCTAATTGTATTTTATTGGGAACAGGACTATTGGAAAGGGCTTGAGCATCTGTATTGCAAACGGCAAAGTCTACTCCACGGATTCCCATCCCAAACATGTGATTGACGGCATTACTTCCACCTCCACCAACACCAATAACCTTGATTACCGAAGATTGGTTTTTTGGAAGGTCAAAAGAGATCGTATCGTTATTATTCAAATCACTCATGGTTTATTATTATAAATCGTCGTTTAGGAAATTTCTAAATTTATCTGCCCAATTGTCAAGAAATCCCTTCCTGGCCTTGGGTGTGTCATCTGCTTGTTCTTCTTCTGGCTCCATATTCTCCTCCATTTCATCAAGCTCGCTATGGGTGTTTTCTTCTTCCTGCTTTTCTGTTTTAAACATCTGAGTGTTTTCATCCTCATTTGGATCAATCACAGAAATTTCACCATTATTGGATTTGTTTAGGCCTTTTAAAACTAATCCTACTGTAGTAGCATAAATGGGAGAGGCGAATTCTTCATCACTGCCATTGGCCAAATGCTCATTGGGAAATCCAATACGGGTGTCCATTCCCGTAACAAACTCTACAAGTTGTTTTACGTGCTTAAGTTGACTACCACCACCAGTAAGAACAATCCCTGCAATTAGCCTTTTTTTATTTTCGTCGTATCCGTAATTTTTAATTTCCAGATATACCTGTTCAATAATTTCTACCACTCTAGCGTGGATAATTTTTGACAGATTTTTAAGGGAAATTTCCTTGGGCTCGCGACCTCTTAATCCGGGAATACTTACAATTTCATTTTCCTTATTCTCTCCAGGCCATGCAGAGCCAAACTTCACCTTTAATAATTCGGCTTGTTTTTCAATTATGGAGCAGCCTTCTTTTATATCCTCGGTAATTACATTTCCACCGAATGGTATTACAGCTGTATGACGAATGATACCATCTTTAAAAATGGCAATGTCAGTAGTTCCACCACCAATATCCACCAGTACAACCCCGGCTTCTTTTTCTTCTTGAGAGAGAACAGCTTCTGCAGAAGCTAAAGGCTCTAAGGTTATATCTGCTACATTTAAATCGCTACTTTTTACACAGCGACCTATGTTTTTGATAGAACTAATTTGCCCAACTACAATGTGAAAATTGGCTTCCAGCCTACTTCCATACATGCCTCGTGGTTCCATTATTTCCGCTTGGCCATCAACTTTGTATTCTTGAGGTAAAACGTGAATAATCTCTTCCCCAGGGAGCATTACAAGATTGTGAACATTCTCAATTAAGTTGTCAATATCTTGATCTTCAATAACATCATCAGAATTTTGACGGATAATATAGTCGCTATGCTGCAAGCTGCGAATATGCTGTCCGGCTATCCCAACAATCACACTTTTTATTCCTAAGCCAGATTGTTGTTCAGCTTCCTCAATGGCATGCTTAATACTTTCAATGGTTTGGGTGATATTGGTAACAACACCCCTATGAACACCTAAAGATTTGGCTTTTCCCATGCCAATGATCTCTAATTTTCCATAGCCATCTAGGCGGCCGATCATGGCTGCAATCTTGGTGGTTCCTATGTCTAGCCCTACTGCTATTCGTTGGGAGTTCATAATTTTAGTGTTTTCTGCAAATTACCTGTCCTTCAAACTTGAGGTTCAATAGTTTTATTTCATCCCATTCCTCCTTTGTGGAGGCTTTGTTGAGGTAAAATATTTTTAGCTTTCGGAGTTTCCCTTCAATACCTTCAGCCTTTCCAAAAATGATTTTGTGATTACCAGGTTTTGGATAAAGAAGCCACTCGTCATTTGCTAATATTTTTATTCCACTAAAAAAGTCTTTGTAAAAACTGTCCTGGTGGATAATGTTCAAAAAATGATGGAGTTTTTCTCTTCTTTCTGCATTTACCTTCCCATTTATCAAAGGAACTGATGCAAAATAATTTGTCGATAATGCCATACTATCGCCAATTTCATCAATATAATAATCTGCTGATGAGCTTTGTACCCTTGCAATGGGCTGCTTTTGATGCACAGCGATTCTTAAACTACCATCTAATTTCGAATATACCTCTGCTTTTCTGATAGACGGGTGATTATCAAGGCTTTCTTCTAACATCTTAATGTTAATTTCTTCAAGCGATAGACTATCGATCAAATCAAGCTCTAAAATCAATTCTCTTTTCAGTTCATTTTCAGTAATAAAGTACTGTCCTTCAACGCTAAAGATTTCTATAGAAATGGAATCTTCGGATAAGTATTTTGAATTTCTGGAAGTGCCGGAAAATGCCAAAACTATTATCATCAGCAATAAGCCAAAAACCCAAGACAATATAATTTTGAGCTTATCCATTCAATAAGGTCATTTTTATTGGATTTATAATTTGGTCTATATCCCCAGCTCCAATGGTTAATACTATTTGGTTTTTACGGTTTTTCAGAAAGCTTAAAATTTCATTTTTAGGCAGCAGATATTTTTCCTTTGCTCTACTTTTTTCCAAAAGCATTTCAGAATTAATGCCGGGAATTGGTTTTTCTCTTGCCGGATAAATGTCCATGAGGATAAGGCAATCCAAGAGGCTTAAATTTTCTGCAAATTCCTCAGCGAAATCGCGGGTTCTACTAAATAAATGAGGTTGAAAAATCCCACATATATTCCTTTCGGGATATAATTCTCTTACCGAATTTACAAGTGCATTTATTTCAGAAGGATGATGTGCATAATCATCAATATATATGAGCTTTTCTGTTTTAATATGATATTCAAAACGTCTTTTCACTCCTTTAAAGCTGGAAATCCCCAATTTAATTTCCTCGTCATTTAGTCCATATGAAAATGCCAATGCCGCTGCTCCTATGGCGTTTTCTACATTATGCCTGCCAGGTAAGCCACTGGAAATATTGCCTACGATTCCCCTGGGTGTTTTGAGATCAAAAACATAATTGTGATTTTCTATTCTTAGGTTTAAACCCGCGAATTCTTCATCCCCTTTTAATCCGTATTTAAGGCCCTTTATTTGTACCTCTGATTGAAGAATCAAATTCTTTTGTACCGAATCGGCGAAAGTTTGGAAGGTGTTTTTTAGATCCTCTTCGCCATCATAAATATCTAAATGATCCGCATCTGTGGAAGTGATAATAGCGCCATCTGGATTTAATTGAAGGAAACTTCTGTCATACTCATCAGCTTCTGCAACTAAAATTGAGTTTTCCTTTCCTTGCAAAAAATTGGAATTGTAATTTACGGCAATACCTCCTAAAAATGCAGTGACCTGATGCCCGGAATTTCTGAAAATATGTGCTAATAATGAAGATGTTGTAGTTTTTCCATGGGTTCCTGCAACGGCCAGGCAAATATGATTTTTGGCTATTTCTCCTAAAACCTTGGCCCTCTTCAAAAGGGTGAATTCCCTTTTAATAAAGTAATTTAATTCCTTTTGATCCTTGGGAATTGCTGGGGTATATATTACAAGCGTATTCGCTTTTTTTCGGAAATCCTTATCTATGAGTTCTATATTATCTTCATAATGAATAGAGATTCCTTCAGATTCAAGAATTTCACAATTGGAAGATCGATACCTATCGTAGCCAGCAACGTTTTTTCCGATGCCGATGAAATATCTGGCTAAAGCGCTCATTCCTATGCCGCCTATTCCAATGAAATAAATATTGTCTTTATCCAGCATTGTTTAATATTTTATCAACCTGATCTCCAATGCTTTTGGAAGCTTCTGATTTGGCCATTTTCTTTATGTTTCGAGAAAGTTTTTCCCTTTCTTCGGGCTGAATTAGCTTTTCAATTAAGGATTTAAAAAGGCTTTCACTTTCCTTTTCTCTAAATAACAATGCTGCTTCATTTTCGAATAAGGCCAGCGCATTTTTTGTTTGATGATCTTCCGCAACATTCGGTGATGGGATTAATAATGTGGCCTTAGCAGCAACGCTCAGCTCAGAAATGGTACCTGCACCAGCTCTACTAATCACCATATCCGAGGCGGCATAAGCAAAATCCATATTTTTTAAAAAGGCTTGGATTTTCAAATGATCTCCCTGTTTGCTTCCAAATTTATTTTCTAATTCTTCGATATATAACTTCCCTGTTTGCCAAAGTATATTGAGATTTAAGGATAGGAGCCAGTCTAAATTCTCACCAATCAATTGGTTGATTTTGCGTGCTCCTAAACTTCCACCAAGAATTAATAATGTAGGTCTGTTGATTTGAAAGTTGAATTCCTTATTTGCCACATCTCTAGGGATATTGATGTTTTTTATCCTTTCACGGATGGGGTTTCCTGTAAAGACTATTTTTTCCTTAGGGAAAAACCGCTCCATTTTATCATAGGCAACACAGATACTTTCTGCCCTTTTTGCTAAAAGCTTATTGGTAATGCCGGGGTAAGAGTTTTGCTCTTGAATTAATGTTGGAATTCCCTTTAAGGAGGCGGCATACAGCAGTGGACCACTTGCAAAACCTCCTGTGCCAATTACCACATCTGGTTTAAATTTCCGAATTAAAGAAAAGCACTTTCCTAAACTTGAAAGGAGTTTAAAAGGGAAGGCTAAATTGGAGGCACTTAATTTTCTTTGGATGCCACTTATCCAAATTCCTTTGATATTATAACCCGCTTGTGGAACTCTTTCCATCTCCATTTTATCTTTTGCTCCAACAAATAAAAATTGGGCATCTGGATATCTTTTTTTCAATTCATCAGCAATAGATATGGCTGGGAAAATATGCCCCCCAGTGCCACCACCACTAATCATGAATTTTTTAGGCATGGGCTAGATCTGTTAATGAAGGTTTTTCTTGCTGTTCTTGATTTTCTTCCATTTCTCCATTTTGGTTTCCTCGGCTTACACTAAGAATTATTCCAATGGCAATGCAGGTCATCCAAATGGAAGAACCTCCAGCACTTATTAAAGGAAGGGTTTGACCTGTAACGGGTAATAAATTTACAGCTACTCCTAAGTTTACAAACGCCTGAACCATAATTCCCAAACCGGCACCAATGGCTAATAAGGTTCCAAACTTACTATGGGCTTTGGTGGAAATTGCCAAAATTCGAATGAGAAAAAGGATATAAAAAAATATTAAACTTAGTCCACCAAGAATTCCAAATTCCTCTACTATCACCGCATAAATAAAATCGGAATTGGATTGGGGAAGAAAATTTTTCTGTACACTTTTACCAGGACCTTTCCCGAAATAGTTCCCTTCGGCAATGGCAAGTTTAGCTTTGTGAACCTGGTAGTTTTCCGTTTTATCGCCGGAGCCAAAATCCTGGATTCTGGCTACCCAAGTAGAAACCCTATTATTCATATTTGGGAAGGCCATTGTAAGTAGGATAAAAACCCCAAGGGTAGCAATACCTCCTCCCAGAATTAGCATCAAATTCTTGAGGGGGTATCCACCTATAAATAAAACGATCATAGATATAGAAAATACCAGAGCTGCGGTGCTAAAGTTCGAAGGTAAAATCAAACCACAAACCACAAAAATGGGAAGTAAAAGGGGAACAAAACTCTGCTTGAAACTTTTTAATTTTTCAATACTGGTTTTCGCCAGATACCTAGAAATATATATCATTAACACTACACTAGCAAAGGCCGAAGTTTGAAAGGTCCAGCCTAAGAAGGGAATTCTAATCCATCGTGAAGCGTTTGAAACCGTATGCCCATTGAGCAGGGTATCAGCCAAAAGAATAATTACAATGGGCATTAATATTACGGAAATTGCCCCATAATGTTTGTAGTTGATATTGTGTGCGGCATACATTAGAATAAAACCCAAACAGAGGTGAATAGCATGCTTGGCCAGCATACTAAAGGTATTACCACTACCATATAGGAAGGCTATATTGCTACTTGCACTATAAACAGGCATCATAGAAAATAGAGCCAAAACAATGGCGATTACCCAAAGGGTTTTATCTCCTTTTATGTAAGCGAATAAATTCAAATTATAAAGCTCTTACCGCATCTTTAAATTGTCTTCCTCTATCTTCATAGTTTTCAAAGAAATCAAAACTGGCGCAAGCTGGGCTTAATAAAACCGCATCTCCTTTTTCGCCTAGTTTAAAAGCTATTCGAACGGCTTCATCCATATTGCTGGCATCAATCATAAAAGGTACTTTGTCTTCCAACTGTTCGTGGATTTTGCTATTATCGGTACCCAAACAAATTATAGCCTTTATTTTTTCCTTGGCAAGAGCAAATAGTTGACTGTAATCGTTTCCCTTATCCACTCCTCCTAAAATTAGAATTGTTGGTTTAGACATGCTATCCAAAGCATACCAAGATGAGTTGATGTTTGTAGCCTTACTATCATTAATAAATTCGATACCATAAATTTGAAGAACAGGCTCTAATCGATGTTCAATATTATCGAAGTTTAATAGGCTTTCGCGGATAGTTTCCTTGCGAATGCTCAGTAGTTTACTGGCTAATCCGGCGGCCATACTGTTGTAGGTGTTGTGTTTGCCTTGTAAGGCTAGTTCATTGATGCTCATAGATTCCTCTGTTTTTAATTTTATTTGAATATGATTGGCTTCGTCTAACCAAGCACCGTATTCCGCCTTTTTTTCAAGGCTAAAAGGGATGGTCTGACTATTAATTTTTTCTTTCTGGATGGCCTTTAAAATCTCCTCATCATCATTGCAGTAGATGAAATAATCCTTAGGATCTTGATTTTTACAAATGGAAAATTTGCTTTTTACATAGTTTTCCATTTGATAGTTATATCTATCCAAATGATCAGGAGTAATATTGGTAAGAATGGCAATATTTGGTTTGAAAGTTTTGATGTCATCTAACTGAAAGCTAGAGACTTCTATCACGTAATATTGGTCGGGATCATCATTTACACAGGCGGCAAAGCTCTTTCCAATATTCCCTGCCAAATGCACCTTGAGACCAGCATTTTTTAGAATTTCATAGGTGAGTAGGCTAGTGGTGGTTTTACCATTGCTACCGGTGATGGCAATAATTTTTCCTGGACAATATCTGTAGGCCCATTCTATTTCAGATATCACTGGGATATTTGCCTTCCTAATCTTTTGAATAAGAGCGGCCTTTTCTGGGATTCCTGGACTTTTAATGATTAAATCCGATTCTAATATTCTTTCTTCTGAATGATGGCTTTCTTCAAAATCTATAGATTCACTTCTAAGAATTTGAGCATAGTTTTCTTTAATTGATCCTGCATCGGAAACAAAAACCTTATGCCCTTTTCTTTTGGCAAGAAGGGCTGCTCCAATTCCGCTTTCTCCGGCTCCTAAAATCACTATGTTTTGTGTTTCTAACAAGCCTAGCGAAGTTTAAGGGTTACAAATGTGAGTACAGCAAGAAAAATTCCTACAATCCAAAAACGGGTTACAATTTTACTTTCGTTGTATCCAAGTTTTTGGTAGTGGTGGTGAAGGGGCGACATTTTAAAAATCCTTCTTCCTTCTCCAAATTTCTTTTTACTGTATTTGAAATAACTTACCTGCATGATTACAGAAAGATTTTCTACTAAGAAAATTCCACACAAAATAGGTATTAGTAATTCTTTGCGAATGGCAATGGCGAAAACAGCGATAATTCCTCCAAGTGCTAAGCTTCCCGTGTCGCCCATAAATACCTGCGCAGGGTAGGAATTATACCATAAAAAGCCGATGCAAGCCCCAATAAATGCCGCGATGAAAACCACCAGCTCCCCAGTATTTGGGATATACATTATATTGAGATAATCAGCAAAAATGATGCTTCCTGAGAGGTAGGCAAAAACACCTAAGGTTATTCCTATTATAGCGGAGGTTCCCGTTGCTAAACCGTCAATACCGTCCGTGAGATTGGCTCCATTAGAAACTGCAGTAACAATGATAATTACTACCGGAATAAAAATGATCCAGGCCCATTTTAAATCATCAATCCCCAACCATCTTAAAGGAGCAGAGTAGTCTAATTCATTATTTTTAAAGAAGGGGATAGTGGTTTTAGTTGATTTTTCAGCTTCACTATACTGTGGTGTAGTACTATTTACAGGAGATTCAACAATACTTTCAATAAGCTGTTCTTTTTTTATTTTTTCTTTGATGGTAACATCAGGATTGAAATACAATATTCCTCCTACAATAATTCCCAAACCTACCTGACCCGCAATTTTAAACTGACCTCTTAAACCCTTTTTATCCTTTTTAAATACCTTGATATAATCATCAATAAATCCAATTGTTCCCATCCATATTGTTGTGATAATCAAAAGGATGATATAGATGTTGTTTAATTTTGCGAATAGTAAAACAGGAATTAGAATTCCGGATAAAATCATTAAACCACCCATGGTAGGTGTTCCGGCTTTTTCAGTTTGACCTTCTAAACCTAAATCTCGAATAGTCTCACCAACTTGTTTGGCTTGAAGGAAATTGATAATTCTTTTTCCGAATAAGAGGCAGATTATCAATGATAAAATAAGAGACATTGCCGCCCTAAATGTGATAAACTGGAATACCCCAGCACCTGGCAGTCCATAAGTTTCTTCTAAATATGAAAATAGATAATACAGCATTATTCCTGACTTGGGTTTAAAAATTCTTGAGCAAATTGCATATCGTCGAATGGGTTTTTTTGGCCGTTTATATCCTGATATTTTTCATGGCCCTTTCCAGCAATGAGGATTATATCACCCGATTGTGCCATTCTACAGGCAGTTTTTATAGCTTCTTTTCTATTGGTGATGCTCAAATATTTATTTTGAAGATGCATCTCAATTCCTTCTTCCATCTCCCTAATAATTTCATCTGGATCTTCACTTCTAGGATTGTCTGATGTAAGAATGGTTTGGTCGCTGAGCTCAGTGGCTATTCGCGCCATTTCCGGTCTTTTGGTTTTGTCACGATCACCGCCACAGCCAATAAGGGTAAATAGCTTTTCATTTCCCGCTCTTATCTTGGCAATGGTTTCCAATACATTTTTTAGAGCATCAGGGGTATGGGCATAATCGATTATAGCGGTAATACCATTTTTAGACTGGAAATATTGAAAACGACCTTCTACAGATGATAAATTGCTGATAGCTGTAGCCACCTGTAAATCATCTTTTTCCAATAAAACACTCACCGCATAAACAGCGATTAAATTATAGGCATTGAAGTTTCCTATGAGTTTGGTCCAAAGCTCATGTTGGTTAATTTTCAGCAACATGCCATTAAATTGATGCTCCAGAATTTTCACTTTATAATCCGCGTCGCTACGGAGTCCAAATGAATATTTTTTTGCTTTACAATGATGGAGCATGGTAAAACCATGTCTGTCATCAGAATTTACCAGGGCGAAGGCATTTGAGCTCAATTGGTCAAACAATCCTTTTTTGGCAAGTATATAGTCATCAAATGTTTTGTGATAATCCAGATGATCATGGCTGATATTGGTGAAAACGGCACCTGCGAAATCCAATCCCGCTATTCGTTTTTGTTCAATTCCATGGCTGCTAGCTTCCATAAAGCAAACTTTACAGCCCTGCTCCACCATTTTCTGTAGGTAGAAATTCAGTTGGATAGGATCTGGAGTAGTATGTGTAGCTGGGAACTCTTCACGCCCTACTTTTATGCAAACCGTAGAAAGTAAGCCCGATTTAATTCCCAAACTTTGGAAAAGGCTATACAACAATGTGCTGGTAGTGGTTTTTCCATTGGTTCCAGTGATACCAACCAGTTTGAGTTGGCCAGATGGATTATTGTAAAAATTGGAGGCGATAATGCCCAAGGATGAATGGCTATCCTTTACTTTGATATAAGTGATTCCTTCTTGAATCTCCTCAGGGAGTTCTTCGCAAATTATAGATCGTGCCCCATTTTCTATAGCAGTTTTAATATAGAGATGACCATCTACCGTACTTCCTTTAATAGCGATAAATAGACTTTCTTTATTAACCTGTCTGGAGTCAAAAGCCAATTTGGAAATAGCTTGATTTGTGGAGCCAATGCTTTCTAGGATTGGAACCTTATAGAGTATGTCTTTTAGTAATTTCATCCTAGCTTCAGTTCTATTAAAACATTAGGATCCAGTTCTGAGCCAGCAGAAGGATATTGCCATTTCACCTTTCCTATACCCTCCACTTTAACTTTAAAGCCTTGATTTTGTAGAATGGGGAGTATTTCTGAACCATTTAAGCCTTTGAGATTTGGAAGTTTGCTTTTACCACTAAGGCCGTCAAAGTTTTCAAGGTTTTGGAATTCTGTTGCAAAGTGATTTTCATCCAATTCCACTTCGGATTCTTCAATATTTGCCGTGCTTAGATAAATACTTTCTGCAATGGCTTTAAAAACTGGAGCAGCTACTGCTGAGCCATAATACCCTCTATGGTAATTGGGTTTGTTTACCACTACAATACAGGAGTATTTGGGATTTTCTGCAGGGAAATAACCTGCAAAACTTGCCTGATAGTCTGGAGCTAATCCTTTCCAATAGTTTTGTTGGCAGGTACCCGTTTTTCCAGCCATACTTACAAGATCACTCTGAATATTTGTTGCAGTTCCATTTAAAACTACACCTTCCATCATGGATTTTACTTTTCCTAAAGTCTCTTTAGAGCATATTGCCGGATTGAGAACTTCAGGCTCCATTTTTTCTATAATTTTTCCGTGTTTCCGGATTTCTTGAATAAAATGTGGACGTATCATTTGGCCATTATTGGCCACAGAATTATAGAGACTTAAAATCTGTAAGGGTGTAAAACTCACCTGATACCCAAAGGCAACCCAAGGCAGACTAATTCCGCTCCAACGGGCATCACCAGGTTTGGGAATTGAAGGTTCGCTTTCACCTTGAATGGAAACTCCCAATTTTTTATGGAGGCCCATTGTGTAAAGACGGTCTATGTATTTTTCGGGACGATCTTGATAGTTTTCATAAATTAATTTTACTATTCCTACATTACTCGAAACCTCAAAAGCTTTTTTAAGGCTAACCTTTCCATAGCCACCTTTCCCATTTTTATAATTGCTGTCTTTTACATTTTTCCCATAAATGCTAAGCAAGCCATTTTCAGTATCCACCAAGGTATTGGTGTCGGCTATTCCATCTTCTAATGCTACAATTACTGATGCCAGTTTAAAGGTAGAACCGGGTTCTGTTTTTTCCCAAACGGCATAGTTTCGCTTTTCAAAATAAGTGCCCTTTTCAGTTCTTCCAAGATTAGAAATGGCTTTAATGGCGCCTGTTTCTACTTCCATTAAAATGGCACAACCATGGTCAGCTTCAAATTTTTCTAGAGCTTTCAATAGTTCATGGTGAACTACATCTTGCATTCTAGTGTCCAAAGTGGTAACCACATCCAAACCATCTTCGGGTTCAATTTCGTAGTTATCACTTATAGGCTTCCAGTTTCCATTGCTTACTTTTTGCTTGAGGCGTTTTCCATTGGTACCAGAAAGGTAATTGCTAAAGGCACCTTCAATACCAGTTCTTCCACGGCTTTGGTCATAACCAATGGTGCGTTCCGCAATTTTTCCTAAAGGCATTTTCCGGTAATTCCGTTGCTCATAAATTAAACCACCGGCATATTTTCCTTGGTTGAAAATGGCACATCGTTTAAGCTTTTGTAATTCTGTAAAGCTTATTTCTTCTGCTAATTTCACATAGCGACTTTCTTGCTGCCTTTTTGAGCTGATATAGGTTTCCCATTGGCTAGTGCTACGCACAGGGAAAATGCTGCTCAATTGTTGAGATAGTTTTTGAATAGAATCCTTAAACAGTTTACTTTTTACCGTAACCGGATCCATATAAATATTATAAACAGGCATGGTGGTAGCCAGCAATTTGCCATCAGCGCTATACACATTTCCTCTTTCAGCTTCAATATTTACGGCACGGATAGATTCCCTTTGAGTTTCGGAACGCAAGGCGGGTCCTTCTTTAAAATGAATAAAAAGAAGTTTGAATAAAACCAAAATTGCCATTACAAAAAATGGCAGAGCTGCGAGGTATACTCTATTTAATATGGACTTATCTACCTTCAACTAAATTTTTGCTTTTAATTTTTATTGGTGGTTTTTCGGGTGGAACCAGGCCTATCTCTGCTGCTTTTTCCACAACCTTGGTTTTCATGCTTTCCAACATAAGCTTGGCCTTGGTATCTGTATATTCGGAGCTTAACTCTTTTACTTCAGTTCTGAGTTTGGCAATCTTATGCACCTTTTCATCTGCACGGTGACTGCTAGAAATCATGATCATTCCCAATAGGCTGATATAAAAAATAAAGGGCCAGTTTTTTTGCCAATTATCACTAACCAAGAATCTCCCTGTAAATAGGGAGCTTAGCGGGTTCTGTATGTTTTTTAAAATTTTCAAGTATTTAACTTTTCAGTTTTTCAATTTTTTCGGCTACCCTCAGTTTTGCACTTCTTGCCCTGGGGTTTGAGTTTAATTCTTCGCTATCAGCAATTATGGGTTTTCGGGTAATGGGATTTAAGGGACGGATGAGGTTTCCGTAAAAATCTTTTTCCTGAATTCCTTTAATATTTCCGGTTTTGAAAAAATTTTTCACCGGTCTATCTTCAAGAGAGTGGTATGACATAAATACCAATCGTCCTCCTGGATTTAGAATTTCACAGCTTTGTTCCAGTAATTCATGTAGGGCACCCATCTCATCATTAACCTCCATCCTAATAGCCTGAAAAACTTGGGCCCAAAACTTTCCGCTTCTATGTCCGGGTGCGAAAGATGCCAAGGCTTGTTTTAGTTCTTCGGTGGTTTGGATTTCCTTTTCAGCTCGCTTTTGAACTAGGGTTCTGGCCAAATAATAGGCCTTGTTTAGTTCGCCATAGTCTTTAAATATTCGTGTGAGTTCCTCTTCTGGGTAGGTGTTTACCAAGGTTTTTGCGTCTAAGCTTTTAGAAGGGTTCATTCTCATATCGAGGGGACCTTCATATCTAAGGCTAAATCCTCTGCTGGGTTCATCAATTTGATGTGAACTAATTCCCAGATCAGCTAGAAGTCCATCAATTTTTTGTATTCCATGAAAGCGGAGGCTTTTTTTTAGGAATCTAAAATTTGAAGAGATTAAACTAAAGTTTTCACTTTCTATCTGGTTTTGCTGGGCGTCGGGGTCCTGATCGAAAGCGTAGAGGTGTCCTGTGCTAAGCTGTTTTAAAATTTCACGGCTATGGCCACCCCCGCCAAAGGTTACATCTACATAAATGCCGTCAGGTTTAATTTGTAGGTGTTCAATGCATTCTTTTAGGAGAACCGGATTATGATAATTCATTAAGATCATTATTTAGGCTTCCCATTACATCTTCTGCTAATGAACCAAAATCCAATTCTGGATTTTTCAATGTTTCCTCATATAGATTCTTATCCCATATTTCCACAATTCCCACTGCCGAGGATAAAACCAATTCAGATTTTAAGAGGGAGTAGGTCATGAGGTCTTTGGGGATATTTAATCTTCCATTGGCATCTACCTCTATAATTTTCACTCCGGCGGTAAACATTCTAATGAAATCATTATTCTTTTTTACAAAGCGATTAAGGCGATTTACTTTCCCCATAACCTCTTGCCATTCATCCATTGGGTAGAGCTCTAAGCATTTTTGGAAAACGCTTCTTTTTATAACAAAACCTTTCTCAAGCACAGGCAATAGCTGCTTTTTTAGGGCAGAAGGTATCATCACCCTGCCCTTGGCATCCATTTTACACTCATGTACTCCTATCAGATTCAGCATTTTAAGCTTTTAATACTTAGATGCTCAAAAATATAGAAATTGCCCCACAATTCCCCACATAACTCCACTTTGTTGATAACTTTTCCCACTTTTTGTCTAGAGAAAGGCATTGTGAATTAACAAAACAGGCTCAGAAGCTTTTCTGGCTATGTGTTTTAGGAAATTCAATAATAAGTGGAGAAAAGTGGAGGAGTAGAAAATCATTGCTGTAATTTTGCAATGTTTGGATTTGGAGATGGAGAAAAATTAGATTTAGGAGAATGAAAATTGGAAAAGCAGAATTCGTAAAAAGCAGTGCAAAAATTGAACAGGTGCCGGAGATAAGTCAACCGGAATATGCCTTTATTGGTAGGAGTAATGTTGGGAAATCCAGTTTAATTAATATGTTGGTGGATCATAAGAATTTGGCAAAAACTTCGGGAAAACCTGGGAAAACTCAATTGATCAATCACTTTAAGGTAAATGATGAATGGTTCCTTGTTGATTTACCGGGATATGGGTACGCCAAAGTAGGAAAGAAAATTAGAGCTGGTTTTGGAGATCTGATTGCCGATTATATTGAAAAACGTCTGTCTCTAACCAATCTGTTTGTATTAATAGACTCTAGGTTGGAGCCTCAAAAAATTGATTTGGAGTTTATGGAATATTTGGGGGACTTGGGTATTCCTTTTAGCATGGTATTCACTAAAATTGATAAGCTTAAAGACAATATCCTGAACAAGAACATGAAAGTTTATAAGAAGAAAATGCTTGAAAAATGGGAGGATATTCCCGTTTCTTTTATGACATCGGCAGAAACAAAGGCCGGTAGAGAGGAGTTGCTAGGATATATAAACCAAATTAATATCCAGCTGGCAAAGCCTTAATTCTCATTTAAAACATATTCGTCGATAACCTTTTTTAATTCTTCTACTTTAAAGGGTTTTCCAATATGCGCTTGCATTCCGGCGCTTAAAGATTTTTCAACATCCTCAGAATATACATTGGCGCTTATTGCTATTATTGGTGTATTAATATTTAGTTTTCGTATTCTTTTGGTCGCCTCATAGCCATCCATTTCCGGCATTTGGATGTCCATGAAAATAATGTCAAAACTTTCACTTTCCAGACTTTTAAGTGCTTCTATTCCATTAAAGGCGGTAGAAATATTCAATCCCATTTGCCCTAAAACTGTGGAAAGTAGTTTTTGATTAATAGGATTGTCCTCAACCAAAAGACCCTTTAAACCTTGGCCATCAAATTTCTCACTCTTTTTGGCACCCTTATTCTGTTCGGTTTTGGAGTTTATCTCCCCGAGAACTTCAACAATGAAATCAGATCCCCGGTCCGTATAATAGGAGCTTGGGCTTTCTGCTTTTAGTTCACCTCCCATGGCAATAGCAATTTCTCTAGAGATGCTCAAGCCCAGTCCGGTGCCCCCAAATTCCCTGGCAATTCCTCCATCCTCTTGTTGGAAGGATTCAAAAATCTTCTTTAAATTTTCGGGATCTATACCTTTTCCACTATCAGATACTTTAACCTTTATTAAGAATTGGCCTTTGGCTTGGAAGTCATATTCAAACAGGATATGGATTCCACCTTTAGAGGTGAATTTTGCAGCATTGCTAATGAGGTTCACCAATATTTGTCCAAATCGGTGATAGTCGATATTAATAATTTTCGGGAATTTGTCTTCGAATTCTATGCTAAACTCTAGCCCTTTACCTTCAATAATGGCTTTATAAGGTGCAAGTAATTCTTGGATTTTATTTTGAAAGATTTCGGCCTTTGGGTTTAGCTGAAGTTTTCCTTCTTCAATTTTACTAATCTCCAAAACATCATTTAAAATCGACATTAAATTATTTCCAGAGGTTTGGATGAGGTTTAAATATTCTATTTGATCCTCGTTTAGTTTTTCGTCTAAGAGAAGATTTGTAAATCCTATTATAGCATTTAGAGGTGTGCGGATTTCATGACTCATATTTGCAAAAAAGCGACTTTTAAACCTACTGGTTTCTTCGGCTTGCTGTTTGGCTTGGATTAGGGTTTTTTCATAATTCTTTTGCTGGGTGAGATCCCTTGCAAAACCTATAAAGGTTCTTTTTCCTTGGTCGAAGGATTCTGTAATGCTCAATTCCAAAGGAAACTGTTTTCCAGATTTATGGACAGCTTCCATTTCTATGCTTTTGTTTAGGATATTGCTCTTGCCGCTGGCTAGGAAACGCCTCATTCCCTTTGCGTGATTTTCCTTGTGAATTTCAGGAATAATCAAATCCGTTAAAAAAGTGCCTATAGCTTCTTCCTCGTTGAAACCGAATGTAATTTCGGATTTACCATTCCAGGCTTCAACTCTTCCCAATTCATCAATTACAATTACAGCGTTTATAGAGTTTTGTAAAATATTCTCAAGAACCCTTGTTTTATTTTGTAATACAATGCTTAGCTCTTTGTTTTCCTTGGATTCTTGGGTAATTTTTTGATTTAATTTTTCGAGTTGTTTTACCTGATCCACCAGAATATTGTGAACCGAATTCTGTCCCATTAGGGAAAGGTGTTCTGGTTGCAATATTGGAACAGGAATTAAATCTACAATATGCTGAAATTGGCCTAAATTTTTGAAAAGTATTTTTGTTTTGGAGAATGATCTTTGATAAAGACTACTAATATTTCCGAGCCCAAATCTTTCGGATAAATCCTCAAAAATAATTTTGCTGAGTTTTACTAATGTGGGGTAGGTCAATTTTTGATTTTCACCCTTTTTTAATCCAGGAAGGTCAATATCAAAAAAATGGTTTTCGTTCCAAATGGAATCTACCCAAAGCTTATAATCTTCAAGAACATTTCCTTTTTTAGAGCCGGCAATTTCACCTATTGGGCTTATGATTTGATGTAAAAAGAGTGCGGCAAGAAGAATTTTTGATTCGGAATTTGATTTGAATGGAATTCTACAATATTCATTGTCTTTTAACCAAGGGAATTTTTGGATTACCTTTCTGTTGAATGCTTTTTCGCTAACTTTTTGCACCTGATCTACATGGCAGCAATATTTCTGAAAAAGCAGATAAATTCTTACCAAATCTTTATCCTGGCTACTTTTTTTGAGTTTCAGGAATTGTTTAGCCTCTTCAATAATAGAACCCGCTAAAGCTGGGGAGCTAATTTGAGCAATTAAAAATTTCACCAATTTGGAGTAGGACTCTTCACCCTCTCCAATTGGGTTTTTTTTTCCAAAAAGTCTTAATCGCATGTATCAGATTCTGCTTGCTTTATAAATCTTAATGAAGCCCCAGGCTGTTAATCCCCAGGTAGCAGTAAGGGCAGTGAACCAAGCAATTGTACCACCAGTTTCGCCAAGGAGATTGTTAAATAAATTGGTCCCAGTAATATTCTCTATTTGCATGTGAATATGACCAATAGCCATTACCAAAAAGCCCCATGCTAGTAGTGACATTCCTTTTCCAAATTTTCCACCTTTTAAAGAATTGGCAACTACAAATGATAAGACAATAACAAACAATAAAAAGGGAACTTCCAATAAGCCAAACCAAAAATTGAAATCATTATCAGAATGTGGGTGACCAGAGTGCTGTGCTAAAACTAAATTGGAGAATAGAAGAAACAATGCCATGACAGCAATCTTAGGTTTCATAATGGGTAGTTTAGAATCCCTAAGTTATTTATTTTTTTGAATAAGATTCATTTTTTCTCCAATATGTAATCCAAAAGAACGCATTTCTGCAGCAGCAGCTTTTTCATTTGTAGATCTTTCTAAGGTATCAGCAAGAGCCATAAGGCTTTGATGTACAAATTTTTTCATTTCATCTGCCATCATATCCTTGGTCCACAAATCTATTTTAAGAGTGTCACCACTTTTTTTATCCCAAACTGATAAAAGCATAGCCTTTGCTGCAGCCTGGCTCATCCCACCATCTTCTGCACTCCATTCCAAAGATTCTGGAATTTTATTGTCGTCTAAGCCTACTACAATTTTTATTTCTGAACTGCTGCTTGCCATATCTTAATAAACTTGAATTTCGGGCAAATATACTGTCTCTATTTCAAGAAATACTAGGGCTATAAAATTAATCTGGTCTATAGGAGGAACCATTTAAAATTATCTGTGGGTTTTTTTCATCAAGCAAATCTTCAATAGTAAGATTTGGGTTTTTGGCCATATATCTTTTTACAATTTGCCAACCCAGCCACTGCCCAATTCTTCCTGGTGATTGGTTGTCGAATTTCATCCCAAACTTGGTAAAAGGAGCAGTTTCTATAAATCGTTTTTTATCTCTAAGCTTGGTGGAATAAATAAGTTTGTTTTCCACAAAATAGGCCCAGATATGCTTTTCATTTTCCAAGCAAAAATTGAATTTCTCTTTTGGATATTTAATAATTGTCCATTGGGGAGCAGATGGCATTAATTTTTCTAAAATATAATGGAGCTTTCCAAAGTAAATCATGTCTTCTAATAGAATAGACTCTTCACTGGGGACTATAAGTTTTTGGGAAACAATGGATCCTAATGCATCGCGAATAAAAAAGGCTCTTTGCCTTTCAAAGGCAATATATTCTGGAAGAAAAGCATAATAATCTTGGTTTTGCCCTAAATATAAATCGCTAGCCATAAAGCAGGCATTTAAACTATCATTAAAAAAGGCTGGGCTATTAAAATCTAAATTTGAGATATAAGAATAAAAGACTATTTCATCATCATTTGGAAAGGCGGCATAATAATGCTTCATTCCCAGGTTTAAGGCCTCTTGGTAATTTTGGAAAGGGCTAAACACCTTCTCCACACTTTGATAAAGCTGCCTTTGCCTTGCATCTAACCTTTGATATTTCCAAAACCTTTCGGTTTCTCCAGACATAAAAAAGGGTGGGTATTGATTTTTTAAGATCATTAATCCACTATGAAAATTGGCAGTATCCAAATTAAAAAAGGCACTATCGAACCTTTTAAAGCTACTTTTCGTTGATATATTGGAAATATCTAATTTCAATTCCGGATCCGAGCAATCCTGAAAAAGGCCAACAATAACGAAAATCAGAAAAATCCTTTTGATCATATAGCGAATAAGAATAGTTTTACAAAAAATTTAATGAATAGGAATTTCAAAAGTACGACGAATGAATAGGAAAATTATTTTATCAAGTGTAATAATGGTTTTTGTTTTTAGTAGCAGTTTAAAAGCTCAGAAATTCCAATTTGGAATCCATGCTATGCCATTATTGAATTATGTTACTACTGAAGATCAAGACGTTGAAACAGCTTCAAAATTGAAATTTGGATTTGGACTAATTACCCAATATAATTTCACGGATAGGTATTCCTTTGCAACCGGGGTAGATATTTTAAATAGAGCTGGTGACATTAGCCTTAGAGATACAACGGGTTCTTATTCCGCAGGTTTTGTAAATATTCCCATTTTACTAAAAATGAGATCCAATGAAGTGGGCTATATGACCTATTTCGCAAAATTTGGTGGGGGTTTAAGTTTTAAAACTAGCGAAAAGGTAGAGTTTAATCCAGAGTTTGATAAGAACAAAGTCGAAGAACTAGACTATTATATCAGCCCATTGAATATAACTTTTGCCATTGGCGGAGGCGTAGAATATAATTTGGGTGGTTCTACTTCACTAGTAGCTGAGCTTACCTATAACCGTAGTTTGGTTGATAATTTTTCTTCAGACAATATTTACCTAACTAGCGATGCTAAGTATAAATTAGACTATATCGCATTAATGGTTGGGATTATTTTTTAATAGATTTTTTTCTCAGTTATGGACTTGAAAAAAACTACAGACTTCATCATAAATTGGTTGAAGGATTATTGTTTGGAAGCAAATCAAAAAGGTTTTGTAGTTGGTGTTTCTGGAGGAATAGATTCAGCACTCACTTCCACGCTTGCTGCGGAAACAGGTCTCAAAGTGCTATGTGTAGAGATGCCTATTTATCAGGATGCTGATCAGCTACAAAGATCTACAAATCATATAGCTTGGCTGAAAAGTAAATACCCAAATGTTAGTTCTGAAAGTTTGGATCTGTCTCAAGTTTATCAGGCATTTTCCAATCTCATGCCAAATGCTGATCGCAAAGAACTGGAAGAACTCGGCTTGATAAATAGCAGGGCAAGGTTGAGGATGACCAGCCTTTATTATTTAGCCAGTATTCATTCCTGTTTAGTGGCTGGCACGGGTAATAAGATAGAAGATTTTGGTGTGGGTTTCTATACTAAATATGGTGATGGAGGTGTAGATTTAAGCCCTATTGCAGATTTAACCAAATCTGAAGTATTCCTTTTAGCCGAAAGCTTAGGCGTTGATAAAACAATTTTAAATGCGCCGCCAACAGATGGTTTGTGGGGAGATTCAAGGACAGATGAAGATCAGTTAGGAGCCAGCTACCCCGAGCTTGAATGGGCGATGGAACAGGATGAAAACAAAAAAAGCATTAAAGATTTTGAAGGAAGGAAGAGGGAAGTATTTGAAATCTATAAAAGGCTAAATAGGCTTAATCAACATAAAATGAAACCTATACCCGTTTGTGAGATTCCAGGAGATTTGAAGAAATAGAAGCAGGATTATATTCTCAATTATTAATTTTTCGTAGGATTAATCCTATATTTGTTGCTATATCAGAATGCTGCACTAGCAAAAATAATTGATAACGGGACTTTAATGATACGATTACTATTAGCAGATGACCATGCCGTGGTTCGAAAAGGACTCCAGCTATTTATAGGTTATGAGGAAAATTTAGACCTACTCGCCGAAGCTGGAGATGGAGATGAACTTATGGAAATGGTAAAAAATAATCCAGCAGATATTCTTTTGTTGGATTTAGACATGCCCAAGATGAATGGGCTTACAGCCATTCGAAAAATAAAAGAAATAGCCCCCGACCTCAAAATTATTATACTCACCATGCACCCTGAGGATATTTATGGGAAAACTGCACATCAAATGGGAGCCGTTGGATACGTAATAAAGGATGATGAACCCAAAAAGTTGATTGAATCCATAAATAAAGTGTTTATGGGGGAGATGATTTTTAGTGATAGTGTTTTAAGTGGTTCCAAAAAATCCAATACCATTAAATTAAGTAAAAGAGAAATAGAAGTCCTTAAACTACTTTCTAATGGTAAATCCAATAAGGACATTGCAGAGGAACTAGAGATTAGCGATAAAACCGTAAGCACCTATAAATTGAGATTGCTGAACAAAATTGGGGCGAAATCTGTAGTAGACCTAGTAAATTTTGGAAAGTCCTATCCAGACATCCTCGGAGAGATATAAGCTTTTTTATTCTAAGTCTTTAATTTTCAAACATTCTGGCACCATCCAGAACGCTTTGCTTATTTTTGCCGTCTAAATTTTTTTAAGTGTCAAATATAGTTGCCATAGTAGGACGCCCTAATGTTGGGAAGTCTACCTTATTTAACCGATTAACCGAAAGGAGAGAAGCAATTGTAGATTCAGTTTCTGGAGTTACCAGAGATAGAATTTATGGAAAAGCGGAATGGGCAGGAAAGGAGTTTTCAGTTATAGATACTGGTGGATATATCCGCGGGTCTGATGATGTTTTTGAAGGAGAAATTCGCAAACAGGTGGAGATTGCCATTGATGAAGCCAACCTAATTCTATTTGTAGTAGATGCCGATATGGGGCTTACCAGTATGGATAAAGAGGTAGGTACCCTACTAAGAAAGTCCCAAAAGGAGGTTCTCCTTGTTGCCAATAAGGTGGATAATGCTATGCGCCAAACCATGAGTGCAGAATTTTACAGCCTAGGTCTTGGAGAAATATTTAATATTTCTGCAATAAATGGCTCTGGTACTGGAGATTTATTAGATGAGGTAGTAAAAATTTTACCAGAAGAGGAGCCGGAAAAGGAATTAGATATTCCTAAAATTGCCATAATTGGTCGCCCTAATAGCGGAAAATCTTCCTTTATTAATGTTTTAATAGGTGAGGATAGGAATATTGTAACCAATGTGGCTGGAACAACTAGAGATGCCATCAATACTCGCTATAATTTATATGGTAATGATTTTCTTTTAGTAGATACAGCTGGACTAAGGAAGAAAACCAAGGTTCATGAAAATTTAGAGTTTTACTCCGTAATGAGGTCGATAAGAGCTATTGAAAGCTCAGATATTTGCCTTGTAATGGTGGATGCCGAAAGGGGTTTTGAAGGACAAGATTTATCTATTCTCCATCTTGCTGAAAAGAATAAAAAAGGCATGGTAATCCTAGTAAATAAATGGGATTTAATTGAGAAGGATACCCATACTGCCAAAAAGTTTGAAGAGGAAATACTTCGAAAAATTCAGCCTTTTACAGATATCCCCATTTTGTTTATTTCTGTTTTAAACAAACAAAGAATTTTCCAGGCCATTGAAGAAGCAATACGAGTTAATGAAAGGCGGAATTCTAAAATTTCTACCAGTAAACTAAATGAGTTTATGTTGCCTTTAATTAATAGTTTTCCACCTCCAGCGATAAAAGGAAAATATGTAAAAATTAAATTTTGTACTCAATTACCAACACGAACTCCTTCCTTCGCTTTTTTTGCCAACCTCCCGCAATATATTAAGGATCCCTATAAAAGATTTCTTGAAAATAAACTTAGAGAACAATACGATTTTAAAGGGGTGCCAATCCAAATTTTTATGCGTAAAAAGTAATTTATGATTCTTCGTCTACTCATTCTAAGTCTTCTCTGTTTTGGCTTAAAGGCACAAAATATTAGTGTTGATGATCTAGTTTTTTCCAATGATTTTGAAGAAAAATATATCCGCGAATTTAAAGAGCAAAGCAATTTTCTAGCTCTGCTATTGGCTAGTTCCGGAAGAGGGAATGAGGAGCTTCTTAAAAACTCTGAACAGAGATTAGAGGAAATTTACCAATCGCTAAAGCCCGAAAAACTACAGAATAAATCAGCGAAAAAGAAAATCAAGAAAATTTTCAAAACTGTTCAAAATGATTTGTTTGTGAGGTATAGCCTTGAGAATGAATTTATAGAAGTTTTTGAAACAGGACGCTATAATTGTGTTTCGTCAACAGCCATCTATGCTTTGTTTTTGGAAAAGTTTAATATCCAATATATTATTACTCAGGAGCCAGAACATGTATATCTAACAGCAGTTTTCGAGGATTTGAATATTTTGATGGAGGGTACGGATCCACAAGGAGGCTTTTTACCACTAACCGATAAATTAATAGAGGCTCAAATTAACTCCCTAATCAATAGGAAGTTAATCACTTTGGAGGAATTAAATTCCCCTGATGCTGGAAAGATATTGGACGAGATGTTTCCCAGCAATGAAATAAATCTAGAACAGCTTATCGGTGTGCAGTATGAAAATATGATGGTGTATGATTTCGAAAATGACAATTATAAGTCCTCCTATGAAAATGGCATGAAAGCCCTTTATTTTTACGATTGCGAGCGATTTAGAAATAGTCTTTTTGCATCAGCTGTGGCTTATATGGAGCAAATGGGTTTTGAAGATGAAAATTATGCCAAGGTTTTAGCGACTCTTGAAAAATTGGATAGCTCTCAAACCCATATTGAAGAAATAAACAGACTCGTATTATTGGGTCTTGCAAGCCTTCAAATAGAAAACAAGGAAAATGAGTTTAAAAGGCTTAACAAACAACTTGAAAAAGAATTGTCCCATCCGCAAGTAAAGAAAAGTCTTAAACTTAGCTACGCCTTGCTAGTATCTGAGCTATATTTCAAAAAAGGGAAAATCGACTCCTCCTTTTTCTATGCAAATTTGGCTATGGAGCTTGATAGTTCCAATTTGTATGCACCAGATTTGCTGATGAATTCTCTCTTCAAAAAAATGGATCTTAATAATTTTCATCGCCCTTCAGATACTCTTTTACACTATTATAGCAAGTATAAGGTCTACCGAGAAAATGAGATTTATCTCAATACTTTTTTAAGCGTGATATTAGTTGATGCAAGGGCTGAGGTATTACTTAAAAATTATAGTAAAGCAAAATATTACCTATCAAGATTCGAGGAATTAGCCCAAAAGCATCCTAATATTACTATTAGGAATGGAATTGTTGCTGAAGCCTATTCCAAGGTGGCTATGTATGAATTTAATAGAAATAGGAGCAAGGCCTTGAAAACAATAAATAGGGGCTTAAAATATGCTCCAAATTCTATAGATCTGAGGAAAATTAAGGCAATGATGCAATAAAAAATCTAGTCGTTGGAAAGTGCCAGATTTACTTTTTTGTGTACCACAACCTCATTTTTCATTTTGGTTTTATAGCTAGCGTAAACATTAATTTCGTTTACATAATAGAATCCTTCAGAAAGGAATATTTCTAATTTAAACTCATTATTTGGAGTTTCTTTTAAGGAATAATACTGTACACCATAATCTGAATTCCAATCCTCTTCCTTGTCTATAGCATACATTTTTACTTTGGAGAATTTGGGGTCGATAGAAAAGTAAAGGTTATAAACCCCTTCAAAAAGCCTGTCTTCATGACGGACTTTTATTTTTGGCTGTTCTACCTCCTTCTTTAAATAATTTATTTCTTTAAACCCAGGTAATGGTAAATCCATATCGTATTGGATTTCAGTTTTGATATTTCCACTCTTATAATACTCTAAAAACTTACCGTTTTTCTTGCCAAGTGAATAATCAACCTCCTTTTTTAATTGTCCACTTTCATAGAAAATCTTGGCAACACCATCCATTTGGTTGTGCTTATACATAGACTCCTTCCAAATTTTTCCGCTAGGGTAATACTGTTTGCAAAGGCCGTGCTTGTCGCCATTTAATAAACTTAAAACTGATTTTACTTTTGTTCTTTTATTGGTTTTGCTATAAATCTTTGGAATAGTGTCCTTACTTTCCTCCTTATCTTTCTTGGTTAAATTTTTAGGTTTTTCAATTTCGGTGGTCGTTTCCAGTTTATTTGGCGATTCGGAATCCGAGCTATTGCTTTCACAGGAAAGGAAAAAGACCAAGATCAGAATAGGGTATCCAATTTTATTCATGGCTTAAGATTTGGTTAGTTCTTGGAAAATTTCTTCAAGCTTTTGGGCTTCTTGTTTTATCTCGAGAATGGTCAATTTTTGCTCTACGGCAAACTGAAAGATATGTGTTCTAATATCTTCTTCACCAACAGAATGAAGCAACCATTTACGATCTGAAATGGCTTTTACCTCCTTAACCCCTTCAATTTTCTTTAATTGATTTTTTTGCACATCCTCCTCAAATTCAATAGTAAAAGATTTGGATTTTTTGAAATTTTGAAGGTCGCTGGTGGGTCGATCGGCAACAATTTTCCCTTTATTAATAATAATAACCCTATTACAAAGCATTTCTACTTCTTGCATAATATGGGTGGAAAGCATTACCGTTTTTTTGGCACCAATCTCTTTTATTAGATTCCGAATCTCAACTAGCTGATTTGGATCTAATCCAGTAGTAGGCTCATCCAAAATAAGTACTTCTGGATCGTGGATAAGAGCAGCAGCAAGGCCAAGCCTTTGACGATATCCTTTAGAAAGCTGACCGATTTTTTTATGTTTTTCAGGACTCAATCCTGTCTTTTCAATCATTTCACTTATTCTATCCTTGGCGCTTTTGTGAATCCCTGCAATGAATTCTAGATATTCCAAAACATACATCTCTAGATAAAGAGGGTTGTGTTCTGGCAAATAGCCAACTTTTTCTCGAATAGGAATGGTGTCTTCTAATGTATTTAATCCACAAACTTTTGCTTCACCTTGGCTTTGAGGAATATAGCAGGTGAGGATTTTCATCATGGTAGATTTCCCCGCACCATTTGGCCCTAAAAAACCCACTATCTCACCACTGCCTATTTTAAAACTTATATCGTTTAATGCCTTTTGTTCGCCGTATACTTTGGTTATGTTTTTTACTTCTATGGACATATGCTTTTTCTTGACTCAAACTTAAGGCAAACCTTGCCAATTCGTATAATTTTTTGGAGAATAAATGAAATGCAATACTATAAAATATGCGGGTAACCTACCTTTGTAATTATGATAGGAAGGGTTTTTAAATCTACAGGTTCATTTTATTCGGTGAAAACCGAAGCAGGACTGATAAATTGTAGAATAAAGGGAAAACTCCGATTGGCGGGGATAAAAAGCACCAACCCTGTTTCTGTGGGTGATTTCGTAGAAATAGAATTGGAAAATGAAAAGGAAGGACTAATTCTGAGTATTAAGGATCGTAAAAACTATATTGTAAGAAAGTCTGTAAATCTTTCCAAAAGAACTCATATCATAGCCTCAAACATAGATCAGGCTGTTTTAATTGTAACTCTAATTTCCCCAAAAACTTTCACCCAATTTATAGATCGCTTTTTGGCAGCAGCTGAAGCCTATTCTATACCCCTTGTTTTAGTTTTCAATAAAGTGGATTTATATGGAGAGGAGGAATTGTCGGATTTACTTTTTTTAAGCCAAGTGTACCAGGATATGGACTATGAAATTCTACATACCTCTGCAGAAGAAAAACTAGGCCTTGAGGATTTTGAAAAAATCTTAAAAGACAAAACTACTTTACTTAGTGGTCATTCTGGAGTAGGAAAATCCACCCTTGTAAATCTTGTGCAATCTGATCTTGATTTAAAAACAAAACCAATTTCAGATTCACATGATCAAGGACAGCATACTACAACATTTGCGGAGATGTATGAATTGGATATGGGTGGATATATTGTAGATAGTCCTGGTATAAAAGGTTTTGGTACTGTGAATATGAAGAAGGAAGAAATTGGGGATTATTTTCGCGATATTTTTGCTTTTAGTGCCTCCTGTAAATTTAATAATTGCATGCATGTAGATGAACCTCAATGTGCGGTTAAAAAGGCTTTGGAAGAGAATCAGCTTTCGTATACCAGATATGAAAGTTATTTGAGTATGATCAAGGAAATTGAAGAGGAGGGAATGTATAGAAGTGATAATTTCAATTCATAATGAGACTTGTTGTTCAAAGGGTGAATAAGGCCCAGGTACTTATAGACCACAAAGTATTTTCTAAAATTAACCGTGGACTATTGGTATTGCTGGCCGTTGAAAATGAGGATGATCAGACGGATTTGCAATGGCTAGTAAAAAAACTTATAAGTCTAAGAATTTTTTCTGATGAAAACGGGCGGATGAATTTGTCAATTAAGGAGCTTGGAGGTGATCTTATGGTTGTTAGTCAGTTCACTCTTTTTGGAAATGTAAAAAAAGGTAGCAGACCGAGCTTTACCCGCTCTGCAAAACCTGAATTAGCGATTCCACTTTATGAGTCTTTCCTTGAACAATGCGAATTGCTTTTGGGCAAAAAGCCTGCAAGTGGGAGGTTTGGTGGAGATATGAAAATTAGCTTGGAAAATGATGGTCCAGTGACCTTGGTTTTAGATTCAAAAAACAAAAATTTATAAAGGGATGAACGGAGGAATAAAAGAAATTCAAAAGCAGGTAGACGATTGGATTCATGAGCATGGTGTAAGGTATTTTAATGAATTGACCAATATGGCTCAGTTAACCGAAGAGGTTGGAGAAGTAGCTCGAATAATTGCTAGAAGGTATGGCGAGCAAAGCGAAAAGGAAAGTGATAAAGAAAAAGATTTAGGTGAAGAATTAGCAGATGTTTTGTTTGTAACCCTTTGTTTAGCAAATCAAACCGGAACCAATTTACAGGAGGCCTTTGATCGAAAGATGGAGATTAAAACTAAGAGGGACAGAAATCGCCATCAAAACAATGAAAAACTGAAATAATTAAATCGCGTGAACCGCTGCAGCAATATCCGAGAGGATTTTAGGATCCTTTTCTGTAGCATTACCAACTACAACAACTGTTGCTCCAGCTTCGCAAATTTCTTTGGCAGCCTCAGCGGTTTTTATTCCACCACCGATAATTAAAGGGCTATTTACATGTTGGCAAACACTACTAATCATTTTGCCGTCCACAGTTTTATCAGCGCCACTACCACCATCCATATAAATGAGACCAAGCCCAAGCATTTCACCGGCCATGGCTGTACATGCTGCAATTTCCGATTTATGATGAGGGATAGGCATACTGCCACTCATATAAGATGCCGTTGTGGCTTTACCACTATCAATAAGCATATAGCCAGTAGGTAGTACTTCTATACCACTTTGTTTGATATAGGGAGCGGCAATAATTTGATTTCCAATTAACAAATCAGGGTTTCTTCCAGAGATTAAGGAAAGAAATAAAATGGCATCTGCCTTCGGTGAAACCTGCATAATGCTTCCTGGAAATAGAACTACTGGAATGTCGGTTTTAGATTTTACCAGGTCTATACAATGATCCAAACTATCCTTAACAAGTAAGCTGCCTCCCATAAAAATAAGGTCAACCCCCGCCTTATTCGCCTGATTAATGATTTCTAAAAGTTCATTGTCTTCAGGAGTGTCAGGGTCAACCAATAGGGCTAAAAGCTTCTTATTCTGAGCTTTGGCGTTTTGGATGCTATGTAAAATTAATTTCGACATTTAAATGGCAAACCTAATAAACTGAGCGCAATAATTTCGAATCTTTTTGATTAATTGAAATTATCCCTTTTTGATACCACAGGTTAGCAAAAGCTCAGTGAGGTTCTCAAAATTGAGATCATATTCACCACGTTTTTTATCGCTAATAAGTTGGGCTTGAGAGTGGCATTTGTTGGAATAGGAAAAAGGAGAAACAGAAATTGAATTTTTAAAACTAAAGGTTTTATCATCTTCTATTTTAACAACCACCTCCTTAGCTCCCCAATAAAACAGTAAATGCTGCATTCTGTTATCCTCAGATAAGGATTGGTTTTCCAAACTATTCATAAATTTTGGAGCTATCCTAAGAATGTTTTCCCGATCTGTTTCAATGTCGATTCCAATTTTTGAATTTTTTCCAATGAGAATAGCAGCAAAGCCTTTGCAATGTGAAAAGGATATAGGAATATTCGAATCCACCAAAAAGGGCTTTCCATTTGGAGTGTAGCGGATGGCTTTGTTTTCTCCAAAATAGATTTTCAGCAATTGCCGAATAGCCAAGAATTCCTTTATTTTTATCTCGTGGTGAATTTCTGAAAGTTTCGCTTGATCTGCTTTGCTAAGCTTAAGACCAATTTTAAGATCCTCCACTTCCTCTTCAATTTTCCAAATCAAATATTCGGCTTCGGAAAAGACTACATTTTTTTTAAATATCCCCATTCTAATAAAACATTATTAATCCTTAGAAGTTAAGTATCTTTGCAAACCTAAAATTTTAGATACAAATATTTTATTATGAGTAATACTGTTGATAAGTATATCCCATATAAGGTGAAAGATATAACCTTGGCTGAGTGGGGAAGAAGAGAGATTGAATTGGCGGAGGCTGAAATGCCAGGTCTAATGGCTTTAAGAGAAGAATACGGGGCAGAAAAACCTCTAAAAGGTTCAAGGATTGCTGGTTGTCTGCATATGACTATCCAAACAGCTGTTCTAATTGAAACCTTAGTAGAATTAGGAGCTGATGTTACTTGGTCTTCATGTAATATTTTCTCAACTCAAGATCATGCTGCTGCGGCAATTGCTGCTGCAGGGATTCCTGTTTACGCCTGGAAAGGGATGACGGATGAAGAATTTGATTGGTGTATTGAACAAACCCTTTTCTTTGGTGAAGATCGTCAACCTCTAAACTTAATTTTGGATGATGGTGGTGATCTTACCAATATGGTATTAGATCGTTTCCCAGAATTGGCAAAAGATATTAAAGGTCTTTCCGAAGAAACGACTACTGGTGTTCACAGACTTTATGAAAGAATGAAGAATGGAACTTTACCAATGCCAGCTATCAATGTTAACGATTCTGTTACCAAGTCTAAATTCGACAATAAATACGGATGTAAAGAATCTGCTGTAGATGCTATTAGAAGAGCAACAGATTTAATGATGGCTGGAAAAGTAGCCGTGGTTGCTGGATACGGTGATGTAGGTAAAGGTACTGCAGCTTCTTTAAGAGGTGCTGGTGCAAGAGTAATTGTTACCGAAATTGATCCTATTTGTGCACTGCAAGCCGCTATGGACGGATTTGCTGTTAAAAAAATGGACAATGTTGTAGGAGAGGTTGATATTGTGATCACCACCACAGGAAATAAAGATATTATTGTTGGTCGTCATTTTGAAAAAATGAAAGACAAAACCATCGTTTGTAATATTGGTCATTTCGATAATGAGATTGATGTAGCATGGTTGAATAACAATCATGGAGATTCTCATGTAGAAATTAAACCACAAGTGGATAAGTACAGCATTAATGGAAAAGATATTATTTTGCTAGCTGAGGGAAGACTAGTGAATCTTGGCTGTGCAACAGGCCACCCTAGTTTTGTAATGTCAAATTCATTTACCAATCAGGTATTAGCCCAATTGGAATTGTGGAATAATGGCGAGCAGTACGGCAATGAAGTATTCACCTTGCCTAAGCATTTGGATGAGAAAGTAGCCAAGCTACACCTTTCCAAAATAGGTGTGGAGCTGGATGAGCTTAGTAAAGAACAAGCGGATTATATTGGTGTAAATCAAAATGGTCCTTACAAACCTGAATACTATAGGTATTAATAGTTTTTAATTGTATTAGAAAGCCACCTCAATAGGGTGGCTTTTTTTATTTAAAATAGCTTTTATCTTTTCTAAATTTTCTTATTAGTAAATTCGAAGCCTAAATCCGTCATAAAATGGAGGCCTTCAGTAAAGTATTTAAACTAATTGCCGATTACACCTCGGATCTTTTATGCATCCATGATGCTGAAAATACTATTCGCTTTGCTACCAAATCGAGTGAGGTGATTTTAGGTTATTCAAAAGATAAAATTTTAGGAAAGAAGCTCACCGATTTTTTATCGGAAGACTTTATTAAGGAAATGGATTTCACTACCCTAATTCGTTTTTTTGATCATCCTGGAGCGAGGATAAGATATCAAATAAATCATGGAGATGGGCGTCTAAGATGGCTAGAAACCACCTTTAATAGTATCGGTGACGACCCACAAAAGGATTACAGTGTTTTAAGTAGTACAAGGGATATTACCGAAAGTGTAAGTCTTACTCAAGACCTTCGCCAGGCTCTTTCCAAAGAACAAGAATTATCGAGATTTAAGAGTAATCTATATTCTGTGGCCAGCCATGAGTTTAAAACTCCCCTTGCTGTAATACAAGCCAATATTGAGCTGCTAAGAATAAAACGGTCGGAAAAGGTATTAGAGAATGCCATGAGCTCTATTGAGGAGGAGGTAGACAGATTAAATAGCATGATTGGCGATATGCTAGAATTAAAAAAATTAACCACCGGAGAAACTACTTTTAGGCCCGAATCATTTTTTATTGAAGAACTGGTAGAGGAGGTTTTGGAAAATGATATTCACAAAACTTTTCCAAAAATCTCCATTTCAAGAAAAAAAAGAGGAAAAAAGATCCCTATTCATGGTGATCCAACTTTAATTCGATTTGTAGTTGCAAATTTATTATCAAATGCATGTAAATTTTCTGTACGATCAAATAGTGTAGAAATTGTTATAGATTATTCTATTGAGGAAGTGCGATTTGCAGTTTCCGATAAAGGAATAGGAATAGCCAAAGGAGAGCAAGAAGCAATTTTTAATTCCTTTTATAGAGGTAAAAATGCTGGAAATATTCAGGGTACAGGAGTGGGCTTGGCAATTGTTAAGGAATTTGTAGATTTACATAAAGGCAGAATTGAACTTAGTAGCACTCTTGGGAAGGGAAGTACATTTGTCATTAGTCTGCCTGTATAAATACAATTTGTCATGAAAAATAAGTTGTTAATTGTTGAGGATAATGTGAAATTACTCTCTACAATGACCGCTCTTTTGGAGGATTCGTATGATCTTCATACAGCAGAAAATGGAAGGGATGGTATTGCTTCAGCAAGACTTCATATTCCCGATATTATTATTAGCGATATTATGATGCCTGAAGCTTCAGGATATGAGCTTGTTCAGGAATTAAAATCTAGTGATAAAACCAAACATATTCCCATAATTTTACTCACCGCCTTAGGTGAAGATGAGAAATTAATTGAAGGATATAATTTCGGTGCAGATGATTATATCGTGAAACCTTTTAAGCTCAATGTTCTCATTTCCCGAATTGATAATTTACTTAAGCAAAGAACCCTTTTGCGCAATGTTTTTGATAAGGCTATGCCGGTTCATCATGATTTTGGAGTGAAGCATCCTACTCTTTCCCATCTCGAATCTATCATTGTAAACCAATATCGTTTCAAAAACTTTTCTATTCCTGTAATTGCTGATCAAATGGGTTTTACTACCTCTAGACTGGAAAGAGAGATAAAGCGACTAACTGGAATGACTCCCATAAAATACATCAATGACTTCAGGCTCACCAAAGCAAAGCATCTATTGGCCAGTGGTGAAAAAACCATTTTTGAAGTTTCGTATATGCTTGGATTTAAAAGTATGAGCTATTTTGGAAAAGCTTATAAAGAGAAATTTGGAATTGCACCTTCGAAAACTAGTCAGGTTTAAAATTAGAATTTCAAAAAGCTGGCAACTACCACAAACCAAATTAGGATGTGGATGATTATTTCGGTGTAGATGTAAATTCTTTTGTTCAAGTATCGTTTTTGTGCTAGAATACACGTAGGATATTTGTGCTTCGTTGGGTGAATTAGGACCTGATTGTAGGATTGTCCGCTTTTTAACAAGGGAGATATTGCTATTAAAATAAAAAAAGGCTCTTACATTTCTGTAAAAGCCTTTTCTATTCTTAGTAGCGGGGGCCAGACTCGAACTGACGACCTTTGGGTTATGAGCCCAACGAGCTACCAACTGCTCCACCCCGCGTTATTTGGATGGCAAATATAAAGCGATTTTTAATTCTGGCAAGAAAAGCATTGGGAAAATTTCAAATAAGATACCTTTGCCTTTCATTTAATGAGAATTATGCATAAAGCCGGATTTGTAAACATCATCGGAAACCCAAATGTGGGAAAATCTACTTTGATGAATGCCATATTAGGAGAGCAATTGTCTATCACCAGTCATAAGGCGCAAACCACCAGACATAGGATTTTTGGTTTGTACAATGAAGAGGACTTGCAAATTGTTTTTTCTGATACGCCAGGGGTAATAATGCCTGCCTATGCGCTTCAGGAATCGATGATGGATTTTGTAAAAAACTCACTGGATGATGCCGATGTGTTTTTATATATGACGGAGCCCGGTGAAAAAGGCCTTAAGGATCCAGTATTATTTGAAAAATTGCAGCAAGTGAAGCAACCGCTAATTGTTGTCATAAATAAAATTGATCTTACCAACCAGGACAAGCTTATTGAATTAAATGAATATTGGAAAGGCTTTTTTCCAAATGCCGAGATCTATCCAATTTCTGCCCTTAATAATTTTAATACTGATATGCTCCTTAAAAGGTTAAAAGACCTTCTGCCAGAATCGCCACCTTATTTCGATAAGGAAAATTTGAGTGATAAAAATGATCGCTTTTTTGTTTCAGAAATGATAAGGGAACAAATATTATTAAACTATAGCAAAGAAATTCCCTATGCGGTGGAAGTAGAGGTGGAGGAGTTTAAAGAAGCCAAGGATATTATTAGAATGAGAGCAACGATAATTACCGAGCGCGATACCCAAAAGGGAATTCTAATTGGCCATGAAGGAAAAATGATTAAAAAAACGGGAACTGGAGCCCGTAAGAGGTTAGAGGCTTTTTTTAAGAAGAAAGTTTACTTGGATCTATCCGTAAAAGTGCGTAAGAACTGGAGGCAGAATGAAGAACAGCTGAAAAAGTTTGGCTATAAAAAGAATTAACGATCGCAGTCACAGCCATAGGTGCTAAGTAATTCCAAATCCGGACGAGCTGTTTCTAGCCAAAGCACATCTCTGGTGCTTAAATAAGTTGCTCTAATATCTAATTTCTTTAGGCTTTTCAATCTTTTTATCGATGGGTCTATTTCATCTAGCTGGCTGCTCCATAAATCCAAATATTCTAAACTTTTAAAATCTATTATATAGTGTGGAATTTTTGTCAATGGATTTTTGGCCATTTTTAAAACTTTAAGGCTATCCATTTCCGATAAGACTTTGGGAATAGATTGAAAATTATTCTTGGAAAGATTAAGGGTTTTTAGCTTTTTGAGTTGGCTTAGAAAGGCGGGCAAAGAGTCTAGCTCATTTTTACCTAAATCCAAAATTTCAAGGTTTTTAAATTGTAAAATACTGGATGGAAGGTTTTTTAGATGGTCTTTCCTCAATTCTAGGTGAATGACCTTTTCTGGCGTTTTTAGCGCCTCTTCCAATGATTTAAATTTTTGTCCAAAGCAAAAGTTGCTAGTAAGGAAAAGTAAACTAATCGATATCCAAAATTTCATAAGCTCGTTTCTGATCTTGTTTTAATTGTTCCTTAAGAGCTTCTAGATTCTCAAATTTCACCTCGTCGCGAATTCTCTTATGAAAACTTAAACGTATCCTTTCACCATATATGTCTTGGTTAAAATTAAAAAGGTTCACCTCAATGGTTTTGAAATTTTGCCCGAATGTAGGCCGAACACCGATATTGCACATACCACCATAAGATGTTTCTGGTTTGCTAGAAATGTTTAGTCTTACTGCATAAACACCATCCTTGGGAATTAGCTTATAATTTTCATCTACCAGAATATTTGCGGTAGGGAAACCCAATGATTTTCCGATTTTCTGACCTTCTACAACTTTGCCATTTAATCGGTATTTATAACCCAAATAATTCGCCGCAGCATCTATATTCCCTTCTGCAATGGCATTTCTAATTTTGGTACTAGAAATGGTAATATCTTCAATATCCTGAGCTGGAATTTCTTCAACATCAAATCCGTAAACAGGACCAAACTCTTTTAAATGCTCAAAACTCCCTTCTCGGTTTCTACCAAAATGATGATCATAACCAATAACGAGTTTTTTAGCTCCGATTTTGGAGACCAAAATATTTCTAACAAAATCTAAAGAGCTTGTTCTGCTGAACTCCTTGGTGAAGGGGTGGATAATAAGATGATCTAAACCAGTTTTTTTAAGAAGTTCAATTTTTTCACTTTGATGGTTAAGAAGCTTCAGTTCTAATTCGGGTTGTAAAACCATTCTAGGGTGAGGGAAAAAAGTAAGAAGTACAGATTCACCATTATTTTGAGAAGCAATGGAATTGAGCTGATCTAATATTTTTTTATGTCCTACATGAACTCCATCAAAGGTTCCAGTGGTTACTATGGCGTTTGGGAGAGCATTGAAATCCTCGAGGGAATAATAAACTTTCAAAAAGTTTTGAGTTTAAATAATTAAAAACCAGTAAGTTGTAAAAAACTGAACTTTATTAACAGTTTGTTCAAAATTAGAAAAAATAAAATCTTGGTCAAAGCTTAAACCTTTGAAGAAAAACGCCTATTTTTGCAGCCAAATTTGAAAACAGTCGAACTGTTAATACTAAATAATTAAGTATGTCTCAAGTAGTTGGAAAGATTTCACAGATAATTGGACCTGTAGTGGATGTTTATTTTGACAGCACTAATAATGAACTTCCTAAAATTTATGATTCCCTAAAAGTAACTCGTCCTGATGGCGCAGTTGTAATTATGGAAACTCAACAGCATATTGGTGAGGACACCATCCGTGCCATATCCATGGATACAACAGATGGTTTAATGAGAGGTCAAGAGGTAATCGCCTTAGGAGCTCCTATCAAAATGCCAATTGGCGATAAGATTAAGGGTCGTCTTTTTAATGTTGTAGGAGATGCAATTGACGGTATTAATGAAATGAATTCTGAAGGTGGTTCTCCTATCCATAGGGATGCACCTAAGTTTGAAGATCTTTCAACTTCAACAGAAGTTTTATATACAGGTATAAAAGTAATTGACCTTATCGAGCCTTACTCTAAAGGGGGTAAAATTGGTTTATTTGGTGGTGCCGGTGTAGGTAAGACTGTATTGATTCAGGAATTGATCAACAACATTGCAAAAGGACACGGTGGACTATCCGTATTTGCTGGTGTTGGAGAACGTACTAGAGAAGGAAATGACCTTCTTCGTGAAATGATCGAATCTGGTATCATTAAATATGGTGAAGAATTTGAAAAGTCTATGGAAGAAGGCGGATGGGATCTTTCCAAAGTAGATGTTGAAGGAATGAAGGAATCAAAAGCAGCCTTTGTTTTTGGTCAGATGAACGAACCTCCAGGGGCTCGTGCACGTGTAGCTTTATCAGGTCTTACTCTTGCTGAATATTTCCGTGATGGTGATGGCGAAAGCGCAGGTGCTGGAAAGGATATTCTTTTCTTTATTGATAATATTTTCCGTTTTACACAGGCTGGATCTGAGGTGTCTGCACTTCTAGGTCGTATGCCATCTGCAGTAGGATACCAACCTACTCTAGCTACTGAAATGGGTGCGATGCAAGAAAGAATTACTTCTACAAAAAGTGGATCTATTACTTCGGTTCAAGCGGTTTATGTGCCTGCGGATGACCTTACTGACCCTGCCCCAGCTACAACTTTTGCTCACCTTGATGCTACTACAGTATTGAGTCGTAAAATTGCGGAATTAGGAATTTACCCTGCAGTGGATCCATTAGATTCTACTTCAAGAATTCTTTCTGCTGAAATTTTAGGAGATGAACACTATGATTGTGCGCAAAATGTAAAAGAAATTCTACAACGTTATAAAGAACTTCAAGATATCATCGCCATCCTAGGTATGGATGAACTTTCTGAAGATGATAAATTGGTGGTGTCTAGAGCTCGTAGAGTTCAGCGTTTCCTTTCTCAACCATTCCATGTTGCTGAGCAATTTACTGGTCTTCAAGGGGTGTTTGTAGATATTCAAGATACTATCAAAGGATTTAATATGATCCTTAGTGGTGAAATGGATAAATATCCTGAAGCTGCCTTTAACCTTAAAGGTGGAATTGAAGATGTTATTGAAGCAGGAGAAAAATTATTAGCTGAGGCTTAAAATTTTTTAAGGACTGGAAAGATTTTTAGCCTTTCCTAAACTTAAACTTTAGTAAAATGCAATTAGAAATTATAACTCCGGTACACAAAATCTTTAATGGTGATGCTGACTCTGTACAGCTGCCAGGAAAAGATGGTAGCTTTCAAATTTTAGATAACCACGCTCCTATTATTAGTACATTGGTAGAAGGGGTAGTGAAAATTGAAATTCCGGGAAGCCATAAAAGCCTTGATGAAATTAGCGGTCAGATTGAACGCGATAAAAGTGATGACAAAGTGCTTCGCTTAAAAATCAAAGGTGGAGTGGTAGAGGTTCAAAAAAATAAGGTAATTCTGCTAGCAGATTAATCTCACCTTAATGTTTTTAGTAAATTCAGGCTCATATTTTATGAGCCTGAATTTTTTTTATACCATCCTAATTTCTTTTTTATTCCTAGGGAATTCCTATGCCCAAAATAATGAAACTGTAAAATCAATCCCTACTAGCCAGGAATCCCCAAACTTGCAAGTCCGTAGGCAAATTGATTCTTTGCATCAAGGGTCAAATAAGGTTTATGGTTTAAGTGGGAAGGGACAGCAATTCGCCATTTGGGAGGCGGGAATTCAAGCCTATCCAAAAATGGATAATCCTCTTTTGGAAGGGAGATGGACGATAGGGGATACTTTTTTGCTTACAGGTGAACATGCCAATAGTTTGGCTGAATACATCCTAGCAAATCCCAATCCTCATCAATCCAAAGGCATCGCTTATCAAGCCAAGGGTATTTATTTCGATACCCAAAATTTCTGGGATGAATTCCCAAATATCACAGGCCAAATTAATCTTTCATTTCACCCCTATGCCCTAGATCCCGGGTGGCAGAGATCTTATCCTAAAGCCAATGATTTGTTTTGGGGCGGCCTAGAGGAAATCGATAAAAAGCAAGACTATAATTTTGGAAGATACAGCGAAATTTCAAAAAGATGGGATAGTATTTTATTCTTAAATCCCAATCATCTGGCCATAAAGTCTGCAGGAAATAGCAGAGGGCAAAGGGAAGAGGGGATTCACTATTTTTTTAGGTCTAAAAACAATTCTATAACCGAATATTACCTAGATTCAAGTAAAACTCCGAGAGAAAAAGACGGAGGTGATTTGGGATATGATTGTCTGGAGCCGGCATCTGTAGCTAAAAATTCTTTGGTCGTTGGTGCTTATTTTATATTGGAAAATGGCCAAGGAAAAATCCAAAAATCCTCATCATTTGGCCCAACTGATGATGGACGGATTAAACCCGATTTAGTGGCTTTTGGAGAAAATACTAGTCAAAGTGCAGCCACGCTTACGGGTTTGGTTTTATTATTACAAGAACAATATGAGTTTGTATATAAGGAGCCAGCAAAATCCTTTGTAATGAAGTGTATTTTACTTCACAATGTAGATGATATAGGGGCTTTTAAGGGTCCAGATTATAAAAGTGGTTGGGGTTTGTTAAATGCCAATAGATCTTCTCGATTTATCGCTAATTCTCCAGTCGGCCATAAATTGATTCTTTCTACAATCGAGAATGGAGATACTCTTAAAATTTATGGTAAAAGGGAAAAGTCAAAATCAATAAAAGTGACTTTGGTATGGAATGACCCAGAAGCTCATCCCATAAAATTTAAAAATCATCCCTCCTTATTAAATAATGAGGAGCCCATGCTTCAAAATGATTTGGATATCCAAATTCTTGAAGTTGCCTCCTCCTGCATTATGTATCCCTTTGTTTTAAATCCACAGAGGCCGGAAATGCCAGCGAAAAAAGGAAGGAATTTTAGAGATAATGTAGAACAGGTATTATGGGAAAACCCTAGGAAGGAATGGTATGAAATAATAATTAGCCATAAAGGTGAATTGGAAAATAAGATTCAGGATTTTGCCCTGGCCATCAATGGTATGGAAGAAGCTTTCGCTTTTGATGGGAAAAAATGGTACCCTAGAGAGCCGAGGCCGGATGAATATGACAAGCCAATATTGATTTTAAAGGCTGCGGATATATCCAAATTGGAGAATTTTGAGAATTATCAAAATTTAAATTTCCAATGATGGAGGCTATTAATTAAATACCCTTAGGACACTGCCATCGTAATTGGTTCCATATTGTTTCATTCCCAAGCTAGCACCATCACCAGGAGATCCATCGAAAAGCAAATATTTTTCTCCATTGCAGGTGCATTTTAAAAAAGTATTATCACTTTCTACCTCCAATCTACTACATTCTTCATCGAAATGTTCTGGGCATGCTCGGTCGAAAACGGCAAAATCATCTTGACCACCATTCACAAATCTTCGTATTACTACTAAGCCTTTTACACCTCCGCTATGGTAAATCCAACCACCAGGGCTATCCAGGTCAAAACTAGAAGGGTTATTTAAATAGATATATTCCTCCACATTTACATTGGGAAAATCAGATTGTTGACTTTTTTTGCAAGATGAAGCAACTATTAAAAAAAGTGATGTCCAAATTAGGAGAGGTCGCATAGGAGACTAAAAATTTTAGCTAAGTAAAATAATATTAACCTCTAATTTGGGAAATATTGTTTGAAAATGCTTAGAATTTTAAGTTTTCTTAAAGAAATGTTAAGATGAACTTCTTCATTTTCAATAGGCTAATAGTAAAAGCTCTAATTTATTGGGCTTTAGGCGTTGCAGATCACTGCGATTTTATGTTATATTTACGCGCCCTAATTAAAGATGAAGTAACATAAACTTAAAGAGTTATATGGTAAAAAAACTATTCACACTGCTATTAACACTAGTTGTAGGTAGCACATTCGCACAAACGAGACCGGGGTCTCTAAAAGGTCAAGTTACTGATTCTAAGACTGGTGAGACCATTCCTTTGGCAAATATTGTGGTTAAGGATAATGCTGGAGCCATCATTACTGGAGGTACTGCAGATTTCGACGGAAACTTTAATATTAATCCAATTGCCCCAGGGACTTATAATGTGGAGGTGACCTTTGCGGGTTATGCCAAAATCACATTGAGGGATGTTAATATTCAACCGAACTCACCAACTTTCAAAGATTTTAAAATGTCTGAAGCCACTCAAGAGTTGGCAGAGGTTGTTCTAACTTATGAAGCGCCACTTATTGATAAGGCAAAAACAAGTACGGTTACAGGTGCAGAAGATATTGTAAATATGGCCGCTCGTGGAACTGGTGCTATTGCTGCTCAGGTGGCAGGGGCTGTTCAGGATGCGAATGGAAATATCCAAATTCGTGGAGCAAGGGCAGAAGGAACTGTTTATTTTATTGATGGTGTAAAAGTGAGAGGTAGTGTGAATCTTCCACAAGCAGCTATTCAACAACAAGAAGTTATTACTGGTGGTTTGCCAGCACAATATGGAGATGCACTAGGTGGTATTGTAAGTACCACTACAAGGGGTCCAAGTGGAGAATTTTTTGGAAATGTAGAAATTTTAACTTCTACTCCTTTTGATGATTATCACTTTAACCTTGCCGCTCTAACCGTGGGTGGGCCTCTTTGGAAAAATAAAAAAGATCAACCAATTGTAGGTTTTTTATTGTCTACAGAATTTCAATATAATTTAGAGCCTAGACCTACATCTGTACCTTATATAGAGGTCGATGAGGATTATTTAGCGGATTTAGAAGCTAATCCTTTACAGATAAACCCTTCTGGGCAAAGTGTATTTTACAGATCTGAATTTACTACAGAAGACAATCTTTCAGATGTTAATGCCAGAAAAAATAGTTATTCAAACCAGTTTAGATTAACAGGTAATATCCAGGTAAAAACAAGTAAATCTACCAACCTTACCTTAGGAGGTCGTTTTGTTTATAGTGATGATAAGGCATCGAGCTATGCCAATCATATCTTTAACTATAATACCAATATGGATGCACTATCCTCCGACTGGAGTGCTTATGCTAGATTTCAACAGCAATTTGCCTCAAGTCAGGAATCCAATAGTTTAATCAAGAATGCTTTTTATTCAATTCAAGTGGATTATTCTAGAAACTTTCGCGAAACTACAGATGGAAGATATGGAAGAGACTATTTTAAATACGGCCATGTAGGAAAATTTGATTTGATTACTACTCCGGCTTATGTGTATGGAACAGATAGTGCTTCCGGATTTTCTGGTTTCCGTTTTGTTGGGGACGCTCCAATTGGAATTGAATTTGAGCAAGGTCCATACAATACTGTTAGAGGAAATTATACCACACAATATTTTGAATTAGCTGATGAGTTTAGATCTCTAAGGCCAAATACCATTGAGCAATTAATTGGTAACTCCATACCCGTAAATGGTACCGGACCGAGATCTGTATACGGAATTTGGGGATCTCCTGGTGGAATTCAAGGAAATTATTCTAAAACACAGAACAGTCAATTCCGTGTTACAGCTTCTACAAACTTTGATATTAAAGATCACTCCTTAATCGTAGGTATAGAATATGAGCAAAGAAGTGATAGAGCTTATTCTTTAGCAGCTTCTGGACTTTGGACTCAAATGAGATTGTTGCAGAATAATCCTAATAGCCAGTTGGATATAGAAAATCCGATTATCGTAAGAGATGCTAATGGCGTTTATCAAGATACTATCAACTATAATTATTTGTATTCATCTGCAGATGCCAGTAGATTTAATGAAAGTGTTAGAGCGGCAATCGGTTTGGATCCTAAAGGAACAGAGCAAATTAATATCAATAGCTTAGACCCAAGTCTATTTAGCCTTGATTTCTTCTCTGCCGATGAATTGGTAAATCCTGGTGGAACCCAATATGTAAGTTATTATGGATTTGATTATACAGGACAAGTACTAAGCACTCAGCCAACAATATCTGATTTCTTTAGTGCTAGAGATGAGGGTGGTGCACTAAGCAGGCCTGTTGGAGCTTTTCAGCCTATTTATATTGCTGGATATATCCAAGATCAATTTTCATTTAGAGATCTAACTTTTAATGTTGGTGTACGTATTGACCGTTTCGACCTTAACCAAGAAGTTTTAAAAGATCCATTTGTATTATTCCCAACTTATAGAGTTAGGGATCTTGCTGCTACGAATTTGAGTAGTGATGCAATATCTGAAGTTCCTTCTTCAGTTGGTGGCGACTATGTGGTATATGTTAGTAGTAATGATATTTCCTCAGCAAGCATAGTTGGATATAGAAACCCAGAAAACAATCAGTGGTTTGATCAAAATGGAGATCCATTAATTGATCCTCAAGATTTATCAGATGCTGCTGGTGGTGGTATTAAGCCTTTGTTGGTTACACAGCTTTCAGATGATCCAGAATCTCAAAGTACACTTACTAGTGAGTCTTTTAAAGATTACGAGCCTCAAACAGTAGTAATGCCTCGTATTGCTTTTAACTTCCCAATTACGGATGAAGCACTTTTTATTGCTCATTATGATTTATTAGCACAAAGACCAAGTACTGGTATTTCTAGATTAAACCCATTTAGCTATTTAGATCTTATTAATAGTGATAATGGTAATATTTTAAATAATCCAGATCTAAGACCACAAAAAACTACAGAGTACGAATTAGGTTTTAAACAAGCTTTAACAGACAGAAGTGCTTTGAAAATTTCGGCTTTCTATAGGGAGTTGAGAGACCTTCTTCAGGTAACTTCCTTCAACCAGGCTTTCCCTATTACCTATATCGCATATGGTAACCTAGATTTTGGTACTGTTAAAGGATTCACTTTAGAATATGAACTGAGAAGAACTAATAATTTCCAATTAGATGCAAACTACACTATGCAGTTTGCTGATGGAACTGGTTCTGGTGCAACATCTGGTCTTTCATTAGCAAATGCCGGTCAGCCAAACCTTAGATATATTCTTCCATTGAGTTATGATAGACGTCACCAAATTACGGTGAGAATGGATTATAGATTTTCTCGAGGATCTAGATATAATGGTCCAGTTTGGTGGAACAAAAGAGTATTTGAATCTGCTGGGGTGAACTTTGTAATGAATGCACTTTCTGGAGCTCCCTATACTAAAAGAGTTGACTTTAGATCAAATGCGCAAATTGATGGTCAGATCAATGGATCTAGACTACCATGGCAGGTGACCTTTGATGCGAGAATAAACAAGATGTTCAATCTTAAGAAAGGAAATAGATCCATAGAGGTTTATGTTCAGATCTTAAATGTGTTTAATACTCAAAATATTACTAGTGTATACGCCTTTACAGGTAGTCCTAGCGATGATGGATTTTTATCCTCAAGTGCTGCACAAGCACAAATTTCTCAACAAGCCAGCTCTCAAGCATATGTTGATTTATACAACAGAAGTGTAAATAGCCCATTTAACTATGCATTACCGAGACAGATTAGACTTGGAATAGGATACAATTTTTAACGAACGAAGAATAGCAACAATATGAAGATGAATAAGTTTCTTTTTACGATTCTTTTGTCTACCAGCTTTATAGGAATGTCTTACGGCGAAGAAGTCAAAGGCGTTAATGGTAAGAAAAAGAGATCTCCGATGAAGGCATTGATGGAGAATTGTGCTCCTGCAACTGCTGAGACCGATCTTAGTATAAATAACGTTCGAGCCAGAATTCTTGGTGGTGGCGATATGTGGTGGGATTTAAATAATGCCAAATATGAGGTGCCCAAAGGAAGTGATAAACACGCTATGTTCTCTGGAGCATTATGGCTAGGTGGATTTGATGAAGCCGATCAATTGAAATTGGCAGCCATGACCTATAGACGTAAGGGTAATGATTATTGGCCTGGACCATTGTCTGATGACAATACCGCTTCTGTAGATGCAGAGACTTGTAATCTATATGATACCCATTGGTTGGTGTATAGAGAAGAAGTTGCTCTTCACAAGGCATGGATCGAATGTAAAATGAGAGAAGACTGTAATGTTGGAGAAAAGTTTCCAGGTTACGAAGGAAATATCCCTCAAGATATTATCGACTGGCCAGGAAATGGTATTGATGGCTCATTGCCAAATAAACTTGCGCCATATATCGAAAAACACCCAGATGGAATCCCAGGATTTTATGAATATGAGTATGATTATCCAGGATATGATTTAGATAGACAATTTGATTGCCAAAAGAAAGAAGTAGATCTTTTATATGGTGATGAAACTATTTGGTGGGTATATAATGACAAGGGAAATGTTCATACCGAAACTCAAGCTGGAGCATTAGGTTTTGAAATTAGAGCCCAAGCATTTGCCTTTGCTTCTAATGATGAAGTAAATAATATGACCTTCAACAATTATAGAATTATAAACAAATCTACATTTAGACTTAGCGATACCTATTTCGGAACTTGGTTTGATCCAGATTTAGGAAATGCTAGAGATGACATTATAGGTTGCGATATTCCAAGAGGATTGGGCTATTGCTATAATGCGGATGCGGATGATGAAGGTCCTCTGGGCTATGGTTTAAATCCACCAGCTGTAGGTTTTGATTTCTTCCAAGGTCCTTTTGCCGATTATTTTGATGGCTTAGATAATGATAGAGATGGTTGTATTGATGGTGTAAGAATTGGAGATAGCTGTTATGATGAAAATGAAGTAGCCGGCATCAACGAAAGAATTATCATGTCTGGTTTTATGTATTATAATAATGGAGGTTCTACAGGTGTGCCTGCAGAAACTACAGATCCAGATAATGCTGAAGAATTTTACCGCTATTTAACTATTAGATGGAAAAATGGTAATCCTTTAGTTATTGAAAACCCAAGTGGTTTAGCGAATGTTAATGGTACTAATGGTGATGGGTATACGGTTAATGGACAAGGTAATGTTACAAAATTTGCCTACCCTGGAGAAACCTTTGATACCACTGGTAATTTCGAACCTTCTGCTGTATTAGCAAATGGCGGATGGTATGAGTCTCCTGCAAACCTTGCGGATAAGAGGGGTCTTCACACTGCCGGACCATTTAGTTTGGCACCTGGGGCCTTAAACTTTATTACTACTGGTGTGGTATGGGCCAGAAACTTTAGCTCTAATGCCATAGACGCATCAGTAAATGATGTAATTATCGCTGATGATAAAGCACAGCAACTCTTTGATAACTGTTTCCAAATATTGGATGGGCCTACTTCACCAGGAGTGGAGATTGTTGGGCTTGATGGTGAATTGATCTTCAAATTTGTAAATGCTTTTAGTGATCAAACGATTGGCTACAGCCAAAAAGATCCAGCTATTGCAGCGTTACCAGGTTGGACAGGAGCGCAAATAGACAGTGCTGATCAAGAAAAGTTTTTCGATTATGTATTTGAAGGCTTCCAAATTTTCCAAGTGGCAAATGAGGATGTAAGTATTGATCAAATTTATGATACTGAATTTTCTAGATTGGTAGCTCAGTGTGACCTGAAAAATGATGTAGGACAATTAGTGAATTTCAATGTAAATCAAGATTTATTGAATGGTGCTTTGGAGCCAAAAGATATGACACTCCAAGCGGCAAATGAAGGTATTGAGTTAAGTTTTAGATTTACTGAGGATGCATTTTCCGATGGTGATGGAGCTTTAATTAATAATTCAGAATACTATTATTATGTTATTGCCTATTCTCAAAATCAATGGGAAATTACAGATCCTAATAACTTATCTAAACCTTCACAAAAGGAGCCATACCTAGCTGGTAGAAATATTGGTAATGGACAAAAACCATATTTGGCAATTCCAAATAAGGCAAACCCAAGGAATGGAGGAACTGTTGTAAATGCACAATATGGTGATGAAGTTCAAATTACTAGGTTGAATGGTGCAGGAAATGGAGGTAACTTCCTTAAGGTATCTGATGAGTCTAGAAATAAGATAGCCCTAAACTTTTTAAATAAAGAGATTGAGTATTTACCAGGTTCAGGTCCTTTTAAAATCCAAGTTGTAGATCCAATAAAGGTTTTCGATGGTGAATTCACATTGGCCTTTGATGAGGTAAATGATACTGCAAACTGGGTAATTTCTGATGCTTCAGGATCTGTAATTGCGGTTTCTGAAAATTCAATTTCCTTCCTTGGTGAGCAAATAGTAGATACCCTCGGTATATCTGTAACTTTTATCAATCAAGAAGAGCCAGGTGGCGATGAAGACGGTATTTATAACAATGGTGTTATTGGAGCAGAAGTTATTTATGATGATGAAAGACTGCAATGGCTAACTGGAGTGTTAGACGGTGAAAATACCAATCCACAAAACTGGATATTGGCTGGTGCTACCTATGATGATGTGGGAACAAGAGATGCTTACGACGACTTTGCAGCAGATCTTAGAGGTTTTTATGAAACCTTCCTAAATGGAACTTGGGCACCATCTCCATATGTGAGTATTGAAAATTATTCCAGTGGTCAGTCTGTAATTTCTCCAATCAGACATCCATCTAGTGCTCTAGCGGATGTAAATCTTATCACGCAAAATGCTAATGTGGATGTTGTAATTACTAAAGATCCAAACCTTTGGACAAGATGTCCAGTAATTGAATTGGGTGCGGTAGCAGCAAACAATGAAGGAGGAAAAGGTTCTTGGACACTACGTGGAGGAACAACAATGGATAAAGGACCTAATGGTACTTTAGTTCCAAACCCAAATAATAGTACACCAACTGGTTGGAGTTTCTTCCCAGGCTATGCTATAAATGTTGAAACAGGTAGAAGGCTGTATATGGCTTTTGGAGAAAATTCATTCTTTATTGCCGATAATGGTAGAGATATGATCTGGAATCCTTCAGCGAATTTAGTTGCAGGACCTCAAAACGAGCTCTTTAAATTAGGTGGACAACAGCCAATTTATGTGTTCTCTGATTCTGTGAAGATTAGAAACGGTTCTATCATAGACCTTACTTATAGAGGTGATAATATTGCCGATTTCCCACTTGCAGACCAGATGGGAGGTTTAGAAACTGGAAGGGTTATCGATATCCAAGATTTTTCAAAAGCCTTTAACTGGACATCATATTCTATGGTTTCAAGTCCGGTGTTTGAGTTTAGCAATTATAATATGATTCCTACCGATGTAAGAATTGAGCTTAGAATGGCTCATCCTTATCGCAAGTCACAAGGAAGCTTAAACGATGGAAATCCAATTTACCAATTCAATACAAGTGGATTGGGAGCATCTAAAGGAGATGTTTCTGCAGCGAAAGCAGCAATGGATTTAATTCGTGTTGTACCAAATCCATATAACGGCGCTTCACAATATGAAGATTCACAGCTGGATAATATTGTAAAAATCACCAATTTACCTCCGAGATGTGATATTAATGTTTATATGACCAATGGAACATTAGTACGTACAATTAGTAAGGATAACGCTCTATCATTTGTAGAGTGGGATTTGAAAAACGACTTTAATGTACCTATTGCAAGTGGTGTTTATATTATCCATATAAACAATCCTGGTGTAGGAGAAAAAGTGGTGAAATGGATGGGTACCCTTCGTCCGGTTGACTTAAACGCATTTTAATAAAGACCCTTTGTGAGTATGAAAAAAACAATATTGAAAATAGGCTTTTGTGCTGCTTCACTAGCTATGGCCACTTCACTATCCGCTGGAAACCCGCAAAGATCTGGATCTGCAGGTGCCTCCGAATTATTGATTAATCCATGGGCAAGAAGCGCCGGATGGGCTGGGTCTAATGTTGGTGGGATTTCAGGTGTTGAAGCTAGTTTCCTAAATGTAGCTGGAACCGCTGGAACAAGTAAAACTGATGTTTCTTTTACTAGTACTAGCTGGTTAGTAGGTGCAGGAATAAATATTAACGCTGCTGGTTTTAACCAAAAGGTGGGCTCCAGAGGTGTTTTAGGAGCAAGCTTTGTAAGCTTCGACTATGGCGAATGGGATAGAACAACTGAAGCCAATCCAGAAGGTGGAATCGGAACGATTAGTCCTAGCACCGTAATACTTGGAGTGAGCTATGCTCAAGCTTTTACGACTAATATTCGAGGTGGTGTAAATATCAAATTATACTCTTCAGCTTCAGATAACTTAAATGTTAATGCCCTTAATTTTGATGCGGGTGTTCAATATGTTACGGGTAAAGAAGAGCAAATGAAATTTGGAATTACTCTTAAAAATGTGGGTCCTTCAGTTGCTTTTGAAGGGGATGGTAAAACCATCAACCTACCTTCTCCTCAAGGCGGTTTTACACGTGCTTTTGAAGAAAGGTCTGCAACCTTTGAATTGCCAACGACCTTAAGTATCGGTGGTAGCTATGATTTTAATTTCGACTCTCAAGTTCTCACCTTCGCTGGATCTTTCCAATCTAATTCTTTTGAAAAGGACCAATATACCCTTGGTACCCAGTATAAATTAAAAGATCGCTTTGGAATAAGAGCAGGATATACCTTTTACGATAATAGGGTTTTTGAAGATCAAACAACGGTTTTTACGGGTCTCTCTGCTGGTGCTTCCCTAACGGCACCACTAGGTGATTCAGGAACTAAAATAGGTATCGATTATTCTTTTAGAGCTACAAACTCCTTTTCAGGTGTACATTCTATAGGAATTCAATTTACTCTATAAGTCAAAAGATAATTTAATCCTTATATTTGCATTAACGGAAAAAGACCTATTTAGGTCTTTTTCTTTTTTTAATATTATTAGTTATGGCAATTAGTTATTACTCCGAAGAAGGATTGAAGAAATTGAAAGGCGAATTGGAGCATATGAAATCTGTGCAAAGGCCATCCATTTCTCAACAAATAGCAGAAGCGAGAGATAAAGGAGATTTATCTGAAAATGCAGAATACGACGCCGCAAAAGAGGCTCAGGGTTTATTGGAAATGAAAATTAGCAAGTTGGAAGATACTATTGCTAATGCCAGAATTTTGGATAGCTCTAAAATTGATACCTCCAAAGTAATGGTGCTTTCTACCGTTAGAATTAAAAATTTAGCCAATAATGCGGAAATGAAATATACCTTGGTTTCCGAATCTGAATCGGATTTGAAAATGGGTAAGATTTCTGTTAACTCTCCTATTGGTAAAGGTTTGGTAGGGAAAAAAGTGGGCGAAATTGCCGAAATTCAAATTCCCGCCGGTAAAATTAAATTTGAAGTTCTAGAAATTTCCTTAGCCTGATGGCAAGTATTTTTTCCAAAATCGTTGATGGTTCTATTCCATCCTATAAAATTGCAGAGAATGATAAATTCTTAGCATTTTTAGATGTATTCCCACTAAGGGCTGGACATACACTTGTAATTCCAAAAAAAGAACAAGACTATATATTCGATCTTGATGATGAGAATTATCAAGAATTATGGTTGTTCGCTAAACAAGTGGCACATGCTATTGGAAAGGCTATACCCTGTAAAAAGGTTGGAACAGCCGTAGTAGGTTTAGAAGTTCCCCATGCACACATACATCTCATTCCAATGGATAAAGTGAGCGATATGGATTTTAGTCAGGCAAAGGCGAAGTTTAGTCCAGAGGAATTTCAACAAATAGCAGAGAAAATCCAGTCTAAATTATAAAAGCATTATCCGCTAATTCTTCCTGGATTGTTTTTAATAAAGCTTTTCCAATTTTTGGAAGAGGCGCCCTTTAGCAATACATTATCTTGATAATGGTGACATAAAGCTACGGCAAGGCCGTCTGTGGCATCCATATACTTAGATTCAATTTTGGTTTTAAGGATATTCTCCACCATCCCCGCCACCTGTTCTTTGCTGGCATTTCCATTTCCTGTAACCGATTGCTTTACTTTCCGAGGGGCATATTCCTCAATGCTAATGTTTTTATTTAAAGCGGCAGCCATAACCACACCTTGAGCCCTACCAAGTTTAAGCATAGATTGAACATTCTTTCCAAAAAATGGCGCTTCTACAGCCATCTCATCCGGTAAATATCTTTCAATTAAACTGCTAGTTTTCTCAAATATCGATTTCAGCTTTAGGGTATGGCCCTCTATTTTATCCAACATTATTACTCCAAAAGAAAGAGTGCTAATTTCCTTACCGGTGATTTTAATAATACCATATCCCAAAATATTGGTTCCGGGATCAATTCCTAAAATCACTTTGTCCTTTGCCATTAGCCAAAAATAAAGGATTAATTTTGGTATTAAACCTAGATCGACTTGGACTTTTACCCATTTTTTTTCATCTCCCTAATTTTAGCACTGATCTATGGGCTTTTAATATTGAAATTGGCCTCTTTGTTAAAAAACTTTAAAGCTCCAAAGCCAGATTTTTCTAGCTATCAGAACTGTAGTATTTTAATTCCCTTTAGAAATGAGGAAAATCAATTAACCAAGCTTTTCAATTCTATTTTAGAATTAAACTTTCCAATTGATAGTTTTGAAATAATATTTATTGATGATCACTCTGATGATCACTCCAGCCAAAGGATAAAGAACTTCATAAATAATAATCCAAAACACCAAATTTCACTAATCCAGAATCTACAAGGAGAAGGAAAGAAAAAGGCTATTGAACAAGGGCTACTCTGCGCCAAATATGATATTATAATTCAAACGGATGCAGACTGTGAAGTAGATAAGGATTGGCTGAAGTTTATCTTACTTCCCTTTGAAAATAAAGAATGTAATGCCGTAGTAGCAAGGGTGAAAATGATTTCCGATGATTCTATTTCTGGGAAATTAATGGCCTTGGAATTTGCCTCCTTGCAAGCCAGCGGATTGAGTTTGGCGATGATGAATTTACCTATTATGTCCAATGGTGCTAATTTGGCCTATAGAAAGAGTAAAATTCCGAAAAATATAAAGGGTCAAAATTGGGCTAGTGGCGATGATGTCTTTTTAATTCAAAGCCTAAGTATGGAAAACAAGGATAGTGTGGCGGTACAGCCCCAAGCCCTTGTAAAAACTAATGTACCAGGAAGTATTTCAGAATTTTTTAAGCAGAGAATTCGATGGGGAAGTAAAACTACAGATTACCCAATGAAAAAGGCGAAATGGATAGCCGCTTTGGTTTTTCTCCTCAGCATATCCCAAATTCTCCTCCTGACTTTTGGCTTTTTAGAGCCGCGAAATTTTATGGGTTTTTTGCTGATCTATTTTATTAAACTGATACCAGATTATATCCTGTTAAGACAGTTTTTGAAAAATGAGGAGGACAAGGATTTATTAAAATGGGTGCCCTTTTTAGCTTTGCTCTATCCCCTTTATATTTCATTTACCTCTTTATATATCCTTTTTGGAAGTATGGGATTAAAATGGAAGGACAGATCTATTCACCATTGAGGTTTAAGGATCTAAAATCGGATCCGGAAGGATTCTGGAATAGCTTTAAATCGAACATTTCAATAGCTGAAAATAAATGATCAAAAATATCGGATTGAATATTTTCATAGTTCACCCAAGCTATATCATTGCTAAAAGCATAAATCTCCAAGGCTAATCCCTTTTCTGTTGGCTGCAATTGCCTCACCATAACAGTTTCTTTCTGGTCTATATTGGGATGTTCTTCCAGGTATTTCAAGGCATATCTTCTAAATACCCCAATATTGGTTAAATGCCTACCATTAATTAATACTGAAGTGTCTAAATTATTGGCGCTATTAAATTCGTCAATCTCGGCTTGCCTCTTTTTAAGGTAATCTGCAACTCTTCGAATTTTAGAGAAACGGCCGAACATTTCATCGCTTACAAACTTTATGGAGTTCAGATCGATATAAATATGCCTTTTGATTCTTCTTAAGCCGGTATTTTCCATTCCCCGCCAATTTTTAAAAGAGTCGGAAATAAAAGCATAAGTGGGAACCGTGGTAATTGTTTTATCCCAATTGCGAATTTTTACGGTAGTCAAGTTGATTTCAGTTACTGTACCATCTGCACCATATTTCTCTAGTCCTACCCAGTCGCCCAAGCGGACCATATCATTTGCAGAAATTTGTATGCTAGCAACAAGTCCTAAAATGGTATCTCTAAAAATTAAAAGGATAACAGCCGTAGCTGCACCAAAGCTTGCCAATATGGTTAGTGGACTTTTCCCTACCACCATCGATAGCATAAAAACACCACCAATTATATAGCTTATCAGAATAAATAATTGGATATAGCTGCTTATAGGTTTACCTTCAAATCGTTTGGAATTCAAGCCAATTTCCTCTAGTGACCTAAAAAAGCGGGTCATAACATTTAGGAAAACAATAACTGCATAGAAGACGATAACCTTCTGTAGAATAACAACAATACTACCCTTCAAATCATCAAAAATATAGGGTATGAAATTGTAGATGAGAACTGCTGGTATAAGATGTGCTAAACCATTAAAAACCTTTTTATGAAGGAATATATCGTCGTACTCATTTTTAGATCTTCTTACATAAGCACCAACCACTCTTAAAATTACTTTTTTGGCAACAAAATCAATAATATAACTGGCTATTAATAGGATTAATAAATCCAAGATGATGGTTAAATAGGGCGCAGTAGTAGCGCTTATCCCATTTTCTATCAGCCAAGTATTTGCCCAGTGGTCAATATTTATGCTATCATTCATTTTTCTTATTTACTAAAGGTGATTTGACCTTGGTCAAGCGCACTGGCTGAAAAATACCCTAGGCCAAATTCTGAGGGATCATCTAAATTATAAATATTTCCAATTATCGTTTGGGGTGGAGGGTCAAATGGGCCACCTACCTGGAAAACCTGCTCTGCCAATACTCCTAGAAAACTAGAATAATCATCAGTTATAGAGCTTACTTCTACCGTAAAAATGTCCTTTTCATCTTCATCAAATGGGCCAAAGAGATTAAAGGCTGGAATAGCAAATAAACCAGAACCTCCTATATAGCGACCGTCAAAAAAATCATCCTCAAAGGTAAATACCTCTGAACTAAAAAGGGAGTCATTTAGCCATCTTCTAATTCTATAATTATCTCCTAGTCCAGGAGGCTCTTGAAAATACATTAAAGCAAAGTATCCTTCTTCAAAAGTTTGAGGGGTGGTATTCCTGTTTAGCTTTCGGATATTTAAAGAGTCTATAGAAAATACCCTCTTCAAGGTTTCAGGATTGGACTTCCAAACACTAGCTTCAAAAGCTTCATTTCCAGGAAAAACTTCTACTGATATTTCATATTGCTTGCCTATTACCCCTTGGAAGCTTGTGCTATACAGCCCTGGTATAGAATCCGGAACAAGAACTGCAGCAGTATCGCCATCCTCATAAATAACTACTGCACAATTGCTCACTCTATTGGTGGGGCCTTGATCAAAATAAGGTGCTGTTGTAGTAACTTCTACATAGTTAGGACTTCTATCGCTAATCCTACCGTCAATAACTATTCTTTTTGAACCGTCTTCAACATCCAATTCAATTACATCCTGACAAGAAACCAGGAAAAGGAGAAAGAATAAAAAGCTGATATTTTTAAATAGGTTTTTCATCGTTTCTTAAAAATTAAAATTCCAGGTTACGAAAGGGATTGCAGTGGCAAAAATGGATAGCCTTACAGCCTGGGTATCCGAAGTGCTTGAGCTTGTTTGACCCTCCTCTTGGGGAGTAGATTGGAAAAATATGGAGTAGGCATTCTTTCGAGCATAAACATTGTAGACCCCAAAATTCCAGCTCGAATGATATTTTCTACCAGGTTTAGATTCTGGAGTATAGGTAGCGCTTAAATCCAATCTATGGTAATGTGGAATTCTTTGGCTATTTCTATCCTCATAAAGGGGAGCAGTAATTCCCTGGTATTCAAATTTTGCTGATGGCGGAGTATAAGGCCTCCCCGTTTGATAGGCAAAAATGGCTCCGATATCCCATTTTTTGGTGAGGCTATAGTTACTTACTATTGATAAATCATGTACCCTGTCATAGTTTGCAGAATACCATTCTCCGTCATTAATACTTAGGTCTCTTGTAGGTCCGGTAACTTTTCTTTCGGTTCTAGCAAGGGTATATCCTATCCAACCGGTTAATTTTCCTGTTCGTTTTCGAAGTAAAAATTCAGCACCATAAGCTCTACCAATTCCAGTTAGTAATTCTGTTTCTATAAACTCTGTGAAAATGAGATCCGCAGCTGGTCTATAATCTACCAAATCAATAAAATCCTTATAATACACTTCAATTGAAGCTTCGTACTGATTGTCTTTAAAATTTCTAAAATATCCCATGGCATATTGGTATACTGTTGCGGGATCTATATATCGGCCAGCACTTCGGTATACATCCACAGGAGTGGGAGATGTGGTGTTGGAGATAAGGTGAATATATTGTCTGGTTCTATTAAAACTAGCTTTTACACTTGAAAATTCATCAATGATATAATTAATACCAATTCTCGGTTCTAGACCTTGAAAACCGTCAAAACCTTTTACTAAATCCCCTGAATCAAATACCGTGGTATCTATTACTTCAAGTTCGTTGGGGAAGTCTTCATTTTGATAGTTTCTAGAATTGAGTTTTCCCAATGAATAAAAGGAGGAATACCTCAAGCCATATAAAATGGTGAGCCTGTCATTGTGCTTGTATTCATGGCTGATATATAAATTTGGTTCCAAGGCATATTCAGCTTGTAGCTCAATGGGTGTAGGCCTAAAACTGGTTTCGATACTACCCGGATTAAATTCATAAGCTATGATCTCTACTCCAAAATCAATTTTATTGGAACTATTGAGATAATAGTTATAAGAGTTTTTTAGGTGGTAATCTCTAATTCTGGAGGTGAGTTTAAAACTGCTGGAGCTTGTATCGCCTTCTGGAGTGCCAATGGCGTAATTATAGTCACTATAGATTAGTGTTAAATTGGAAAAAAGTTTTTCATTATAAATATGATTCCACCTCAAAGTGCTGGTAGCATTTCCCCAATCAAAGCCCACTAAGTTTTGAACTCCAAAAACATCCCTACCAAAATAACCAGAAAGGAAGAGTCTATCCTTTTTACCCAATCTCCAATTTACTTTGGCATTTAAATCATAGAAGTACAGAATATTTTCACTTACCGTTTCATCAGGCGAAAGCCCAAGAAAAACATCCAAATAGGATCTTCTTGCTGCCACCATAAAAGAGGCTTTGTCTTTTACAATAGGACTTTCCACTAAGAGTCGTGAAGACAATAATCCCAATCCACCATTTGCCGCTAGCTTTTTGGAATTCCCTTCCTTCTGTCTTACATCTACCACCGAGCTTAAACGTCCACCGTACTGAGCTGGAATTCCTCCTTTAAAAAGTTGAACATCCTTAATAGCATCTGCATTAAAAATGGAGAAAAAACCAAATAGGTGGGAAGAATTATATACCGGTGCTTCATCTAGCAAAATTAAATTTTGATCCGATGCTCCTCCTCTAACATTAAAGCCACTTGCTCCCTCTCCAACAGAGGAAATTCCCGGTAAAAGGGTAAGGGTTCTTATCACATCAGTTTCACCTAAAAGTTGTGGAACTTTTTGAATTTCCTTCACATCTAATTTGGTAACGCTCATTTGAACATCACTAATGTTTTTATCCGCTTTTTCACCCGTTATCTCAACTTCATTAAGCTGGGTGCTAGAAGATTGCAATTCTATATCTAGACGAAAATTTGCACTTAAATTTATGTTTTGGGTATAGGTTTGATATCCAATATATTGGAATTGAATTTCTAGATCTCGGGAAGGTACTTCTAGGGAGTAAAATCCATAAACGTTGGTGCTTGTACCTATTTTTAATTCGGGAATGGAAATATTTACACCTATTAATTCTTCCCCATCTGCAGCATCTCTAATATAGCCGCTAATGGTATAATTGTTTTGGGCAATAAGTCCTAATGGGCACAGCAAGAGGAGTAGCCAGGTTTTGAACATGTTTTAGACTTTGTTTGTTAAAAAAATCCTAAAGATAGAATCCGGAAAGCAGACTCCACTTTTTTGAATTAGATTGTCAAAATTAAAGGGGGCAAATATCGATAATAAAAAGCTTGGAATTAATAGACTTTCCTTAATTTCGATTCGTTCTAAGGATTAATGTAAATTGGATAAATGAATAAGATTAAATTTTTTGTGCTAGGAATGTTTGTAGCACTGGCTCTGGGATTCAGTTTCTCAGGAGAAGATGATGCTAGTAAGAAGGATAAAGTTATTCTAAACTTAATATATGGTGTGCTCAATCAGTCTCATTTTTCACCGCAAACCGTGGATGATGATTTTTCTGAAAAGGTATTTGATCATTTTATTGAAAATATGGATTATAGCAAAAGGTATTTGTTGAAATCCGATATTGAATCTCTTGATAAATATAAAAAGCATTTAGACGATGAACTCCGAACTGCCGAACTTGATTTTTTTGATGAGGCATATGCGATTTATAATAAGCGATTTGGGGAAATAAAAAATTACTACCAGGATATTTTAAGTGCAGAATTTGATTTTGACAAAAAGGAGAAATTTGAAACAGATGATGAAAAATTGGATTTTGTTTCCAATGAAGTTGAGCTCAAGGACAGATGGAGGAAGTATTTGAAAAATAGAGTCCTCAATAGAATTGAAGATAAAATTGAAGAACAAGAAAATGCCATTGAAAAAAAGGATACTTCCGTGGTAATTAAAAGTTTTGAAACCCTAGAACAAGAAGCTAGAGAAAAGGAATTAGAACTGCATAACGATTGGTACGAATCTCTAATGGAACTGGAAAGAATGGATTGGGTAGCCGTATATGTAAATTCCATTACAAATATTTACGATCCTCATACCCAGTATTTTGCTCCTGAAAAAAAGGAAGATTTTGAAATCAGCATGACTGGCCAGTTGCAGGGTATTGGTGCTCAACTATTACAAAAAGGAGACTATGTTACCATCACAAAAATTATTACCGGTAGCGCATGCTGGAAACAAGGTGAATTGGAAGTAGGGGATAAAATCCTAGCGGTAAAGCAGGGTGATAAAAAAGAGGAGGAAGCTGTAAACCTTGTTGGGATGAGCGTAAGAAAAGCGGTAAAGTATATCCGTGGACCTAAGGGTAGTGAGGTGATCTTAAGCATTCAAAAAATTGATGGCTCAAAGCAAACGATTTCTATAATTAGAGATGTAGTTGAAATTGGAGCCACCTTCGCAAAATCTGCAGTTATTGGTGAAGGAGAGGATAAGGTGGGGTATATACGCCTTCCAAAATTTTATGTGAATTTTTACGAGGATAGCAATAGGGATTGCGCCGAAGATGTAAGAAAAGAAATTGAAAAACTTAAAGCTGAAAAAGTAAAAAGCATAGTTCTGGATTTGAGGAATAATGGTGGTGGATCCCTACAAGGAGTGATTGATATTGTAGGTTTATTTATAAAAGATGGGCCAGTAGTTCAGGTAAAAGCACCGGGCAAAAATCCAAGGGTTTTAAGGGATAGTGACAATAGAGTGGCCTATGATGGACCACTAGTAGTAATGGTGAATCAACTAAGTGCTTCAGCATCTGAGATTTTTGCTGCGGCCATTCAAGATTATAAAAGGGGGATTATTATTGGTAGTAAATCTACTTTTGGAAAAGGTACAGTTCAAAATGTTTTTGATATGGATAGGGCACTAGGGGCAAGGAACAATGACCTTCGACCAATAGGAGCCTTAAAGTTGACCATCCAAAAGTATTATAGAATAAATGGTGGAACCCCTCAACTAAAAGGTGTAAACCCAGAAATTGTTATGCCTGATAATTACTCCTATATAAAATTTGGAGAGCGCGAACAAGATTTTGCACTTCCCTATGATGAAATAGAAACAGCAGAATATGAGGTTTGGGAAAATGGTACAGATAAATACCCTAAAGCCATAGCCAATAGCAAGGAAAGAATAGAAAATAATGAAAAGTTTGATCTTATTGATGAATATGCAAAATGGCTAAAAGAAGAACAGGAAAATTCGGTAGTAAGTTTAAACTTCGAAGATTTTAGAGCAGAAAGGGAGGCCTTCCGTGAAAAGTCTGAAAAATACAAAGGTATTCGCAAATCGGAAGAAGATCTACTCTTGAGTGGAAATAAGGAGGATCTTAAGCTATGGAAAGAAAACGAAGAGAAAAATAAGGAAGCTGAGCAATGGTTTAAAAGCCTAAAAAATGATATTTACCTTAGCGAAGCCTTTGCCGTTGCACTGGATTTAAGTTAAGATTCTTGGCCCAAGAAAAACTATTTAAAAAAATACTAAAAGATCCATTAGGAGCAGGAGGGATGTTGATCATCCTTCTTGCTTTTTTTGTGAGCATATTTGCCTATTTCATTATTCCAGACTCCAGCCCAAATGCCAATGAAATGCACCTGTCCTTGGCAGGTAAAAAGCCAGGATTTAATGTGAGCATGCTTAAAATCCCAAAAGCCCATATAGATGAAAAAGGATTTTTCAGCGCTATGTTCCTCGGAGAAAGTATGCCCTTTACATCTATTCCAATTAATGGCTATTCCCTAAATGAAAAGTCATTGATATATGAAGAGTATTCTGATATCGGGACTGGTTTAATAAGGGAAGTTGACCTAGCAAAATTCGGGGAAAATGGGTTTCAAGCTAGCCAAAATATTGAATCGAAATCCTTTAGCCTAGGTACCGATAAATATGGCAGGGATTTATTGAGTAGATTATTATTAGGAACCCGTATTTCCTTTTCAGTAGGCTTTGTTTCTGTTTTAATTTCTCTAATTATTGGTATACCCATGGGGGCTATTGCGGGTTATTACGGTGGGCTAGTAGATAAAATTGTAATGTGGTTTATCAATGTGGTTTGGTCTATTCCTACCCTGCTCTTGGTTATTGCCATTACCCTGGCACTCGGAAAAGGTTTTTGGCAAGTATTTATTGCCGTTGGGTTTACCATGTGGGTGGAAGTGGCACGGATAGTTAGAGGCCAGGTTTTAAGCGTAAAAGAAAAAGAATATATAAAAGCCGCCGAAGTTTTAGGATTCAGTGATTTGAGGATTATTTTTAAACATTTATTGCCTAATGTTTTGGCACCAGTAATAGTAATTTCAGCGGCGAATTTTGCTGCAGCTATTTTAATAGAAAGCGGATTGAGCTTTTTAGGAATAGGAGCCCAGCCACCGATGCCCAGTTGGGGAAGCATGATAAAAGATCATTATGCCTATTTAATTGTGGATAAAGCTTATTTGGCTATTGCTCCAGGTTTAGCAATTATGATGCTCGTTCTAGCCTTTATGATGTTGGGAAACTCTCTACGCGATGCCTTAGATGTACGCCAGCACAAAGCCTAAATATTTTGCCAACTACCCCTTAAAGTACTAGCTAATTCATTAGATTTTATCTCCGCAAGAAAGGCAGTCCTGCTGATTTCATAAGCCCCCAAACTTTCCAAATAAGGATTGTGAATTTGACAGTCAACCCAATTAAAATTAAGGGATTCTAACTTTTTGCACAAGGCAATAAATGCAATTTTACTGGCATTGCTTTCCAAGGAAAACATAGATTCTCCAAAGAACATTTTACCCATGGAAATACCATATAATCCACCAACCAATTCCTTGCCCTTCCAGCATTCTACACTATGAGCCAGGCCCAATTGATGAAGGTCCAATATGCTAGATTTTAGTTCTTCATTCAACCATGTACCATCCTGGTTTTTCCTTTTTATTTTTTGGCAATGATTTAATACCTCCTCAAATGCTGTATCAAATTTAATAGTAAATAAATTTCGGTTTAGAAGATTTCGGCTAGACTTTGAAATTTTCACCTCCCCAGGTTTTAAAACCATTCTTTTAAAGGGGCTCCACCAGGTTATTGGTTCATCAGAATTATACCATGGAAAAACCCCCATTTGATAAGCCAATACAAGGCGTGAAACACTAAGGTCACCACCAATGGCAATTACACCATGTTCCTCATATTCTTCCTCAGGGGGAAACCAAAGCCTATCATCTAATTGGTAAACGGGCATTAAAACAGTATTAATCCGAGAATAAAAACTAGGGCACCTATAAGCATCATAAAAAGAGTATAGGGAATAATTTCTCTTGCCTTGAGGCCGGTAATTCCCAAAAGTGGTAATGCCCAAAAAGGTTGCAACATATTGGTGAGTTGATCTCCATAAGCCATGGCCATTATGTTTTTTGCCAAAGGGGCATCTAAACTTTGAGCGGCTTGCACAATTATAGGTCCTTGAACCGCCCATTGCCCACCACCACTAGGTACAAAAACGTTTACCAAACCTGCGCTGAAAAAGGTGTATATGGGTAAACTGCTTTCACTAGCTATGCTCACAAAAAATCCACTCATTTCATGGATCAATCCACTGTGTTTCATTATTCCCATTATCCCAAAATAAAGGGGAAACTGAATTAAAATGGCACTAGCTCCACCAATGGCCTTGTCTATGGCCTTCAAAAAATTGGAGAAACTGCCGTGAAATAGTAAGGCCAGACCAAGTAATAATAAGTTGATATAATTTGGGTTGATAAACTTCCAAGAAAAGGGCTGTTGGGATAAGGGAATAAGAACAGAATAAAATAAAAGAATCAAGGCAAAACCGATGCAAAGGATACGGCTGTGGTCTAATTTTTCGGCTCCGTTAAAAACCTTGTTTGGTATGGAAAGAGTTTTTTGTTGAAGGGGAATTTGAAAACTTTTAGCACTGGATTTTTTAGATATCCAAGCCATTAATAATGGTAAAACCAGCAATAGTACTAGTGAGATGCTGAGGTTCATAGGGCTGAAAACACTATCCTTAAAAGCTATTTCGCCAACTATGGACGACAGCTCTTCTTCCGGTAAAAGACCTTGCATCATGCTTTTGATGTTTCCAGTTTCGGCAGCCTTAACCGGCGCACTACCAGAAATACCACCATGCCAAACTATTAAACCAGAATATCCAGCAGCACCAATAAGAGCGTAGTTTAGTTTTTTGCCTTCTTGGCTAAATTTTTCACCAACTTTTCTAGCGATAATAGCTCCAAAAATTAGCCCAAGTCCCCAATTGAAAAAAGCCAAAAGCATGGTGAAAAAGCACACCAACCATGCGGCTCTGGCAGGACTGGATCCAAAGTGGATGATACCCTCTATTAATCTTGAAATAAAGGGAGACAAAGCCAAGGTATGACCCAAAACAAGCATCAACATCATTTGCACAGCAAAGGCGAGCAATGACTGATCCCACATTCCTTTCTCCCAATAAGACATAATATTCATCAAATGATTTTCATCTTTGGGAGAGTCTGTGAAAATAAAGGCAATTAGGAAACTGAATAGCGTAAGAACTATTGCAATGGTAAATGGACTAGGAAGGATTCTTTTGAAGAGGGCTTCAAAACGTTCCGAAAAATTCATATGGATAAATTTTACCTTGGGAAAATAAGAATTAAAATGTTTATTGCCCTATTTAAGGATAAAGCTTTGGTGATGAACCTCCTCATTTAAAGTTAGCCTAAGGGTATAAATTCCCGGAGCTTTATTATCACCTAAATCTATTTCAATGGTATTTTTTCCACCTCTTAAAGTTTGGTTGGAGCTAAAGCCTACAGACCTCCCATGGGCATCAATCAATTTCAGTTTTATCTCCTTATAATGATTGGGAAACTCTATTTTAAAACTGCCATCATTTGGATTTGGATAGAGGGAAAATTTAGATTCTTCATCTTCCTCCAATTCCTCGCTGTTTATATTCAATAAAAAATCAGCATCAAGAGCACCGGCATCTGTGGGTAAGGTTCTTAAGGCTCCGTTAAGGTCATAGTCTATACGACTCTCCGAAACCATGTTTCTACCCAAACTTCCATCCTTTTGGTAATAGCTAAATTTTCTAAAAAATATTCTACTCTCAGGATAAGCAAAAACAGAATTTACACCCTTTTGAAAGTCATTTTGATACTCGCTAAAATCCAATTGATTAAGCTTGGTTGAAGCGTTATTGTGCATTACGATATAGGTCCGACCATCTAATTCTTCCAAATTGAATAATGGTAAAGAACTGGTGGTATTGGACCAAGCATTTTGATCAATACTTTTCCAATCATTGGCCATAGTAGCTTGGTAATTATCAAATTCTCTAAATCCAATTATACAGGCATAATCTTTCATCTTAATAAGATTCCCTTCAAAGCTATTGATATGACTAAGCTGAAATCCAAAAATAACCCTATCATTAAACCTACTGGCAATACCTGTATTATGGCAAAAGGAGATTTGGTCGCTAATAATAAAGTGATAGCTAACATGGGATCGGCTATCTCCTTCCTTGGTTTTTAAAATATTATTGAAAACATCAACATAATCGCATTTAAAAATATAAAAGCCAGAACTGCTCGGCTGATTATAGCCATATTCCGTAACATTTACATTTTGAATGGTAACATGTCTACTATTCTCGATAGATAAAATTCCACCTCCATTTCCTTTTGGAGCTGTGATGCCATTTAGCTTTAAATTGTAGATTTTTTTCAGCAATAAAAAGCCATTATACACCTCTTCAGAACCTGGTATGGTATCATTATCCAAATCGTCTAATAAGGTGATATTGCTGATTTCTACATTCCACATATCATAATCCGCGCTGTCCCTTTCCCAAAGCATAGTGTCGGATCTACTGCCGCTAAAACTTCCATTGCCAATTCTAAAAGTACCATGAGGAACCCGGCTAGAAACAATATTGGATAGATAAAGGCCATTAATTTTGGTAGTAGCTCTTATGCCACAATATCCACCAATCATATCCACATGATCCAAACTGATATTCTCTTCCATTCCCTTTTGGCGAAAGATGCTTCCGTTTAAAGTTTTGGGATTGGCACCTTCAAGAATTACATTCTTAAGGCTAAAATTAGAGAGGTGATTGTCGAAAACATGTGCCGTACTTCCATCCATTAGTATTCTTGATTTTTCCTCTGGGGATTTTCCTTGAATGCTTAAATGGTAGCCATTCATATTTATATTTTCGGTACTTAAATAATTGGGCTCGTTTAAGTAGTTGCGTGCATTTAACTGGAGAGTGAGATTGGAATTGATGTCCAAAGTCTTTAAATGATCCAAAGCTTCGGTAATCGTATGGAAACCAGAATTATATTCCACCAAAACTACGGGCTGACTTTGGGCGAGGCATAAATTTCCAGTCCAACCAAAACCGAGAAAAAGGAAGCTGAAAAAGAGAGTTTTACTGTATTTAGGAAAGAGACTATTCACCTTTCAAATATAGCTAAGTAAATGTAGCTCTTGCCTTTAAAGACTTCATATTCGTTCTGTGATCGAAAATTGGGGATAAAAAAACCCGAGTAATGCTCGGGTTTTAATATTTTGAATTTCCAGTAGTTTTAGAATGGAAGATCGTCCTCTTCATCATTCATTGGAGGCATAGGAGGCATTTCGCCAGCACCAGCAGCCTGTTCGTTAGATTTTTTCTCAATTCTCCAACCTTGAACAGTATTGAAATACTTAACCTCTCCTTGGGGGGAAGTCCACTCACGACCTCTTAAATTAATTCCTACACTCACCTTATCACCAATATTATAACTGTCTAATAAGCTAGTACGGTCTTGAGTAAATTCCACTAAAATATGCTGAGGATATTGCTCCTCAGTTGTTACTACCAATTCACGTTTTTTAAAAGTGTCGGTAATACTCTGTACATCTCCGATCTTTTTGATTGATCCGTTTACTTCCATTTATCTATATTCTATTTAATTTATCACATAATAATGCCTTCCAAGCCTCTTCAACCTGGCCTTCTGCTAATAAGTCTTGAGCCAATTGATGAAGTTGCTCTCTCACTTCCAAGCCGTCTGTTGAATTATTGAAAATATTCTGAACGCTAGAACCTTGGCAATAGACTTCCAATTCTTCATCGCTAGGAAGTTTTTCTACATTTCCCAATTTCCCTAAATCATTCCCGGTAAGGATAACACTTTCTCTAATACGTTTCGGAATTTGGTCTACACCAATTCCAATTGAGGCCAATGGTTTTTCAACTTCAAACAAAGAAGAGCCACTTGCTCTGCAATACCAGTTTCCACCCATTCTTCCAACAAGGTCAATTTTATCTGGGTCTATTCTGCCATTATGGTCTAGGATGCTCTCTTCAATATGCATTCTTAAAACCTCGCAAATGATTAGATTTCCTGCCCCTCCATTTTCTCCAAGACTAACAATTTCATTCACCTTACATTCAAATTGAACGGGTGATTCTTTTACTCGAAAAGGTTTTACAATATCTGAAGCTATAGGACTAAGGCCAGACTTTGTAAATTCATTTACTCCTGTGGCATATTCTGTACTAGCTAGGGATACCTGTTCTACAATATCGTGGCTTACCACATTTATTACCACTTCGCGAATAGCTTCCGCATTGTGAAGACTGTCTTTAGTAGTATTATTTCTCACCCTTCTTGCTGGAGAAAAAATCAAGATTGGAGGATTAGAGCTAAAAACATTGAAATAACTAAATGGACTTAAATTGGCTTCACCATTAGCATTCATGGTGCTTGCTAAGGCAATAGGTCTAGGACCAATAGCCCCCAATAAATGAGCATGGGCCGTTTTTCCGTCAAGAGAATTTAAGTCAAAGGATTTCATAGCGGCTTGTTTAGTGCCACAAAAGTAATTATTCTATTTGAGCTAAAGGCTTTGGAATATTTCTTATTTTATTTGTTATGGTAAAAAAGAAAATATTTATATTTGCCGCCCCTTTGCAACTATGCTGGTAAGGAAAATGCAGGCGTGGTGGAATTGGTAGACACGCTAGACTTAGGATCTAGTGCCGCGAGGTGTGAGAGTTCGAGTCTCTCCGCCTGTACAAAGGAAAAGCCGACTTTGATGAGTTGGCTTTTTTTGTTTGGGGTTCACCTAGATGAAATTAAATTTATTCTCTACCAGAATAGTAATGGATATAGTCGGGTTTAGGTTTACTTAATTCTTGTTTTTTGAGACGGTTCCTTCTGAATAATAATTTACTTGTTGTTGAAGATTGGTCTAAGTTTTAGATTTGGGTAAGTAAATATGCAAAATATCTAATAGGCTTCAATTGGTTAAATCTCGATAATCATTATGCCCTCCATTTTTCAAAAATGTATTTTCAGATATTTCACGGACCAAATTCATCTTTTTATTAGAATAAAAAAACCCCACGGAGTACGCGAGGTTTATAGTCTTATTCGACTTCGGCATCTAGCCTTATTGTGAATAGATTGATATTGTAAATATGCAATGAATTATTGAATAATTCAAATTTTTAATCATATTATTTATTGATTGAATTTTTGGAGTTTTTTTAGCAATTTTTAATAATTAAATGTAATTTGTGTCGGATGTTATTTTTTATGAAATATTTTTTGAGGTATGAGCAATGTTATTTTTTCCTTTGATGTTGGTACAAATAGTCTAGGAAGCGCAGTAGTAGATTCTGAAAACAAGAAAATTCTTCACTCTGGTGTAAGCATATTCCCGATGGGAATTAATCTTGTAAAAGGAAGTAAAGAAGAGTCTCTTAATCTAACAAGAAGACTAAAAAGACAAGGGAGGAGGCAAAATTTTAGAAGCAGAATGCGGAAAGAATTGTTGGCCAAAGAACTGATCAAGGAAAATATGTTTCCGGACATTAATCATCTCTATGAAAAATATTTTGGCGATGAAAAGCTGAAATTTAGGGAAAAGTGGGAAAAAGTAATTAGGATGACCCCCCTTCCTGAGGAGCTACAGAATTATTTTCAATTGAACCCTTATGAAATTAGACATAAGGGAGCAAAAGAAGAAAAGCTGTCTTTGTATGAAATTGGCAGAGCTATTTATCATATCGCTCAAAGAAGAGGTTATAAAGAAACACTTCAAGATGACAGTGAAGAAAGAGGTGTAATTTATAATGGAGATCCTTCCATTGAAAAAAGTGGAATAAACGAAACAATTGGGTTAATTGAAAAGTATGGAACCCTTGGAAGTGCTTTGTATAATCAAGATCCGCATGAGGTTCGCTTGAGAAATAGATATACCCTTCGCTCAATGTACTTAAACGAATTCGATCTAATTTTCAGAGGCCAGCAAGCTTATCATCCTGAGGTTTTAACGGAACAATTATACCAAAACCTAGGCGGTGTTAATCCATCGGATTCTTATCAAAATGGATTGTTGTTTTTCCAGCGCCCCTTGCGTTCAATGAAACATTTAATTGGAAACTGCACTTTTGAAACCAACAAGCCCAAAGCCCCAGCTTCGACTTTTGCTTTTGAAAAATTCCGGGCCTTGTCGAGTATTAATAATATTCGTTTTGAAAATCAGGCATTGGATCAAGAGGATGTGGATATTCTTTTAGAAACATTGCTCAAGGCTAAAAAGAAAATTGAATTTTCCGCTATTGCAAAGAAACTAAAGAAACCTATCGAGGGTTTTAATTATGGACCAAAAGACAGCTTGGCTGCTTCTCCTGTACATGCCAATTTTTTAGGTGTTTTCAAAAAGAAATGGGATCGTTTTTCGGAAAAGGAAAAAGAAGATTTATGGCACCTTAAATATTGGGCTGAAGATCCTAATTGGTTAGAAGAAAAATTGGAAAAGGATTATTCACTGTCAAAAAAGGAAATTGAGGACTTTAAAAAGTTCAAAATGACAAAGGATTATTCTAATCTTAGTAGAAGAGCTATTTCTAATATTAATTTGTTTTTAGAAAGAGGATATTCTTATGATAAGGCGGTTTTGTTGGCTGGAGTTAGAAGGGCGTTGAAAGAGGAATTTTTCGACGGCCTTTCAATGGTAAATCAGGCCAGGATTGAAGATGATGTTATTAAGGTGGCTCGAACAAAAGAAAAAGGAACCACTTCAATTGATAGAGTTAGGAGATTATTAAGGGAAAACTATGGTTTAATCGATAAGGATTTTAAAAAATTATATCATCATAGTTTAAGGGAGGATGGAGATGGAAGCGAAAAATATCTTCCAGACCCAAGTGAATTGAAGAATCCCATTGTAATGAAGGCTTTATTTGAACTAAAGAAAGTTTTTAATGCCTTGGTTGACGAATTTGGTGAGCCTGATCAGGTGCGAATTGAACTTGCTCGGGAATTAAAGACCAACAAGGAAAATCGGGCAAAAATTAGAAAAAATCAATTAGATCGTGAGGTTGAGAATGATCAAATAAAATTAAGGTTAGATGAATATGGGATAAATCATAGCCCCAGTAATATTCAGAAGCTTAAGCTTTTAAATGAAATTGAACAAAGAGCTGGCCAGGCAGTAAACCCTTTTTGGCCTGATAAAGTGTTTAATATTGAGAAAAGTTTTTTTACTGAAGGAAGCGTGCAGATTGAGCACATTGTACCCTACTCCATTTCCATGAATGATTCTTTGGCAAACAAAACCTTATGCGATGAAGAAACCAACCGAATTAAAGGAAATGACACACCCTACGAATATTTTAGAAAAAACAGACCTGATGAATGGGAGGAAATTAAAGAGCGTATTTTTAAAATTCTACCCTATCAAAAGGCCAAACGCTTTATTTCTGAAAAGAATGTTGATGCAGATGAGTTTATAAGTAGACAATTAAATGACACCCGTTATATTTCCAAACAAGCCGTATCCTATTTAAAAAAAGTTTGTAAGGATGTGCAAATAACAGAAGGCAGTGTTGTGAGCATGCTGAGGTATTATTGGGGTTTGGATGGAATTCTTTCCCCATATTATAATTTGGAGGTTGAAGACGGAGAGTATTTGGCGGCGTTATGCGAGGAAGGAAACATTATTGCACATTTAGTTTACAATCCAATAACGAAAAAAAAGGATGGGATATCCCTTGCTAAAAAAGGGGAATTGATACATGGCCAAGTAAAGGATAATCGATTTTATTTAATTAAGCAAAGAGAGGATCATCGACATCATGCCTTGGACGCCATAGTAATAGCATTTGCAAATCGTTCATTTTTACAAAAGGTATCAACCCTATTAGGGAAGGGTCTCGGAAAGAAAGAAATAAAATATGATAAAAATTACCAGTTAGAGCTGCCTTGGGATAACTTCAGGACGGATGTTCGAAAAAAAATAAATCACCTTTTGGTATTTCATTCACAGATAGACAAAACAATAAAAACTGTAAAAAAGAAAATTTATTTACCCGATGGGAATCGGAAAGTTATAAAAGGTAAAGAGATTTTTTCTGAGGGCCTTGCGGCTAGAGGTCAATTACATGAGGAAAGTGTTTTTGGTAAACATACAGACAGCACAGGCAAAACTTTTTTTCACATTCGAAAGCCAATTGATCATGTGAAAGGGTTTAAACAATGGCGAAATATTGTAAGCCCTAGGGTTAAAGAAGCGATTTATGATCGTGTAAAAGAGTTATACCCTGAAGGAAAATTAGAAAATGGAAAATTACCAGAAAAATGGACATTGTCTGATTTGTCGAAGGAGGATCAAAACAATGTTTTTTTTACCACAAGAGAAGATAAATCAAGAATGCCCATGATTTATTTGAGCAATAATAATGGCTCCCCAATTCCCGTAAAAAAAGTGAGAACAAAGGAAAATATTTCCGACCCTTTGCAACTGAAAGATGGGATTAACCAACATGTGAAATCGGGGAATAATCATCATTGTTTGGCTTTTGAGAATATGGAGGGAGGAATTGAATTTGAATTTGCAAACTTTTGGACCGTTGTGGAGCGAAAAAAAGAAAAGGATGTTATTTTTAAAATGCCAGCACGAGGAAAAATCATAAAAAATGTGTTCTTAAAGAATCAATTATTTGTCTTGGGTTTGAGTGATGAAACTTTTGAAGCCTTTCTTGAGAACATGGAATTTGATCAAATTTCGCATTATTTGTATCGAGTTCAGAAAATGTCTCCAGCAAGTTACTATGTGGAATTTCGGAAACATATAGCAGCGAAATTAAATAATGTTAATGAGTGGAAAGGTTTTGCTAGTCCAAAAGCTTACCTTGAGCTAAATCCAATTTCAGTAAGCATCGATGTTTTAGGAAATATTGAAAGAAGATGATCAAACGAAGCATCTTTATCACAAACCCCTATCATCTATCTACAAAAAACAGGCAACTAGTTTTACGATCAAAGGATCAAGAAATTAGGGAATCTCAAATTCCTATTGAGGATATTGGGTTTGCAGTTTTCGAGAATCCGCAAATTACTTTTACCCAGTCTGTAATTGAATTAATGGCAAAAAATAATGTGGCACTTATTTTTTGTTCAAGGGACTTTATGCCTGTTTCCATGCTCTTTCATTTAGATACTCATAGTATTCAAACTGAACGATTTCGAGCTCAAATAAATGCAAGTGAACCATTGAAGAAAAAATTATGGAAACAAACTGTAAAACAGAAAATTCACAACCAAGCAATAGCACTAGAGCTATGCGGAAAGGATAATCAAGCCTTAGTTTATTTGGTTAAAAAGGTAAAAAGTGGCGATCCCGAAAATATTGAAGGAAGAGCTGCTAAAAGATATTGGGCAAGTTTATTTCCAAATCAATTTCGCAGAGATCGTTTTGGAGAAGGCCCAAACCCAGCCTTGAATTATGGATATACAATTTTAAGGTCGGCAGTAGCGAGGGCTCTAGCTGGTAGCGGTTTGCTTTCTAGTTTAGGAATTCATCACCGGAATAGATATAATAGCTTTTGCCTGGCTGATGATATAATGGAACCCTACAGGCCTTATGTGGATTTGCTGGTAAAGGAAATGTTGGTAGACGGTTTGGATACGGAAGTTTTAGGAAAAATGGAAAAGGCTCATTTGCTCAAAATCTTGACCTGTGATGTTGTAATCAACAAAAGACGTAGACCGCTCATGGTAGGATTGTCTGAAACAACCTCTTCTCTTGCAAAATGTTTTGAGGGAGAACGAACTACGATTTTATTTCCTAAACTATGAAAAGAATCAGTCATGTACGATTTAATGCCTATAATATAATGTGGTTATTTGTATTTTTCGATTTGCCAACCACTAGTCCGAAGGAAAGAAAAGCCTATTCCATTTTTCGAAAAAAGTTACAAAATGATGGGTTTGTAATGATGCAGTATAGCGTCTATACAAGACATTGTGCAAGTTGGCAAAGTGGTCAAGTTCATATGAAAAGAGTGGAGTCCATTATTCCATCAAAGGGTCAGGTTAGTATTTTGCAAATTACCGACAAACAATATGGGGATATTATTAATTATTGGGGTAAGGCAAGTAAGGCTTTAAGTCCACAACCACAACAATTGGAAATGTTTTAAAAAAAGAACCCAGACCTTTTTTTTATTTCAAAAAAGTCTGGGTTTTTGTCTTTGATTTTCATTGTAATTCAATGATATACAGGATTTTGAACGATCTGGTATTATCAAAGAACAGTATTATCAATCAGTTCACAACGTTAGCACCTCTATCTTCTTTTTACCGGGCATTATCAAAGAACAGTATTATCAATCAGTTCACAACGTGTTAATTAATGTGCAATACTCTGAAAACATTATCAAAGAACAGTATTATCAATCAGTTCACAACCTTCTGCTTTAGGATACCACCCAATGGGATTATCAAAGAACAGTATTATCAATCAGTTCACAACCTTGGATTGCCACTTAAAGACCTTCCACCAATTATCAAAGAACAGTATTATCAATCAGTTCACAACTGAAAGTCTAATCATTTCAGTTGTGTAATAATTATCAAAGAACAGTATTATCAATCAGTTCACAACTAGCGGATAGAGTAACGACAGTAGGCGAAGATTATCAAAGAACAGTATTATCAATCAGTTCACAACTAATATCCTTGCCTTCAAACTGTTCAAAGATTATCAAAGAACAGTATTATCAATCAGTTCACAACAGAAGGTAATTTATCAAATAAATCTGTTTGATTATCAAAGAACAGTATTATCAATCAGTTCACAACCATCCCCTTCTACCTTAGTAGAAGATTTTAATTATCAAAGAACAGTATTATCAATCAGTTCACAACCTTTCTGCTCCAACAATACCAGGAACATAAATTATCAAAGAACAGTATTATCAATCAGTTCACAACTAGTTGTTGGTAATCCGAACTTTTCCTTCCATTATCAAAGAACAGTATTATCAATCAGTTCACAACTTTGAACGTGATGGTCTGAGACTACAAATTATTATCAAAGAACAGTATTATCAATCAGTTCACAACTAGAGCCTCTTTATCATGAACATCAGAAAGATTATCAAAGAACAGTATTATCAATCAGTTCACAACTTGATCTTAATTTTAATCATCGCTGCCTAGATTATCAAAGAACAGTATTATCAATCAGTTCACAACCAGCGAATGCAGGCGACCCGAGATATATGATTATCAAAGAACAGTATTATCAATCAGTTCACAACTGTTTCTGGACTATCTAACAAATCCCGATAATTATCAAAGAACAGTATTATCAATCAGTTCACAACTGCCTTAACGTGTTCATATTGATCTTCCCTATTATCAAAGAACAGTATTATCAATCAGTTCACAACTTATTGCTATGATTGCTCTGATTGCTCTTAATTATCAAAGAACAGTATTATCAATCAGTTCACAACTAGTTGAGCCAAGCCCAGCCATGAGCGAACATTATCAAAGAACAGTATTATCAATCAGTTCACAACGTTCTGCCGTTAGGATTGTTTCCTCTTTCAATTATCAAAGAACAGTATTATCAATCAGTTCACAACACGCAAGGGATAAGCCCTGTTTTTTTAGTGATTATCAAAGAACAGTATTATCAATCAGTTCACAACTTAACAATTGGTTTTAGTTTGGTTTGTGATATTATCAAAGAACAGTATTATCAATCAGTTCACAACCAATCGCTTAAAGCTTTAATACTTGTAGCTATTATCAAAGAACAGTATTATCAATCAGTTCACAACATGATGAAACTGGAGAATCAACACAAGAGAATTATCAAAGAACAGTATTATCAATCAGTTCACAACCCTTCCTTTGCGTAGTTGTCTAAAAGCCAGATTATCAAAGAACAGTATTATCAATCAGTTCACAACTAGGTATAACGGCCAAAGAATTTACGATGAATTATCAAAGAACAGTATTATCAATCAGTTCACAACCGTTAATTTGAAGGGCTAAGAGTATGCTTGATTATCAAAGAACAGTATTATCAATCAGTTCACAACGGGTTTCTAGTTCTACTAATGTTGGGATAGATTATCAAAGAACAGTATTATCAATCAGTTCACAACTTCCAGATGATGGCCTGAATGCTCCAAAATATTATCAAAGAACAGTATTATCAATCAGTTCACAACCCAAGAGCTTGAGTGTATTTATCAACCACTATTATCAAAGAACAGTATTATCAATCAGTTCACAACGAAGCGGTGAAGATGATGCAAGGGTATTTAATTATCAAAGAACAGTATTATCAATCAGTTCACAACCCTCGCGAATTGTAAACTCTTTGTCTGGGATTATCAAAGAACAGTATTATCAATCAGTTCACAACTCAATGTCTGCAATATCAACTTTATTATGAATTATCAAAGAACAGTATTATCAATCAGTTCACAACATCGTCTTTCAAAGAAATGATCTCGTAATAATTATCAAAGAACAGTATTATCAATCAGTTCACAACGTAAGCTCATTCGACCTTCCAAAAACCACCATTATCAAAGAACAGTATTATCAATCAGTTCACAACTAAAATATTGGGATGCTGAAAATGATGATATTATCAAAGAACAGTATTATCAATCAGTTCACAACGGGTTAAGATGGTTTGCCCACTGGTTTGCGATTATCAAAGAACAGTATTATTAATCAGTTCACAACAAGATTGGACGGGATCATACAATGATAATATTATCAAAGAACAGTATTATCAATCAGTTCACAACTATGATACCTAAAGTCTTTGTATAATTCAGATTATCAAAGAACAGTATTATCAATCAGTTCACAACTATGCGTGCTGCTTGGTTTCAAGTCCAGTTATTATCAAAGAACAGTATTATCAATCAGTTCACAACTTATGCCCAACCGCAGTACTTGTAACCCAAATTATCAAAGAACAGTATTATCAATCAGTTCACAACATGAAAATGTTCAAGCGTGGCTAATCACTAATTATCAAAGAACAGTATTATCAATCAGTTCACAACCTCTAAGCCAAACATCTTAAAAAGGTCAACATTATCAAAGAACAGTATTATCAATCAGTTCTCAACCCACTATCGAAAACCTTTGTTTCTGGATCTATTATCAAAGAACAGTATTATCAATCAGTTCACAACTAAGGTTACCGGCTTTTGCGTCACCCACAAATTATCAAAGAACAGTATTATCAATCAGTTCACAACCTGTTAATTCCATTTAGTTCTGATTTAAAATTATCAAAGAACAGTATTATCAATCAGTTCACAACTTCAATCGAGTGATTTTAACATCACCCTTTATTATCAAAGAACAGTATTATCAATCAGTTCACAACCCTTGGCCGAGGCTCCACAATGGTCATCCATTATCAAAGAACAGTATTATCAATCAGTTCACAACTGAAGATCTTGGCGCATCGATTCAAATTCATTACCAAAGAACAGTATTATCAATCAGTTCACAACCAGATCATGCCTTTATTACAGACAAGAAAATTATCAAAGAACAGTATTATCAATCAGTTCACAAATACCAGGAGTAATATTGTATTTATCCTTTATTATCAAAGAACAGTATTATCAATCAGTTCACAACTAAGGTTACCGGCTTTTG